>CAMWIM010000034.1 GCA_947174335.1 uncultured Porphyromonadaceae bacterium | reverse complement strand
ATCCAACAGAGGGTGCTTTACTCCTTTGGCTTAAAGAACGTGGAGCTAACTATGCGGAATTGCGCGAGAAAGCATCTCGAATTGAAGAGTTGCCCTTTACAACAGAGCGCAAATATATGGCAACTGTTGTAAAATCAACTACGGGTAAAACCATCCTTTATGTGAAAGGTGCGCCGGAAATCATCTTCGGTATGTGTAAGAACACCGCCGGTGTTTCTAAGGCAGAGATTGATGCTCAACTCTTGGAGTATCAGAATCAGGCGATGCGTACTCTCGGTTTCGCTTATCAGGAACTTGGAGATAAAGATGTTGCCATTGCCGACGGTAAGGTTGTAGCTGCTAATCTAACTTTCCTTGGGATTGTAGCCATTTCCGATCCCGTTCGTCTTGATGTACCTGACGCTGTTAAGGAAGTAACCGATGCCGGTATAAAAGTCAAGATCGTAACCGGCGACACTCCCGGAACTGCAAAAGAAATAGGTCGCCAGATTGGTCTATGGAACGACAAGACCGATAACCACCGCAACATTATAACAGGCGTTGAGTTTGCAGAACTTTCTGACAAGCAGCTCAAAGAGCGTGTAGGCGATCTTAAGATTATAGCGCGTGCGCGCCCTATGGATAAAAAACGTCTCGTAGAGGCTCTTCAAGCAAATAATGAAGTGGTTGCCGTAACGGGTGACGGAACAAATGATGCTCCGGCACTAAAGAGTGCTCATGTCGGTCTTTCGATGGGTGATGGCACCTCTGTGGCAAAAGAAGCCTCTGACATTACTATCATTGACAACTCATTCTCATCAATCGGTCGCGCTGTAATGTGGGGACGCTCCCTGTTTCAGAATATCCAGCGTTTCATTCTCTTCCAGATGACCGTGAATGTTGCTGCTTGCTTCATCGTTCTCTTCGGTGCCTTCATGGGTATGCAGTCGCCACTGACGGTTACGCAGATGCTATGGGTAAATCTAATCATGGATACATTTGCAGCTATGGCTCTTGCCTCACTGCCCCCATCTGCCTCTGTCATGAAAGACAAACCACGTTCACGTGAAGCCTTTATAATCAACCGTCCAATGTGGAAATCTATCATTGGTGTTGGAGGTGTGTTCTTCATCTTCCTTCTTGGATTGCTCTACTACTTCGAGCATACCGACATTACAAGTCTTACAGAGATTGGTAAAGTGGCAATGGGAGAAAACTCAGGACTTAGCGGATATGAGCTTTCTCTGTTCTTCACGATTTTTGTGTTCCTTCAGTTCTGGAATATGTTTAATGCCCGTGCATTTGCCACTGGACGTTCGGCTTTCCATTTCAAAGGCTGCGGCGGTTTCGCTCTCATTGCATTGGTAATCCTCGTTGGTCAAATCCTTATCGTAGAATTTGGCGGACAGTTCTTCAATGTTGAACCCCTCAAATTCACAGATTGGGCGATCATCATCTTCGGCACGTCAGTGGTGCTTTGGATTGGCGAGATTCTCCGACTGTTCAAGAAGTAAATAAAACTCGTTGGCGCATCGGGTTTAACATCCGGTGCGCCATCAACAATCTGTTCTCATATGAAAATTCCCGGATTATCTTTCTCGTGGAAACGCGCCATTGGCCTAACTCTGGCTAAACAGAATATTGCGCGGAAGATCGGTATTCCCTCCTCCAAAGCAGGACTTGAACGAAAAGTCGGGAAATTATTTATCAAATCAATTTTCAGCAAATAACAGTCCATGAACCGTATAGCATTGTTACTCCTATTAATCCTCGTTTCCCACCTCGGGTATGCTCAACTTGTTGAACAAACTTATAGTGACGAAACGGAGGAGGGCATATTAACACAATCGGGCTCTTTTTCAATTAGCGAGGCTCCTGTAGAATTTAATTTACCAAATGGTTTCGTTTACCTTGATGCAAATACAACCAAATCAATTCTGGGGTATTGGGGTAACGATGCATCTACCCTACAAGATGTCATCGGTATGATAATTCCTGAATCCACACCTTCTGTGCAGGATATAGACAGGGCGTGGATTATGTCTTATCGCAATGTTGGCCATGTTCAAGACAATAAAGCTGGGAATATGGGCTTCAAATGGATTTTGGACGGCTTACGATATTCAGACAACTATAAAAACGCGCAAGTTGGCTGGGCATGGACTCCAAAATACGATACACAACATCATAGATTGTCATTACCGTTGATGTATGTTGAAGGGACAGATACAACTCTAAATCACCGGCAAATTATATTTGGCAATGAGGGAATCGTCCAGTTGGACCCTATTATCCCTCTTTCGGATTTACAATGGCTCTATGACAATGATGATTTAATCAATGATGCAGTCGGGTTTACACAAGGCTCACGTTACGAAGATTTTGATAGCACGAAACAAGAATATACTTATAAGTCCGTTTCAGCCTTCATAAAAGGAGTTCCTGCTAATGCTTCGAGATCAGACTTTAGTGAAGTTCAAACGAACGAGAAAGAATCAACAACTCCATCTTTTATTGGCATCATTGGTATAGTAGCTGCTGTACTCGTATCAATAATGTTGATATTGATGCTTGCGGTAGCTATAACAAACAAAAAGGATGAAACCGGCAAGGACATTGTTCAATCAGGGGTTAATGTGCTTTTGAGAATTGTAGTATTCTGGATGGTCTATCTTCTAATTTTCACTTTTGCTATATTCCTTATATGGGTAGGTATCTGGTTGACAATTGGCATCTTATCGAGCTATATTTCCATTCGTTCATTGATTGCCATTGTTGGTGGATGGATTATTATTGGCGGATTTTTATGGGCTATAATCAGAAGCCTATTCGTGTTTTCTCGTTCAGGATACCCGAATAGGTTGGAAATTCATCAATCGGATGCTCCAAAACTTTTCGCACTCATTGAAGAAATATCTCATAGCGCAGGTGAAAAAATGCCCAAGCATGTTTACGTTTCCCCTGAGGTTAATGCTTGTGTATTCTACAATAAGCCTTTCCTCAGTCTTTTCTTTCAAAAAAGAAAGAACCTTGAGGTCGGTCTTGGTCTTCTTTTCGGGCTCAATAAACAAGAGTTCAAAGCAGTGATTGCACATGAATATGGTCATTTCGGTCAAAAAAGTATGCAGGTGGGGCAAATAGTATCTATTTGTTACAACATAATTTCTAACCTTGTAAATTCAGACCAAGCCTCTATTGTTCGTCCCATTCTGAAGAAGACGTTTATTTATGTCCAGCGCGGATATATGAAGTTATCACGAACAATGGAATACGAGGCCGATGGGAAAAGTGCTATGGTTGCCGGATGTGAATCAGCAATATCTGCACTCTGTAAAATTGATGTTATCGCTGAACGCTTCAATGCCTATAATACTTTCGTTCAAAATATATATGAAGCAAAGAAGATTCTCCCATCTACATATTGGAATGGTTATAAACAATTCCTTACTCTAACGGATGACTTTGATGGCATAATCATTGATGAAACCATAACTGCGACTGAACAATTAACAAAAGCTCCGAAAAGCCGAGTCCACTTGAAAAATCCATGGATTTCTCATCCTCTTTTGGAGGAGCGTATTGATAATATTCGTGAGTTAGGCTATGTTTATTCCAATCAAAATCACGAAAGTATTGAGGACTTAGTAACATCTAGTGTGTACGATGAAACCTCGTATAAGTTGTTCTTAAATGCAGGTTATACGTCGGATAAAGTATGCTCTGATTCTGAATATAGAGAGTTGCTCGCAAAAGAGTTAGACGAAAATTCATTTCCTATGTATATGCGTGTTTTCTTTAACCGTGACATTTGTGGGTTTAAATTAAGCCCACACGAAGAAGACACATTCTCTAAAGGGTTGGAAGATGTTTTATCGGAATCTAAATCTAATCTCATAGAAACATTTTCAACTGCCATTTCGGATTACCAGACAATGGTAATGTTTAAGAATAAGCATACTCCGGAAAAGCAAATTCAGTACGATGGGGCTGTATATAGCAGAAAAAATGTTCCCATAGAGACTCAACTTGAAATTGTCAAAGGCTTGGAACCTCGTATAGTCGCTATTGATAAAGACATTTGTCTTTTTGCCCTATCTATCGCCTCCGACAAAGATTTGATAATGAAAGCATATGACAATATCTTCTACTCACAGGCAATTATTCGTCATATCGTTAATAATATCCTGCCTCTAAGGGATTCTGTAGCAAAACAAATTGGCAATGGTGGGAATAAAGACGAAGAATCCTTCAAAAGAATTCAACAGATTCTTCTCAACTTCAAAGGAAATATGCGTGAACTTATTGATGGTATCGAAATTGATAGACTCAATCCCGTCATGCATGTTGATACAGCCAAAAGTATTAAAGACATTGAAAATGAATTACTTCTTGATGGGGATTCCATATGGGGAGAAGAAATTCAATACATCCTTACTTTACCTGATAATATCATTAAGCAATTCCGTAGTCTTGCTTATTATTCCAAGAAAATCGTAACAGACACAATCGAAGGTAAAGTTCCACTCTTGTATTGGAATAACTCCGTATCAGCACAATCTTTTGAAACAAAACATTCTTAACAGCAATCTCAAGATGTGTAGTAACAATTTCAACCTTGTGAGATTTGTAGAGGCGCAAAATGGAGTTTATCCTATTGCGCTGAAAGAGTTACAAGAAGGGCGGAAACGCTCTCATTGGATGTGGTATATCTTTCCACAGCTCAAGCATCTTGGGTATTCTTATAATGCTAAATACTATGGCGTATCTGGGATTGCGGAGGCGACTGCTTTCCTACAGCATCCAATATTGGGTCTGCGTTTAAGAGTAGTTTCTGAAACAATTCTTGGCTTACCCAGTAATAATGCGAGATCGATATTCGGAGATATCGATTCATTGAAATTACGTTCTTCAATGACTTTGTTTGATATTGCATCTCCCAATGACATATTTGCACAGGTTATTGACAAATACTTTAATGGACAATCTGATAATCGTACAATAAGCATAATTAAGACATATGGGACTATTTGATCTATTCTCAAAAAAGAATAAAGATGGAGGAGAAAAACCTCAAGATAATGGCAGTGGATTTAATCCTGATGAATGGTTCTTTGGATCCTTTCTAATGAATGAAGCCAAATTCAGACATCAGCAACAGACGGTTAAACGCTCATCAAAAGATGACCCGATTACACTCCGCTACATTATCAAGGAACTCCTGAATATTTCTCCTGATGATATTGGCCCCATGACAATAGTAAGTCGTGGAGAATTTGGCCGTGTCGAGAATACTGAACTAATTGAAACTCAGGCGGAGGTGTTGAATTATAAGCCATATGATGCTCTCCTTTATAAAAATAACGAGGGGGAATTAGTACCACGCACGGGTTTGAACACTGTATTGGTTATTTCCTATCGTCCCGGGAATATTGTTTTCGACAATATAGAAAGCAAGTCAGATAAATCCAAACTATGTACGGATAACTCAATCATTATGTTCCTTAGAGGAATAGGCCCATTTGTTTATGAGACGGCTTATATGCGTGTGTCTGTAATGATTCCTAATTTTACAAGCCCTGATGACTTTCGCACAAGCCACTCCAAAAACGCGCCTTTCACCACAAGCTTTATATTGGGATTTGATATTGTCCCTCCCGAAAAGAAATTGACTCGATATGACCAAATTGAGCAATCGCTAATAGAAAAATCTAACCGAGGAGAAGAATTATCCTCGGAAGAGAAGACAGTTCTTGAAGGTCTAACTTATTCTAAAGATTTAGGTTATGACTTCGGGTATGGACGATGGCTTGTTTCTGAAAATCGCTTTGCAGATGCTTTGATGCCTTTGATGAAAGCATATAATCATCTAAAAACAGGTGTTGTCACGGAATATGACCGACTAAATGAAATTTTTGAAGAGACTTGTTTCAATATCGGATTCTGTTTCAATGAACTGGAACAATATGATAGAGCGACCTATTATCTCGATCTAATTCAAGGTTCAGATAAACCGAAATATATCATTGAATATATTAACTCGTTAGTAAACAATGGAGATCCAAGAGCTCTCCAAACTGTGCGACACTATCTTTCTGAATTCAATGATGGCAAGAGGCAAATTGATTCTGAAGAGACATCATTTTTCTATGATTTTCTTGCAAGAAGATTAGCATATCTATTTATTGACTACAAGATGTGGGACAATGCACGTAATCTTCTTGAGCAATTAAAAGAATCCCCTGCCTGTCATGATTTTGCAGTTAGAGAGTTGGAATATATCGAACACATAACTTCTCAACAGTTCCAATAATGAGATTAAAGTACAAATTTGCGATGCTTATCGTTTTTATAGGCATTATATTCAGTTCTTGCGGAAACTCTAAGGAAGAGTTAAAATCAAAATTATTACCTCAAATTTCTGAAGCATATAAAAGCGGTGATTGGAATAGTGTTATCAGTTTAACGGATTCTCTGCGTAACTACGGTATATTATATACCGATTACATTGGAGGAAATGGAGTAGATATTCCTTATTGTGAAGCTCTAATTTCGATTGGAAGAGAAGAAAAGGCAATCCGTGAAATTGAAACTCATCTGAAAAAGGTCAATCCAAGGGATTTCTATGCCTATCATACGCTTGGCATTGCATATTGTGCAGCAAAGGATACATTAAAAGCGATAGAAGCGTATGAAAATTCGGTAAACATTAACCCGGGTTATGCTCGACCATATTTACATTTGGCTCATATATATGCGCAAAAAGATGTTGAAAAATGTATGGATAATTATTCCAAAGCAATCCAACTGTTGGGAAATCATGAAATGTATGATGACGTACTAAAATTAGGATTTGAATCTTGGGATGTGGATAGCACAAACACCATAATCTTAAAATACATGGGAGATGCTTGTTTTGCTAAGGATGATTTGCAAAACGCTAAAACCTTATATGGTAGAGTTTTGGGATATACGTCCCAAAATGTTACAGCAGTGCCTCAGGTGTTTTTTGAATCGGATTATCAGCTTGCCCTTATCAACTATGTCGAAGGCAACTATCAAGAATCATATACTCTTCTTGAAGTTATATATGCAAATGAAAAAGGTTTCCACAAATCATCAAATAGTGTTCTATTTGGGGCATATATACTTGGAGCGGCAGTTACACACCAAATGAATGAGCCCATAGTTTCCAGTAAACTCATGGAATTGGCTAATGAAATAGACTCAAAAGCCGCTAAGGATCATTACGATTATTTCCTCTCTATACGTAAATCTTAGATGATACATCTGTCGCGTATTTTATCCAATAGCGCATTATAAAAATAAGCAATGACAAAACGGAAGATTCTCATATGGATTCTGGCTATCACAGGTTTAATCTGTACGATTATAGTATATTGTGATATAAAAGTCGGAAGGAATGCTGCCGGAAATACCTATGCTGATGTGGATAGTATCCCTCATAGAAAGGTAGGACTTATTCTTGGGACTTCTCCAATTTCAACTTGGAATGGGCGTAGGAACTATTATTTTGACCATCGTATTACAGCCGGGGCTAATCTGTATAAAGCAGGAAAGGTTGATTGGCTCGTAGTCAGTGGCGGAGATTATCGTAACACTGAAAATGGATATGACGAGCCAGTGGCAATGCGTGATTCCTTGATGAAACAAGGTGTCGATTCTACACGGATTATTCTTGACTATGACGGTATGCGTACTCTTAATTCCATTGCAAAAATGCGAGATGTGTATTGTCAGGACTCGATAACCATTATTTCTCAGGAATATCATAATGAACGAGCCTTGTATCAAGCAAAACATATTGGCATTGATGCAATTGCATTCAATGCCAAGACGCCGGGGCGACGCACTTCATGGTGGCGCAATCGAGGACGTGAGGTATTAGCCCGTGTAAAATTGTTTATAGACGTGGCTCGCGGGCTTCATCCCGATATAAAAGAGTCAATTATCCGGGATTTTACAAATGTTGATGCAGACGTAATATCGGTTTCACATATCAAAACGGAGTATGGAGACCTAATCTGTCTCGAACCTGATATGACAGGCTTGAAAATGGATATGGTTTGTGGCGAAATTCCTTCGCAGGAGAATGATTCAATTATATTAGCTTTTGCAGGTGCTTTTACCAGGACAGAGTTTGATAAAGGACACGCAAATGTGGCTGGAGATCACGTCGCCGGAGGCAAGCGTTTTAAAGGTTATCGCTGTAAGCGTAATACAGGAGCGTTCACATGGACTTCAGCTTCCGGCTCACAATTTCATTACAAGAATTATACCTCTGCTTTGGATAGTGCTGCACAAGAAAGTGGCATGGGCTTCGCGCAAGAGATGATGATACACAATGGTAAAGCTGTTCAAACAACTCGTCCATTTGGAAATAGAAACGTATTCCGCGCTCTATGCCTTAATTCCGACAATCAGTTGACTCTTTATGAAAGTCAAGGAGTCGTAACATTTGGGAATTTCATTGATGCACTGCTATCCGTGGGCGTGAAGGATGCATTATATACCGATATGGGACAAGGCTGGAACTACTGCTTCTATCGTATCAATCAATTGGATAAATCGCCAAAATATCTTCATGATCACCCACTACCTTATGCCTCCAATTTTATCACAATCAAAATAAAATAAATCAATGGGACTATTCGATTTTTTCAGATATAGAAAGACTAAACAAACTGTAAATACTGAATCTTCAGCTATTGAAGAACGACATTTCACAGGAGTGTGTGATACGCCTCTTGATGCGAAGTACACTCCGGAGGAAATTACGACTCTGGGGCGGAGAGACATTTTCGTGTTTGGTAGTAATCTTGCCGGACATCATGCAGGAGGTGCCGCAAAAGTTGCGTTTAATCGTTTCGGTGCTGTATGGGGACAAGGGGAAGGTCTCCAAGGTAATTCGTATGCCATTCCGACAATGCAGGGAAGCGTAGACACTATTAGGCCATATATTGAGAAATTTATTGAACTTGCTGAATATGAAAAAGCACTTACTTTTTATGTAACTAAGATTGGATGTGGAATTGCAGGCTTTGAGGTAATGGATATTGCTCCATTGTTCAGGGATGCTTATAATTTACCGAATGTAATATTGCCTATTGAGTTTGCTGTCTATATCGAGAATGAGAATCGTTCAATACATCCTCAAAGAATCCTTGATACTATGGAAGCGGCTCATCAGGAACGAGTAAAACATTTCGACTCTCCAATTAAAGTTATTGGAATTGGTGGTGGTGGCACAAATTCTGTTGAGAGAATGATTGAAAATCCTCTCGCTTATGTAGAATACAGTGTCTTAAGTACCGATATCGAGGTTGAACAATCTAAGGTCAAGTTAAAAGCTTGTCTTTATGGAGGTAATCCTTGTGGGATAAATCCACGGTTTCATACAGAAGAAGGTTTTAATAGATATTATGCAAATACTGAGAATAATTCTCTTGTGCATTCGTTGATTGATAATTCTGCCAAACATGTGATTATAATAGCGGGATTTGGTGGTATGACTGGAACATTTGGAACCAAATGGCTTGTAAGCCTATGCAAAAAAGCGGATATCTCCATTACTGTAGTTTGCACAATACCCTTTGAATTTGAAGGAATAAGGAAACAGGAACGAGCCATTGATGCAGCGAATTCTCTAAAAGAAGAAGGCGTTGATATAAAGATTATCAAGGCTACCGATCTGACGCAAAAGTATAACGATATCTCTTTTTTCAACTGCTTCTCACTCCTTGATGAGTATGTTGCCGAAACTGTTAAACAACTCTGTGATAAGTTGTATGTGTCACATAGTGAGAATAAAGAAATTATTAGTCCAGCTATAAACAAACTTCCTTGTGAAATTACCACTCATTGCTATGGTATGACTCGGACTTTCGCCGACATTATTCTGGCGTTAAATGAAGAGAAACGATACACTTCACCAGATGATGCATTGTCAGATTTATCCTTTTATTTACAGCGTTTACGGGATAATGGCGATAAGGCAGCTTTTTTAGCAGTAAAAACAATTAGACATGCTCTTCATGACCCAGAAGTGTTCATTGATCGTAAACTAAATGCTAACCGTCTGCGAGAATTAGTATTTGAAAAAGAAAATTTTATTTTGGCACATGATAAGTCTTATGAGTCTTATTGCCGAGAGAAAATGATGAATTTAATTACATACCTCAATGAATTCCGACGATATAGAAGACAAATAGACATTGAGTATGATTTGGTCGCAATCGAGAGCGCGTCAAAAGTTAGGATATTTAAATTATCGTTTTGTAGTCCCACCGAGACTCCAATATTCTTTGAAATGCAAGGTGCTACCGGTATGAATTATCCTTTGCAATTCTTTGTACGTGCAATTCGCAATCTTTGGCCGGAAATAATTACAGATGGAGTATTAGATGCTGCCAAGATGAGAAAACTAATGTTTGGAAATCATGATGATGCCATAAGTCAACTTGGACTTGAAGGTACAATTAAAAGAGACTATATCGACGATAGTCCCTGCCATCCAGAGGTATTTGTACCTAAAGTAATGGGGACTGCTCCTATATATGTCAAGGAAAGCGAAACTGGACGTTATATCCGCTCTTGCGGAGAAGGCAAGGGCCCAAATTCGATTCCAGATTGGCTTGAATTCCAAATAGCTAAACAGATTCTTGAAAAAGATAAATCATATAAACTTATCGGGAATTACTATATACCCAAGTATGATTATACCTTACCTGTATATGGCGAGTATTCAGGGCGTATAGTGTTTAATACGCAAGCTGAAAAACTAAAATTCATTGAAGATGTAAAGCTTGGGAAGAATGTATGGAGGTAAAGTTGTTTGAAAAAATCATATCCATTAAGGATAAGGGTTGTAAGTATGGCTCTTTATCCACAAGTCACATCCCTCCGGCGGTCAATCTATTCGTCAAAGTGACGAATGGATGCAACGCTCATTGTGCTTTCTGTTCAAACAGTGGATACTTTGGAGAAGTCGTAAAGTTTGATCATAATAAGTTATGGCAAATAGTGGATGAACTTGTATTAAAAGGAATCTTTGTAAACCGCATTAACATAACAGGTGGCGAACCTGCAACAGTCCCTTTAATTGTCAATTGTATTCTTGAACGAGCATCTGCTAAGATATACAAGAGGATTCACTTGCACTTGAATACAAACGGCATACTTCCGTCCTCACAAGTACTAATGCAAAATCCGCGCTGGGATTCAATATCCGTGTCGCTTCATCATTATGACCCGGTAGTATTATCAGAAATTTATGGTACCAAAATCCCCGATACGGCATTTTCTTTCAAGGGTATAAATAAAGACATTATCAATGCCAGTTGCAATCTTATTAGAGGATATATCGATAATCCGGCTGAAGTGGAGAAGATGCTTAAATTTGCTATTTCTCTTGGATTGCCACGTCTTGGATTCGTCGCTTTGATGAAAGTCAATGATTATAGTCATGAGCGTTATGTCGATTTTGATGAAATAAACTTTTCTAAGATACCCCACCTTTATTTTACCGAGTCACGTAACCGAGGTGCAGACTGTAAATGTAGTAACTATCTTTATAATCATAATGGGAAGATTTTGGAGGTATATATGCGCAACTACTCTAATCCAAACTACTGCGAGTCTTCGCTAATGTATGATGGACAATATTTAAGACAAGGATTTCACGATGACAACATCATATACTGATATACAACGTTTGTTTGAACAGCGGAAGAACAATCCGTTGTTCAACACCTCATATCCTTTATCTCCGGACGATTGGGCTAAATACTTAACGCCGGGTACATTGCCGTTTGACCCGTCTAAACCGATTGCCTTTTACTTGCATATTCCTTTCTGCTGTCAGATTTGCTCTTTTTGTGAATACACAAAGATGTGTACTCCGGAGAAAGAAAAGCAACGTAACTATTTGGAAGCATTAGATATGGAATTTAACCGTTTTATTGACTGCTACCCGAATATGAAAATATATGGTTTCGATATAGGAGGGGGTACACCAACATCTTTAGATGCAAGTATATTCTGTCAACTTATGTCTATGTTTGAGGAGGGCTTTGTGGTCGATAAAATGGTGACTTCAGATTATGAACCAAGTATTGAAGGGTCTTTTGAAACATTGGTTGAGGACTGCTGGGGACCGCATAAAAGCTATTATATTGCTAAGGCTGGATTCAAAAGATTATCGCTGGGTGTGCAGTCCACAGCAGAAGATGTACTCAGTCCGTTACATCGTAACAACATTTCAGTTTCCAAAATGGGAAAGGCGATTGAAGAATGGCACCGGCTTGGTATATCGAAAATCAATTTGGACTTAATGTATGGCTTACCGGGACAAACAATTGAAATGATTAAAAAGGATATTGAGGTTATTCGTGACCTGAATCCTGAACAGGTAACTGTTTATGAATTTCGCACCAATCAACTCAGAACAAACTATAGACCTGATTTAGACCGTTGCTTTAACCAATATTGTGAACTGTTTAATGGTTTATTACGTCTTGGATATTACGGAGAATTTGGACGCAATACATTCAGTCGTGATCCGTATGATTGCGGTTTATCTTCTTATCTCCGCCATAGAATGTTTGACGGTTGGCAATATAAAGGATTCGGTATTTCAGCACAAAGTATGTCTCCGTTCGGAATTTCCTACAATATTGGGAAAAATGAATCTGTAGGAAAGTTGCTTGATCAAGACTGGCTTATTAACAACGGTTACTCTTATGAAGCCTCAACATACTACCAATTGCCTTGTCAGGAATTACTAAATAAATTCATCGCCATATCCGGGTATTCCGGCGGTTTCTCTCTTTCCGCTGCCAAAAATATTTACGGAAATGATTTCGATGCACGTTATAATACAATTGTAAGATTTCTAATAAATGAGAATCTGATAACCATCCAAGGCGACCGGCTTCAACTTACCGAAACAGGCTTCCGCCATTACGGATCTGTTTTATCATTATTTTATAGTCTTGACAATCACCTATGAATATCATTTTCCTTGATTTTGATGGAGTAATGGATACAGCTTCATATGATATGTATCTTGTAAAAAATGGGCTACCCGAGTGTGACGATAAAGGAAGGCCGATTTTTGATCCAAAATGTATTGAATGTTTAAGACAAATAATAGAAGGAACAAACGCAGATGTTGTGGTGACATCTGATTGGAAATATATAGATAAGTACGAAGGACTTCTTCAGATGTGGAAAGACAGAAATATGCCCGGATTTTTAACAGATGTAACTCCAAATGTGAATAAGCATCGAGGTGATGAAATTGATTTATGGCTAAAAGAATGTAAAGTTTATTGTAACTATGTCATAATTGATGATCTTGATGAATCCAATTTTAATACGCAACAATTAGAGAGACTTATCGTAGTAAATCCATTCGTGGGCTTAGATTGTCAAGCTGCTGAACGAGCTATAAGTATTTTAACCCAATCGTTATGATGAAGTTCATTTCACGACATAAAAAAATCTTTAGCTTAATATTATTATTGGCTATCATAAAGTGTGTATGGATAGAATGGTCATGTTGTGGTAATGGCTCGTTTGACAAAGAAAAGAATGAGTTACTTCAACGCCGTAATTTCCTCGTCGAAAAGATTATGGTTGAGCCGCGTCAGTTACTCAACGAAATGCCTGGTGGAATAGGCTTACAATTTCAAGGAGAATGGGCTTTGTATTCCTGCTCTATGTTGACCGAGGCATTATCCAATATGGCAGAGATTTATCCCGAATCGAAAGAAGATGCTATCGAGACAATCGACAGCCTGATTCAAATAGTCAAATCACCTGAACTTAGGTTATATGATAAAATGCGTTGGGACGAGGATCCTCTCGAATCATTGGAGGGTGATAAGAGTCATATTTCCTATCTTAGTCATCTCGCGTGGATGATTGGCAATTACAAAAGAATTGGAGGTATTGACAAGTACGACAATTTATATGATTCACTCTGCAATACAATGAATCGTCGTATAGCTAATTCTCCGCTATATAATATTCCAACCTATCCAGATGAGCCAATCTATATACCCGATATGATGGTTGCCATTGTAGCTTTGTCCGATTATGCGAAACTCAATGGAGGCAAATACTCTGATACAGTAAATACTTGGATTAATAAGGCGAAATCAGGTTGGCTCGATGAAGAGACTGGATTGCTTGTATCATTCCTCGATGACAATGGAAAAACGGATGCTCCAATTAAGGGTTCTTATTCAGCCTTAAATTGCTACTATCTGACAAAGATATACCCGGAATTTGCTAAAGACCAATACGATAAACTAAAGTATCATTTCATTCAAACATTCCCTTTATCGGGGATAAAAGAATACTACGATCACTCGTGTTGGTTAGGAATGGATATAGATGCCGGCCCAATTATTATGAATCTTAGCCCAAGTGGAACAGCCTTTGCCATTGGTAGTGCAACATATTTTGGCGATAAAGACTTTCGAAATAAACTGCTTAAAACAGCCGAGATAGCAGGACATACCGTAAAATGGAATAACAAGCGACATTACTTACTCGCCGATTTAGCTCTTGTTGGAGAGGCAATCACTTTAGCAATGAGAACTAATAACAATAGAGATACTAAAATCGAATTTTAATGAGTTTTTTACTGATGATTGGGTGTATAATATTGGGCATAATTATTATTGCAGCAGTATTTCTGCTCATAGTGATTAGAGCGATATACACGATTGGTCCTTACTTCATTTCTTGTATCGCTAATAGTATCGCATACAAAAATGAAACAGAAGCTTCGGCATGGGAGTATTGGGAAACACATAAAACTAAATCTTGGGTTGAACTTTCGGAAGAAGAAAAAGAAAGGATTGTGTTAGCTAACTTAATTATTGCAAATGATATTGGTATGGTCGTAACAAAGGAACAGCTTGTAAAAATGCTTGAGGATCAAATGCCAGTTACTGAACCACATGTCGGATTAAAATATCCTTGATGGTAAATTTATTGTAGAATAGCCGTTCAGACTTATTTCATAGGAATTCATATAGTCTGAAAATAATTTCATACAATCTATATATATTTTTATTGTACCTCATCCAATTATTGTAACTTTGCAAAATGAAAATCATGAATAAGCGTCTTATTTTCACCACATCCACGGAAATAGTCCGTGTTCCGCCTGAATCGGTTGTTTTTATAACCGCCGACGGCAACTACTCTGCTCTAACAATGGCAGATGGTGAGAATTTTGTCCTAACACTCCAGTTGGGACAAATAGAAAGGCGCTTAGCCGAGATGCTTGATAAGGATGATCATAGATTTATTCGTATCGGTAAGAGCTTAATTGTTAACCGTGATTTTATTGCTTTTATACATCCTGTGCGTCAGAAGATGATTCTCTCGGATTGTCGTTGTTTCAGACATGAAGTATCTGCTTCGAAGGAAGCATTGAAGGCTTTAAAAGAACTTTTAGAAAAGGAGGAGACCGTATGAGCAAGAATTCAAATGAAATAAGTGAAAATGAAATTCGTATCATCTCAGCCAAAGAACCTGAGAGACACAATAACAAGAAACATACTTTTAGATTATGGCTCCTTATTTTTCTGGGAGTTCTAATTTTAGGCTGTGTCGTTTTTGTATTGACCCGTGATGAAGATACTGATAATGAAAGTTTCATTGAAGAAACTTATGATTCAGTTATAGACAGGGAGTCGCAGATAATAAAGGATGAAACGCACTTAGCCGTTGAAGGATTCACAATCGCTCGAGATACAACACTCAATAAAAAAGAGTTGTTAATTCTAACCCCCGAGAATGCTCGCCCTCGATTGATTATTGGTAATGAATTACTAAACGATTCAAATATCGTAATGGCTACACAAGCTGCCGATGTGAGAGGTGATAATGGACAAATAGCCGGTACATTTGTGCTAAATGGGGAGTTAATGAGTAAAGGTGAAGCTAAAGCCGGCTTTTGTTCCATTGTTGACGGAGAACTATCAATCGGTGTTGCAGATGCCACTCCGATGCTCGAACAGGTATTGACTGAAGGTGGATATTTTTTCCGTCAATACCCTTTGGTGGTTGGAGGACAGATAGTCGAGAATAAGCCCAAAGGCAAAGCAATCAGAAAGGCTCTTGCTGAAATAGGTGGTAGAACTTGTGTGGTAATGAGTAAAGAAAGACTGACATTCCATGACTTTTCTCAGCTTTTAATTGATATGGGGGTTCGCAATGCCATTTACCTTGTCGGTTCATCTTCTTATGGCTTCTATGTCAATGAGGAAGGTAATAAAATATTGACCGGAGGAAAGCCAAATACAGAGATAGAAAACGTCAATTATATAATCTGGGAAAAACCCTAGGTTAGTTTTTATACATTTAGAATGACATTTCATACAACGCCCCGCAAATCACTTTGTGGGGCGTTTACTTTGCGCTAATTTTGGCATATAAAAATAAAAAACTAAAAGATCCCAGTATGTCGTTCAAAATTTCGCTCCACACGAAACGCGTCTTCGCGTTTTCGTTGATTGCCGTCTTGTTGATAGCCGGCGCAATCTTAACAGTCATTTTCTGTTACCCTAAAATCATGTCTTCGGAAGAAGCTGCTCAATGGATTGCAGCTTATGCTCCGGCACATATCGATCAGGATTCAAAAATCAGGATAGAACTGACTGATTTGATGAAATCCAAAATTGATACCACTCGCTCATTGGAGAAAGTGTTCAAGTTCTCTCCCAAAGTTAACGGTAAGGCTGTTTACTCTTCAGACAAGCGTTTCATTGATTTCATTCCAATGGAAAGCATGAAACAGGGTCGTCAGTATAAGTGCCGTATAAATATGAGGGCTATAACTGCTGTTGATTCTTTGACAGATTTCGCTTTTGACTTCTATGTTGATAAAAGAGAGGTACGTTTTGAGAATGTAAATGCTATTGTTGATCCGGACAATATTGCATATATGACTGTAAAGGGACGACTGGAATATAATGTTGCTGCAGGTGACAGTATAACTAATGACAGTACTTTTCTTATCTGTGACTACCCCGGAGCAAAAGTTATTATGGATAAAAAGCCTGAAAATCATAGTAGGGAATTTAAGATTACCGGGATAAAGCGCCAATCAAAAGATAAGAAACTCAGTCTATCTATCAACCAGATGAGCGGTTTCTCTACTAATGGTTGTGTAGTTACTGTACCATCGGTGTCTGATTTTAAATTGCTTAATGCGGAACGTATTGAAGCAGCAAATCCTTACCTTAATCTGGAGTTCAGTACTCCGCTTTCTTCCACACAAGAACTAGATGGAATAATCACCATCGACAATATCTCGGATATACGTATTGAACGCTCAGGGACAAATGTAAAGATATATTACCCGATAAATGGGATAAAGGACATTACTCTGAGAATTTCAGATTTGCTAAAAAATAATGACGGCAGGAGTCTTGATGAGGATATTGAGCGACATTTCATCCAGGAAGTAATTCCACCTGCTATAGAAATTCCCTTTGACGGAAATATACTTCCGGACAAAAGAAATCTCAAACTCCCGTTCAGAGCTGTAAATCTTGCAGCCGTTGACGTGGAGGTTGTAAAGATTTTCCCAGCAAACGTAATGTCATTCCTTCAGGAAAGTAATCTTGACGGGACATACGAATTACGTAGATTTGGTCGCTTGATATACCATCAGACCGTTAGATTGAATCGAGATAAATCCCTGAATCTGCATCAATGGCAGAATTTTTCTATAGACTTGAAAAATTTGTTCGCGAAGGAAAGAGGTGCAATATATAATATCCGCCTCACTTTCCGCAAGGCTTATTCACTATATAACCGAACTGAACCTGAAAATTTTGAAGAGATATCAGGAGTAACTGAAAATGATAGAGATACTTGGGATCGTGATCGCTCATATATTTATCGCGATGCTCCGGATTACAAGTGGTCAAAATTTAATTGGAACGAGGTTAATGATCCATCAAAAGATTCTTATTATATGATGGATTATGCAGATCGTATGCCGGAGGTTAATTTGGTCGCCTCTAATCTCGGATTGATAGTAAAGCGCAGCGACGATAATATCATAAGGACAGTGGTAAATGATATTGTCTCAGCACAACCAGTAGCTGGAATACATGTGACTGTATATAACTATCAATTACAAAGAATCGGATATGGCATGACTGACGAAAGAGGCTTTGCCGATTTCAAAACCGAAGGTAACCCCTTTATGATCACCGCTTCTGATGGACTAAGTACAACTTATCTCAAGGTGACTACAGGCAGAGAGCTATCAACAAGTAATTTCGATGTGTCAGGTAAAACCATTACTGACGGAATAAAAGGATTTACATACGGAGAACGTGGTGTATGGCGTCCCGGGGATGAGATACATCTTACTTTGATTGTTGAGGACAAAAGTAAAAAATTACCCTCAAACCACCCTGTAATCATGGAACTCTACAATCCCTCAGAACAGTTATATGACCGGCAGATACTTGAAAAGGGTTCTGATGGGTTCTACGTTTTCCATATATCCACAGAAGAAACTGTTCCGACGGGATTATGGACTGCGCATTTCAAAGTAGGAAATGAAACATTTTATCATCCCGTAAGAATTGAAACTATAAAGCCCAATAGACTGAAAATTGATATCAATACACCTGCTGTTATACAAGCCAACAGTAGCACTCCTGTCGGACTGACTGCACACTGGTTAACCGGACCGGTGGCAAAGAACATGTCAGCTTCTTTGGAGATGACTTTTTATACTAATCCCAATCCTTTTGAGAACTATAAGAATTATTCTTTCAAGAATCCGCTGATGTCTTATACATCATCTGATAAGCATCTATACACAGGTGTAACGGATAGCCTTGGATATATTATGAAAGATTGTACTATTGGCGCCGATGTTAACTCTCCGGGTATGTTACAAGCTAACATTACTGCTAAAGTCACAGAACCGGGTGGAGATGCAAGTATTGTTTCAAAATCTGTGCCTTTCTCTCCTTTTGGAGTATATGTGGGAATTGACCTGCTTTCTAAAGATTTCGAGACAGATAAGGAAATCAAATTTCCGGTTGTTGTTTTGAATCAGATTGGCGCAAAGATGAAAACCCGTGAACTTGATTATAAAATTTATAGGCTTGATTGGAACTGGTGGTGGGAAGGTGGACCGAATGATCTCAGCCGCTATGTCAAAAGCTCAACAGCTGATGTCGTAACTACCGGAACGATTACGGCAAATAATGGCGTTGCAGAAATTCCATTCAAAGTTGATTATCCAAACTGGGGCAAATATCTTGTTTTAGTCAGGGACACTAAAGGAGGACATGCTACGGGAGGAGTCTTTTCCGTAGACTGGCCGGAATGGAGAGGGCGAAGTAACAAGGAAAGCGCTTCGGGTAGTACCGAATTGTCGTTCACTCTTGATAAGTCTCAATATGAAGTAGGAGAAACTGCCAATGTGTTCCTCCCCAAATGTAAAGGTGGTCGCGTACTACTCTCCTATGAGAATAGTTCGCAGGTTTTGAAGCGTCAGTGGGTCTCTTTGTCTGCTGATAAAGAGACCAAGTTTCCAATCCATATAGATAAGAGTATGGCTCCAAACTTCTTTGTCACGGCAACAATGCTTCGTCCCCATAAAGAAACCGATTTCGATACCCCTATCAGGCTATTCGGTATTCAGTCTGTAAAAGTTGTGAACTCACAATCCATTCTTCATCCAGTCATCGATATGCCTGATGAACTACATCCACAGCAGCCGTTTAGCGTGAAGATCAGGGAGAAAGAGAATAAGCCCATGACATATACCCTTGCCATTGTAGACGAGGGATTACTTGACATAACTAATTTCAGAACACCTCGACCATGGTATGCTATGAATCAGAAAGAGGCATTAGGCATAAAGACATGGGATATGTATGATGATGTTATTGGTGCATTCGGTTCTAATTTCCGTTCAATATTGAGCGTAGGAGGTGATGAAGCTCTCCGTAAAGCCGCCGGTAAGGAAAAACGCTTCAATCCGGCAGTCAAATTCATAGGTCCATTCACCATAAAAGGAGGATTGAAAACTCATAAGATTACTTTGCCTAATTATGTCGGTTCGGTCCGAGTTATGGTTATCGCAGCTCATGAAGGTAGTTATGGAAATTCAGATAAAACTGTAAAAGTCACATCACCGATTATGTTGTTATCAACATTACCGCGTACTCTCGCAAATTGTGACACAGTTGATATCCCGGTCAATGTCTTTACAATGGAAAATGGTATCAAGAACGTTGATGTCAATATCGACGTCGCAGGTCCCGTTAAGGTATTGGGCGTAAAAACGCGAAATATGGTATATAAAGAAGTCGGTGAACAACTTGCACGCTTCCGTATAGCTTGTGATAAGTCAAAGGAAGGCAAAGCAAGAATCATATTTACTGCAACCGCCAATGGTCATGTAGCAAAAGATACGACCTTTATTGATGTGTCCAACCCAATGCCAGTCTTGTACGAAACAACCGAAAAGACCTTGGCGGCCAATGCTTCTACTGATATATCTTGGTCATCAAAGAATGTAGAGAAAGCTGCACTCCAGATTTCGTCGATGCCTGTACTGAATTTCAGTGGAGTGTCAATGTTTATGGAATATTATCCGCATTTGTGTACTGAACAGCTCTCTTCAAAAGCATTGTTTATGTTGTTCGGAAAGAAATTTCTTGATACAGAGCAAAGGAATATGTGTGACAAACTATTACCTGGACTCATCAAAGCAGTACAGTCTCGACAAATATCCAATGGAGGATTTGTCTATTGGCCGGGGAACTCAGATGAAAATGACTGGGTAACCTCAATGGCAGGACTTGTTCTTTCCGAGGCTTCACGTCAAGGATTCAGAATCGATAAAACTTGTTTTGAGAAATGGAAAGATTATCAGGTGACGAAAGCTCGGGATTATAGATATTCTATTGACTCCGACTTGAATCAGGCTTTCCGACTTTATTCGTTGGCGGTTGCCGGCTTAGGTCAGACGGCAGCAATGAACCGCCTTCGTGAATCTAAGCGACTTTCACAGAATGCCGCGTATTGTCTTGCTGCAACTTATGCTGAAAACGGCCGAAAAGATGTTGCCATTAAGCTCATTGAGCGCGCTAAAAGGACGGAACAATCTGATATAAACGATGCTTTCTCTTCAGAAATACGCAATAAAGCTATCTCTTTAGAAGCATATACACAATGTAATATGACTTCTGAGGCTTTATCGATTGCTCGTAAAATTGCCTCGGCTTATTCAGCTTCATACTATGTCACCCAGGACATTGCTTTTGCAACCATGGCTCTTAACGGTTTGAGTAGCCTGATGGGCAATGGCTTGAATTCGGTAAAGATTATCCAACCGGGTAAAACCCCGATCTCCATTACCGGTTTTAACGGTGTCAAAAATATCTCATTGGATAGTAGCGCAGGCAAAGTAAGCATAGAAAATCTCAACAGTAAGGGTTCTCTTGAACTTTCGCTCCTTACGTCATATCGTCCTTCGCCTGACAAGATAATTTCCTCGTCTGCAAAGAATCTGAATATTACACTTAGTTATACTGATATGAATGGGAAACCTGTCAGAGTAGACAACTTAAAGCAGGATACTGAGTTCTATGCGGTAATCAAGGTTGTAAATCTTAGCGAAGATGTAGAAAATATGGCTTTGACTTATAGCATTCCTTCTGGATGGGAAATCTGGAATGTGAGGTTGTTCGGTTCATCTGATGATAACTATGACAATTGTGATATCAGGGATAATTCCTCAAATTATTACTTTGGCCTTAAGACCGGTGAATTTAGAGATATAAAAATAAGATTAAGAGCTGTTTATCCCGGCAACTATATACTACCTCCAACCGTATGCGAGGATATGTATAATCCGGGATGCCGGGCAATGACGTCTAACCGGAGAGTATCTGTTCTTCAATGAAACGAAAAAAAATAAAAATAGCGATGGCTATATCAGCGGGAGTTATCCTGCTGGTATGGCTGTTGTGTCTACCAAAACAATTATTCAACAACACTCCATATTCGACAGTAGTTACTGCCGAAAGTGGCGAATTGTTGGGCGCAAGAGTGGCTGATGACGGTCAATGGCGATTTCCACCATCTGACTCTATTCCCGATAAGTTTGCAAAGGCTGTCATTGAATACGAGGATCGGACTTTCTATTCCCATTTCGGCGTAAGTCTGCGAGGTATATGTCGTGCGTTTTGGCAGAATATCTCCAACCGGCGCGTTGTAAGTGGAGGTAGTACAATTACAATGCAAACAATCAGACTTCATCGACAAGGTAAAAGGAATATTCTTGAAAAGTTAATTGAGATATTCATGGCAACTCGACTTGAACTCCGGTACTCAAAGGATGAGATTCTGAGATTATATGCAGCCCATGCTCCTTTTGGCGGAAATGTCGTCGGGATAGATGCTGCTGTCTGGCGCTATTTGGGCAATAACGGTAACGAAATGTCGTGGGCTGAAGCTACGACTCTTGCAGTTCTTCAGAATGCCCCGTCTTCAATTCATCTCGCAAAAAACCGCGAGAAATTACTTACCAAGCGCAATCGATTACTGAAACGTCTGTATGATAAAGGGGAACTGACGGAAGATGAATATGATCTTGCGGTTGAAGAGCCTCTTATAGGGAAACCCTATAAAATGCCTCATATTGCACCTCATTATGTTGAGTATCTTAATAAAATCAGCCACGGTTGCCATATACGGACATCAATTGACTTTTCTCTACAGAAGCGGTTGGAAGCTGTATGTGCCCATTGGAGGAATGATCTTTCATTGTCAGGTATCAACGACCTTTCTGCCATAATCATGGAAGTCAAGACAAATCAGATAGTCGCCTATTGCGGTAATGCTGATATGAATTCTGATCGCTCCGGTAAATGGGTTGACATTGCTAATGCTCCCCGTTCTTCAGGAAGTATATTAAAGCCCTTGCTTTATTGTGCATCTATACAAGAAGGCGTAATCTTGGAGAATACAATTCTTCCGGATATTCCCACGGATTTTGGAGGATTTGTGCCTAAGAATTTTGATGGGAGTTATTCGGGTGTTGAAGACGCAAAGAGCGCATTAGCACTCTCGTTGAATATACCTAATGTATGGCTATTAAAAGAATTCGGTGTATCTCGTTTCGCGTCGTTACTACAAAAATGCGGATTGAGTACCATTTCAAAGTCTCCTGACAAATACGGGCTATCTTTAATACTGGGTGGAGCTGAGGTTTCATTAAAGGACGTTGTGAATTGCTATGCTAATTTAGCAAGGTTTAACAAAGATTTTCCATTGAACGATAGCATTGCAATCTATCAAATGCTTGATGCGATGCGTGATGTAAACCGTCCGGATCAACTTGATTGGAGTCGTGCCGGTTCCGTTCAGAATATTGCATGGAAAACCGGAACAAGCTATGGTGCCCGAGATGGTTGGGCAATCGGAATTACCCCGGAATATGTTGTTGGAGTCTGGACAGGAAATGCAGATGGAAGCGGAGTAGCAGATTTGACCGGAGCAAGGACTGCCGGTCCTGTTATGTTCGATATTTTCAATCTGCTACCTTCATGCGACTGGTTCAAAGAACCTCAAGGCAAGAAAGAACAGATTTGCATTCATTCAGGTCACCGTGCCGGAAAGTATTGCAAAGAAACTCGAATAGAACGAATAGCTCAAAACGGGTCAAAAAGCAAGGAATGTCCATACTGTACGGAAATCCCAGTTTCTATCGACGGATTGCGTCGCGTAATAGATGCCTCTGAGCCAACGGTTATGAAATCATTCTTTCAGTTGCCCCCGGTGCATAAATATTATTACGTCCAATCTCATGCCGACTACATTGAACCACCGGCAAATATACTTGATTCAGAATCAAGTATGAGATTCATTTACCCTGCTAATGGAGCAGTAGTTTCGTTGCCACGAAGAGCTGACAATAATCAATCTCAGCTAATATGTAAAGCAACCCATTCAAACTCAAATGCAGAACTCTTCTGGCACTTGGATAATAACTTCATCGGTTCGACAAGAGATATTCATCAAGTGCAAATCACACCATCTATCGGTGTTCATAAACTTACAATATTTGATAATTATGGCGCCCAAAAAACAGTAGAGATAGTAGTAAGATAAATTTCTATATGTTGCATCACAATAAGTCAATAATTCATAGTAAATATTTGATTGACTGACTATATGAATTATATAATGAAATTGATGCGGTTATAATCGCAAAAATTTGTACCTGCGGAAATTCTTAATAGCGGATTTTGTATAGTAGAAAAACCTCCCACCCGTTAGTAAATATTGGATGAGAGGCTCAATATTATTAGATATTCAATTTCAGGGATTGAGTAATGCGAATAGCTTGTGGAGGTTGGAGTATGACTCGCCTTCTTCGCCAATGGAGATTGCATTATTTATGGCTGTGTTTAGCTTGTCATCCGCCAAGAGTGTTGCAACCCAGTTTTCTTTTGAAAGATATGATTGCTGCTTACTGAAAGTGGGCAGAT
>CAMWIM010000033.1 GCA_947174335.1 uncultured Porphyromonadaceae bacterium | reverse complement strand
CGTCGGCGACCAAACATTGTGCCAACACAAAATGCTCCGGTATCATTAACCCAAATAAAAATGAACATTGCGAGCACAAGGTTTGCACCAACAGTGTTATAAAGAAGGTTTAATGTTGCGAGCGGAAGTCCGATGTAAATTTGGACGAGTGCTGATGATCCGAGGGAATCGAGCGGATTTTCTTCTTTTACATAAATCTCAATTATACCACGGGCAATGAGATAGAAAGTGTAAGGAATGATGAATGCAGGGATACTTTCAAGTCCGATTTCGGAATTTGAAGCAAGAGACGCCGAGACAATCATGAAAAGTATTCCGCAAATATCAAGGCAGTCGATAAGGGGGCGGGGAGTGTTCCCTGATTTTGACCTATCGATATGTTTCAGCTCGATTGCGCTGAAAACAGCAAAGATAACAGTTAATCCAAGGAATGTCCATGGACCTGAAATGATACTGCAAACAACAAGGGTTATGTAGGCTGTACCTGAAATTGCACGTGTTATAACATTATTCATTTTCAGTGTATAAAATGTTATTTTACTCTAAGTTTTTGACCTGCTCTGATCTTGTCATCTTTCAAACCGTTCAGACTGCGGAGTTTATCAACCGTTGTACCGTGTCGTTTAGCGATGCGGGAGAGGTTATCGCCTTGTTGAACGGTGATAGTAACAGGTGTTGATTTATTTGTCTGAGATTTAGGTTTGGGTGCAGCGTTGAATGTCGGAGCCGGCTTAGTCGCAGGTTTTGGAGCGGTTTTAGGTGCCGGAGCCGCGGTCTTGGTCGGTTGTGGAGCGTCTGATGTGCCGACAGTGTTTACAAGAGTCGAATCTACATCCAAGCCAAGAGAGTCACTATACTGGGCATTTTCAAGTGCTTCAACTGCTTTGTCAAGTTCATCTTTGGGACGAGGAGTGCGTTGAGTTGTAACAATCTTGATTGTTTTTCCGCGAGTTAGAGTCTTGATACCGTTATTTGCACGAATTGATGAGGCTGTTACCCCATATTTACGAGCGATTGATGCGAAAGTCTCTCCACGCTGAACTTTGTGATATTGAGTCTTTTGAGTTACGATATAATCACCGTCATCAGATACTTGGGTAACTGTACCGTCAGATGGCTCGATTGTGAGTTGACGCTGATATTTTTGAGCATCGTGGGCAACAATTGAGTCCTCGCTGATTACATAAGCGTAAACCTGCATTGAGGGAAGTACGAGAGGGTAGGGATGAATGTCTCCGGGAATGATATCTTTACGATACTGGGGGTTGAGCGCACGGATTTCATCAATAGGCATTCCGAGAACGTCGGCAATCTGTTGAAAGTGAACGCGACGTGTAACGTGTACCGAGTCGGTAATCATTGGACGACGTACAAGAGCTGGTGCAATGTTATGTTCGTTATAATAGTTCATCACATAAACAGCAGCGATGAACGCCGGAACATAGCTACGGGTTTCGGCAGGCAGGAAAGGATAAATTTCCCAGAAATTTTTATTACCTCCACCTGCACGACGGAGTGCCTTGTTAACGTTTCCCGGACCGCAGTTATATGCTGCGATAGCAAGAGACCAATCGTTATATATTGAATATAGTTGTTTCAAATATTTTGCCGCCATTTCTGATGATCTGATGGGATCGCGACGTTCGTCGACGATTGTGTTGACTTCGAGGCCGAGACCTTTAGCTGTAGGTACCATGAATTGCCAAAGACCTGTTGCACCGGCACGGGAAACAGCGTCAGGGTTAAGGGCTGATTCGATGATCGGGAGATATTTTAGTTCGTGGGGAACGTTTTCTTTTTCAAGAGCTTGCTCAAAGATTGGCATATAGTAATGGCTCATGCCAAGCATATTTTCAACCAAAGAACGTCGACGGTTTGTATACATGTCGATGACGTTTCTGACAATTGAGTTGTAGGGTAACTCAACTTCAGCAGGTATCTTGCTGAGACGGTCAATGATTTCGGCATCTGTAGCATTGACTGTTTTGCGATAGTCGGTCATTGAATCAAGCAACGCGTAGTTTCTGAGATACCAGTTGTTCATCATTTTGTCAACGTCGGTTTCAACGCTTTCGGGATAGATGAGATTGGGGTCAGATATAGTGTGCTGAATATCGAGAACTGTGATTGGGAGCGCATCAACAGCAATAGTTGATGACGCGGTAACTAAGATTGTCAGTGCTAATTTTTTGAACATCATTTATGCCGGTTTATATTGTTTTAATTTAAAAATTGAATGCCCACAACATTCCGATTGCAGGCTTTTGTCCACGCGAATCTTGAAACAGTGCAGGCGCAACATCCATAGAAAGATTGGGAGAAATGTCAAAGTGGGCGAGTGACGCATCAACATAAGCATCAACCATTGCAAGCAAGTACACGCCTACCATACAGATGATACATAGGTCGCGGTTACGGCGAAAGTAGTTTCGTTGAGAGCGAACCGTGTTGGTGAGCCAGTTTTTATCAATGTCTTCTTCTTTTGTCGTATTAGGGAAGAAGTTCATGTAGCTGTTGGTTGTCGGGTCGTTGTCGATAAGGTCGGAATATGCCTTTGTGTAGTCGGTTAGCATCGTGCTGTTCCAAGATGTGCCGTAGGCGAGTCCGAGATATCCGCCAACAATAATCGGGAGTTTCCAATATCGACGGTTGTAAACCTGACCGAGTCCCGGGAACAATGCCGCCATCCACACAGCACGAGTCGGGTCGGGATTGAATTCAATTTGACGTGGAATCCATTCCTGATTCCATTTTGAGCCGGGCAATATCGCTTGGGCAGTTGCGATGGGACCTTCATCGACCATAATGGTGTCAGACGACACAATTTTTGCAGTATCGTCGGCAAATTTAATTTCTTCACGAACTATTTCAGCAGGCTTGGTCAATGGCTTACCTAAAGGTATTGAATCGGGAAGTGTCGGGTCAATTGAAAAAACGTTAAAAGGGATTAAAAAAAACAAACAGCATATTGCAACAACCGATTTTGACGTCGGTCGCTGTTTATTGAACAAAAATTCAAAAAACGTACAAATCATTGCAACTTGCTGAAATCTATACCTTTAACAATATTTTAGACCAAAGAATAGTGTTATCCCTCAGTCTGATTTTGGTTTATATTGTCAAAGATACAAATTAATTTGGCAAGTTCCTCATCATTTTTAAATGGAAATGTAATTTTTCCTTTGCCGTTGCGATCCATCGTGAAGTTCACGTTGGTATTGAAGGTCGCAGAAAGGTGTTTTTTCAGGATGTCAAAATCGTGAGATGAGTATATTGATGATTTTGTATTTTTTTTATCTTCGTCTTGGTTTTTGCTCTTATTTTCTTGCCATTGACGGGCGAGTTCTTCGACGCGTCTTACCGAAAGTCCGTTTTTGACAATGTCGTTGTAGAGTTTGAGCTGTACCGACGGGTCCTCGATTGAAAGAAGTGCGCGGGCATGCCCCATGTCAAGGCGTTTGTCACGCAAACCGAGCTGTACTTCGGCAGGAAGACGAAGAAGACGCAAGAAATTGGCGATGGTCGTGCGTTTTTTTCCGACACGTTCGCTGAGACGTTCCTGGGTCAACGCATATTGCTCGATGAGTTTTTTATAGGTAAGTGCAATTTCGATAGCGTTAAGGTCCTCACGCTGAATGTTTTCAATGAGTGCCATCTCGGTCATGGCAAGGTCATCGGCAGTTCTGATGTAGGCGGGAACTGAAGACAATCCGGCTAATGTTGCCGCTCTGAAACGACGTTCACCGGCTATTATTTGATAGGAATCGGGTCCGGTTTTACGAAGTGAAAGAGGTTGAATGATACCGAGCTCGCGAATTGATGAAGCAAGTTCTTCGAGCGATTCCTCGCTGAAATATGAACGAGGTTGATCGGGGTTGGGAGTTATCTGGGAGAGAGGGATTTCATTTATCAATGATGATCCGGTAGCAGGTACATCGTCCATCGGGAGCAATGAACCGATTCCGCGACCAAGAGCTTGACGAGGTTTCATATATCGATGAGAGATTTTTAGTAGTTAAATTTATTTATTTCGGTTTTTGGCGATAAGTTCTTTAGCAAGCATGACGTGAGATGTCGAACCACGGCTTTCTGCATCGTAAAGGATAGCCGGCAGACCGTGACTGGGTGCTTCGCTAAGGCGGATGTTACGTGGAATAACAGCATTGAAAACCATATCGCCGAAGTGACTTTTCAGTTCCTCATAAATTTGATTGGCGAGACGAAGTCGTGCGTCATACATTGTGAGGAGGAAGCCTTCGATTTCGAGAGTAGGATTGAGCTTTGATTTGATGATGCGGATTGTGTTAAGCAACTTGCTGATACCTTCAAGTGCGAAGTATTCGGCTTGTACGGGTATTATGACCGAGTTGGCGGCGTTGAGGGCGTTAACTGTTATTAGACCGAGTGAGGGTGAACAGTCGATGAGGATAAAATCATAGTCATCGGCAATTGGTTGAAGAAGACCTCGTAACACACTCTCGCGATTGGGTCGTTGAATCAGTTCGAGTTCGGCACCGGCAAGATCAATACCTGAACCAACGAGTTTCAAATTTTCTACACAGGTGTTGACTTCTGCGCCTTTAATTGGATAATTGTCAACAAGACACTCATATATTGACGAGGTTAATGAACGAGGGTCAATACCATAACCCGAAGTGGCGTTTGCCTGCGGGTCGGCGTCAATAATGAGAACTTTTTTGCCTTGGGTAGCCAGAGATGCACCAAGGTTAATGGTTGTTGTTGTTTTTCCAACGCCACCTTTCTGGTTGGCAATAGCGATAATCTTACCCATAAATTTTATATCAGTAATAAATAGGTTTTCAAATTAGATATGCAAATTTGGGTATAAAAATCGAGTTTTTCAATTATAAATATGTGAAATCGTGTGTTAGTGTTGATAAGTAGGGCGAAATGTCTATAACTGTCAACTTCTAAAAGAAGGTAGGTGCGATGAAAAAGAGACCGAATGAGATCCCGCCACTCCAGTGTCGGGAGGGCGCATCGTTGTAGCTCCCATAGATTGTCAACGCTGCAAACGGGAAGTTATAGACGGCTGCGAGTTCGCCAAAGAATGATGGATTGTCAAATCGTTTCCCATACACGGGTTTCATGTCAAGCCCGTGGTAGATGCGACGATAGGGCAAGAAGCAGTGTGCCATGCCACGCAATTGCAAATTTTCGGTTATCATATAGACCGGCACAACTCCGGCGGTTACATAACTGTAGGCTCGCATTTTTGGGTTGAACGAGTTGTAGGTTGACGGTGCGGGATAATATTCTTCGGCTGTAACAATGGCTTGGTCATAGGTTGACGGCAATGAACGGGTCGTTGCAACTGCATTTGCTTCAACACCGATTGAGAAATGAGAACCGATAGGTTTGTAAAGCTGATAGTTAATAGAAGCGCGAGCCCATGGAGTAGTGGAGTAATATTTTGATTCATTGGTGTTTGCCGGTCGGTAGGTGTATTTACCGATCATTCCGGCAACAGATGATTCAAATTTAGAACCTGAGGTTGGATATGAGTTATTGTTAAGCGTGTTGTGTTCCCATTTTATGGCAGCTTGACCGAGATTATAGAATGATATGTTGCGTTTCTCGTTCATATAATCGTGGATTGAAGTAGTATAGAAACGATATGAAAGATGTCCAAAACCTGCAGAAATTTCGGCTTTGGATGTACGTCCGGTCGCGAGTCCATATTTGATTTTACCAAAAGCTTGCATATCGGTCAGATATGTTGGATTTTGTTCGTAAAAAAACCTGACACTTTGGTGAAAGTTCATACGCGAAACGACAATGTCGGTTGTCAGCGAAGTCGGTTTCGGAGTACTGATAAATATGCGTCCGAGTAATTGAGCAGCCATATAGCTTTGTCCGACCCACGCATTAAGTCGGGCTTCACGATGGTTTTTAGCGAGCGAACTATATCCGGCTGTCAGGAAAACCATTGAGTTGGTTGTTGACGTAATATAACCGCCAAATCCAACATTCAGGTTGTCTTTGACCGTAGCTTTCAGGTGTAGTGTGAACAAACTGTCGTTTGGACGGTATTTTGCCTCGGGAACGAGATTGCGAAGTTTGTTTCCGGTAATGGCACGATAATATGCCAGTTTGGCGTGCTGAAGTCCGAAAGTATCGGCTTTTGTGTCGGTAAATATATTTTTGAAATATAGGTCTTGACGGGGAGTACCTCCCGAAACTGTGACAGAATCAAAATGAACGTAAGGGGTTGAGGATTTGAACACTGCACGTCTCAGGTTGCGCTCAGACGGGGGAGTACGCCATGTTATCCGCGAGCAAATTGAGTCCATCATTGACATGGCGTGGTCATACCCGATTTGGTAGATTACAGGGGCTTTCTGAAAGTCGAGAAGTGAGAATCTGCTGAGATCAATTTTAAGTTTTATTCCAAGGTTTGGCGGGAGCGAGTAGTCGTTGTTCTGAATGATCATATCCTCAAGTTGTTCAAGGAGGTCATTTGATTTCGGCTTCCCGTCAGGGTTTGAGACATCGACACCAATCATCATATCGGGCGCAAAGTCGGTATTCATCACATCAACGGGAAAGTTGTCATAAATGCCACCGTCATAGACGAGTACACCGTCCATTTCGATTGGCTGAAAGACTACCGGGAAACTCATTGATGCGCGGATAGCATCGCCAAGATTGCCTTTTCGACATACAATTTTGTGTTTGTGATAGACGTCTGAGGTAATTGAACGATATGGAACAAAAAGTTTGTTGAAGTCACCGTTACACTGGGCTGTGTAGGCTGAAAAAAGCTCCATGAACGCAAAGTTCATCGGAAGTGGCGATATGATACTTGAGGGGAGAAATGAAGATGTGTGGGTCGAATCGTTTCGTGTCGGAATCGAAACGTTTAGCATCGCAGGCGTAGGATTATGTTTGAAAAAATAATAGGTTAAGCTTTCGTTGATTTGTCCGGTTGACCAGTTGGCAAAGTCTTTTGACTCAAGAAGCTCCATCATCTCGGCGGGAGTATATCCGGCAGCATAAAGTCCGCCGACAATAGCCCCCATTGATGTGCCGACGACATAATCAATGGGGATATTGTTGTCTTCTAACGCTTGAATAACTCCGATATGGGCAATACCTTTGGCTCCGCCACCGCTCAGGACGAGTCCCACTGACATTGGACGAAGTGTGTCGGTCAGATTGCTCAGTTCCGGTGCAGAGTATGATTTAATCGGATATATTAGCATGATTATCAAAAAGATAATCAAAGCACGGAGTTTATTCATTTAATTAGAGTATGGGATAAACTAAAGTCAAAACGGAAAATCACTCAACAACGTAGGGATACAGAAAATCGCGCCATGCGAGATAGCCGTTACCCATAAGGTGGAGCCCGTCGTTGGTATATTGAGGGTCGAGATTGTCGTTGCGGTCAGCAAAAATCGGGCGGGAGTTAATCCATTTAAATCCTTTTTCGTTTGCCATTGCTTTGACTTTGGTGTTGATGTCTCTGATTACTTGTTCTTTGCCAAATATAGCTTTGTAGCGTTTGAAAGAGTTGTTGATCGGGAGCAGCGACTGGACATAGAGTTTTGTGTCGGGTGTTTTAACTCTGATGTAATCGATGAGTTCACCGATAGCTGTTGCTACAGAATCAGCGGTTAAGTTGTGAGATACATCATTAACACCGATCAGAAGGAAAATTTTTTTAGGGTGACCGTTAACGACAGGATCGACACGTTCCATAATTCCTTCGACAATATCGCCGTTTATACCGCGGTTTTTAATGTTGGGCATATTGAACAGTTCGTGCCACTCACATCCGTGGGTCAGACTGTTGCCAAGAAAAACAATATCGTCTTCGTTAACAGGGAGTACATCAAAAAGAGATGCACGCTGATAATAGAGTTCGTTATATTTTTTAGGAGCGTTCTGTCCAAACAGAGAAAGGAAACAAGAAAGCATTATTGAGAACAGGATAGTTTTTTTCATTTTAGACAGGTATAAATATAACGGAAAAGGGGTGAGCTGAAAAGCGCCCCTTTTACCGCTATTTTTTGTTATTCATAATTAGTGTTCCTGACGATAGGCGTCGGTGGCTTTTTTTACAGAGCCGTGCATGAGAAGAAGACGTTTTGATTCTTCGTAGGGAAGACCAAGCTCTTCAGCAACCATGCGGGTACCACGGTCAACAAGTTTTGCGTTTGAAAGCTGCATGTTAACCATCTTGTTACCTTTCACACGACCCATCTGAATCATAACTGATGTAGTGATCATGTTGCAGATCATTTTTTGACCTGTACCTGATTTCATACGCGAACTACCGGTTACATATTCGGGACCTACAACCATTTCGATAGCGATGTCGGCGGCTTCAGAAATGGGGGCATCGGGGTTAGAGGTGATAGCGGCTGTTAAAATTCCATGTTCACGACAAGCTTTGAGTGCGCCGATAACATAAGGAGTTGTACCTGAAGCTGCAATACCGATAACTGTGTCTTTATCGTTGATATTAAATTCTTCAAGATCTTTCCAGCCTTGAGCGGTATCGTCTTCGGCATTTTCAACAGGGTTACGGAGGGCAGTGTCACCACCGGCAATAAGACCGATAACCCAAGAAGGATCCATGCCGAAAGTCGGAGGAATTTCAGATGCGTCAAGCACACCAAGACGACCTGATGTACCTGCACCCATATAGAAGATACGTCCGCCGCGTTTCATACGTGGAACAATTTCAGAAACGAGCTTTTCGATCTGAGGAATTGCTTTTTCAACGGCAAGCGCTACTTTTTTATCTTCGTTATTGATATCGCGCAAAATTTCACCGATGCTCTTTTTTTCGAGATCGTTGTAAAGCGAGGGTTGTTCGCTGATTTTTACAAACATAGCTATTATAGTTTATTAATTTTCAGAATGATATTCGATGAGACCTTCCATCGGGCTCTTGATGATATTGCCGATTTTGCAGTCAAGGCTTGCTGCGGCTTCGGTGAGCACATCTTTGTAGTAATATGCGATAGAACCTACAAAGTTGACAGTCATCGTGCGATATTGGTCGTAGTTGGCGATGTTTCGCACAAAGAATGATTTGAAAGAATTAAGAACAAGGCGGTGAATTGCCGGTTCTTCGATATTCTCAATCAAGAACGGGGTGAGAGATGCAAGGAATCGGTTTGCCTGTGGTTCTTTGTAGACGCGACGTATGATTTTCATACGGTCAAGATCATATTGTTTGAGGAACTTTTCAGCGAGTTCCTTTGGAATTTGATTTTTGAGTACGTCACCAACGAGAAGTTTACCAAGTACGGCTCCACTACCTTCATCTCCAAGGATGTAACCGAGTGGCGAAACGTTGTCAACGATTTTTTGACCATCATAGTAACAAGAGTTAGAACCTGTACCCATGATGCAGGCGATTCCGGGTTTACGACCGCAAAGGGCGCGAGCGGCAGCGAGGAGGTCGGTGTCAACTTCGATAATGCTTGCATTGATATTTTTTGCAAGGGCACGACGAACGTTTCCACAAACTTCATCACCGAGACATCCGGCTCCGTAATAATAAATTTCGTCAATTTTTACTGCATCAATCTGAGGCATAAGTTCGTCGGCGATGCGAGCCGCCATCTCTTCTTCAGTGAGCATCATGGCGTTCATGCCGGTTGTGAATACTTGTTTGACGATTTTTTTACCGTCAAGAAGACACCAGTCAATTTTGGTGCTTCCGCAATCAGCTATTAGTTTCATATTTTAATGTATATTTTTTTCTTATAAAGGACGTAACCTACACACCAGTTGAGGCATACGAACAAAATTGCAAAAATAAGTGATGCGAGTGTCACGTTTTCTTGGCACAAAGGTACTAAAAAGTCGGTATATATCGAACCTTTTAGTGAAATCATACCTGATTGGGTTGATGATGAAGGAACTTTGATAAAACCGATGAGAATACTAAGAACTGCACCTAAAACGTACATAAACAGTGGGTTGATACCAAACACTTCAAAGAAACGACACCATTTTTTGTAACCCTTAATGTCGATAATCCAAATCAAGAGTCCAAGGAAACTTGATGCGAGTCCACAGGTGGTCAACACAAATGTCGGTGACCATATTTTTTTATTGATGGGAAGTCCGAAGTCAATGAGAAATCCGGAGAAAGTCAAGATTGTACCGGCGATAAAGAGATAGTTTATACGCAGGTTGTTATCTTTTGTGCCTGTGAGAAGCATACCCATCCAAAAGCCGATGAGAACATGGGCGATTGAAGGGAGTGTGCTGAGCAACCCTTCCGGGTCAAATTTGAGACGGACACCATCAATTGTGTCGGCATACATGTGGTTTGGACCGAGAACCTTATGGTCAACAATCGAGATTACGTTTGAGTCGGAAAACTCAAATCCGTTACCTGTTAAAAGTATAATTGAATACAACACAAGCATACCGATAATGAAAATCGGCAGATATTTGTGTTTCAGGGTGATTGCAATTATCGAGGCGACACAATAACAGATTGCAAGACGCGGCATAACTCCGAGTATGCGGATGTTGCTGAAGTTGAATATTGCGTCAAACAAAGACTGTTCTGATGCAATTCCACGCAGGAAAAGGCTAAGCCACGCAATACCGATACCGATTGCAAATATTACTATTGTGCGTCGTATAATTTTAATTAATGTAGGCCAAGAGAATGAGAAGTCATATTTTCTCAGTGAGAAATATGTTGACACACCCATGATGAACATAAAGAACGGGAAGACGAGGTCGGTTGGAGTGAGACCGTTCCATTCGGCGTGGCGCAATGGTGCGTAAATAGAGCCCCATGATCCGGGATTGTTAACGAGAATCATTCCGGCGATAGTGATACCGCGAAGAATGTCGAGCGCCAACAAACGTCCTGATTTTTGAGGAGTAGCTGTTTGGGTCATGTTAGAATATTTTGTGATGAATGATTGTTAAGTTTCAAGTTTATTGGCGTGTCGCTTCCTCTACCAGATATACGATTGATTTGTAGGGTACACCTGAGTTTGTTGATAATCCGATTTCACATGTACGGCTGTTTGAATAGCCTTCGACAACGTGTTGTTCTTCAATTTGAGAACGTAGTTTGCGAAGACCCCAACGGTTTAGTCCCGGCAACATAAAGCCTTTGTCACCGGCAAAACCACAACATCCGACTTGCGATGGAACAACTACGTTGTTAGCGCATCGAGAAGCAAGGTCGATTATCTTGTCGCCGAGATTCATAAGTCGGGTTGAGCAAGTTACATGGACAGCCACACAGCGGTCAATTTTATTGAATTTAAGCGACTGTGCAAGATAGTCGGTGATAAATTCAGCAGGCTCGTAGAGTTTCATTGACTTGATGTGGTCTCTCATGCGGTGGAGACATGGGCTTTGGTCACATACAACAGGATATTGTCCGTTATTGGATGCTTGGAGTAACGCTTTTTCAAGTTCGGCTGTTTTGCCGTCGGCAATTTCGGGCATACCTTTACTTTCCCAAATCATACCACAACAAAGTTGTTTCATATTTTCAGGGAAAATCACCTCATAACCTGCACGATTACATAGCTTGACAAATGTGTCAACAAGATTGGCGGGTTTGCCGCCTTTCTCGTGAGATGCACCCATAGTGCGGTTGATACAGCTGGGGAAATAGACCACCTTTTTGTCTTCGGGTTTTACTTCGACTTGTTTTATCGTGTGAGGATAGTAGGCATCGGGGAGGGTGGATGTCCACAAAGGAATACCTATTGAGTTAAGTGCGCGCCCGATTGAGTTCACGGCATTGTCACCGATAACTGCACGTGCGCCGTATGCGGCTGAGAGCAGAGGTCTTAGTGTCGCTTCAACTCCGGCAAGATGTTTTGCTGCATATTTGCCGATTCCGATACCGGTTGAGCCGAGATGCTCGGCACGAAGATCGTGTACGAGATCGGCAGTATTGATTTTCATCGGGCATGAAGTCGAGCAAAGTCCGTCACCGGCACATGAATCAACACCGAATTTATAGAATTCATTACGAAGTTTCGCAATTTTTTCAGGGGCTACGCCTGTATTTGCCATATATTGGAGATGGCGTTCAACAACAATACGTTGGCGTGCCGAAAGTGTATAACCGGCTGAAACACAATTTACTTCACAGAAGCCACATTCAATGCAACGATTAATATGATCGTTGGTGAGTGGCATGTACTTGATATTTTTTATGAAGCAGAGAGGATCGTTGTCAAAGATAACTCCGGGATTAAGAATTCCATCGGGGTCAAACAGATTTTTGATACGAAGCATGATTTCCCATGCTTTATTTCCCCACTCTCTTCTGACAAACGGAGCCATGTTTCGACCTGTGCCGTGTTCAGCTTTAAGAGAACCGTCATATTTGTCAACGACAAGTTGTTCAACGGCTTCCATAAGATGACGGTAACGGTCTATTTCTCCTTGGGTATCAAATGATTGAGAGATGATAAAATGGTAGTTGCCTTCCAAAACGTGGCCATAAATGCAGGCGTCGTTATAACCGTTCTTTTCAAGCAATTCAATCAAATCGAGAGTTGCGTGAGGCAAATCCTGAATGTGGAAAGCGATGTCTTCGATAAGGACTGTAGTCCCGAGGGGGCGTGTTCCACCAACGCTCGGGAAAATACCTGAACGTTTTTTCCAATATTCAGAATAAACTGCAGGGTCGTCGGTAAATTCAGCATTCTTGAATAAGTTGTAGTTGTCGAGAACCTCAAGAATATCTTTAATATTATTATCGAGTTCTTCTTTTGAATCGCCTTTGGTTTCAACAAGAAGAGCGGTCAAATCTTTTCCGGTTGTATCGTTAATTGATTCGAGCGATTTTTTATCAAAGAGTTCGGCACTGAATACGGGAGCTTCTTTCATGGCGACAACCGCACGGCAGGCTTCGGCAGGGTCGGTAAAGTAGAGCAGTGCGCTTGCCGAGTATTTATAGAGGTGTCCGGTAAACATTGTGACTTCGCTCAGGAAAGCAAGGGTTCCTTCACTGCCGACCATCAGGTGAGCGATAATCTCAAACGGATCATCATATTCGATAAACGGGAGGATGTTAAGACCTGTTACATTTTTAATCGAATATTTGTATTTGATACGTTCTACAAGTTCGGGATCAGCTTTAATCTCGTCGCGAATTTTCTCAATCTCTTTGATGAACTCGGGACGTTTTTCGGCAAACTGACGACATGATTCAGGATCGCCGGTATTAAGACAAGTTCCATCAGCCAGAATAATTTTGGCAGATTTGAGCACTTTGTCGCTATTGGCGTGAGTACCGCAGTTCATACCCGAAGCATTGTTGATGACGATTCCGCCAACCATTGCCGAGTTTTTAGAAGCCGGGTCGGGGGTGAACGTGCGTCCGTAAGGTTTCAAAATCTCGTTAACGCGGTTACCGATGATGCCGGGTTGCAGAGTTATGGTCGATGCATCGGGAGAAATTGTATAATCTTCCCAATTTTTGCCGGCGATAACAAGCACAGAGTCGCTGATTGATTGACCTGAAAGACTTGTACCGGCAGCTCGGAAAGTTACAGGAATTTTCATCGATGATGCAACTTTCAGTAACTGTTCTACCTCGTTCTCGTTTGCAGTATTGACTACAACTCGAGGCGTGAGGTGATAGAAACCGGCATCTGCGCCCCAGGCTATACGTCTGAGATCGTCGGTAAAGATACGTTTGCGGTCAATGAACCTTGATATTATCTTGACGAAGTCGTCATATTTATTATGTTTCATAAACTTGTTTGTTAAAACAAATGTTGGAGAGAGGGTAATCTGTATTGATTAGTCTTTGTAGAGGTGATATTTAGCTTTCTGTTCTTTGAACGAATCAACGTCTTTGTTCCAATAGTCTTTAATATCATCTACGTTGTAGTTTTCGCAGAAGCGTTTGCGAATCTCTTTGCTGCCAACAACTTTGTCAAACATGTTGTAACGTGTTTTATCACCGATTTCAAAAGCGAGTTTATCAGGATAAAGTTTTGCAAGTTCCTGCATGATGTAGAAGTTAGTCAACGAAAGTGGAGCTGTTTCTTTGTCGGTAACATAGATTTCAACACCGGCAAGATTTTCGCCTTTACCAACCGAGTAGAATGGTTTGATGTGGATTGGACGGAACTTGACTCCGGGAAGGTTGAGGTCGTTCATTGCTTTAGAGAACTTTTCAGCATCGATCCAATCAGCACAAACGAGTTTGAACGGGAGAGTATAACCAACACCGATTGACATACAATAAAGTTCGCCGAGGATACCGGTCATCGGGTAGTAGAGCGATGCTTCGGGATTGGGAATGTGGGGTGAGGGGAGTACCCATGGCATTCCTGTTTCGCGGAAGTCCATGTCACGGGTCCATCCTTCCATAGGAATAACCGAGAGATCTACTTTTTTACCACCTTGAAGAAGTCCTTCTTCATTGAGATATTGAGCAAGTTCGCCCGGAGTCAAACCATAAAGGTAGGGGATGGGGAACTGACTGACAAATGAGTAGAAAGAATCTTCAACGATGTTACCTTCAACTTTGTTACCGCCAACGGGGTTGGGACGGTCGAGTACCATGAATTCTTTACCGAGTTCGGCACACACATCCATTGCAAGACCCATAGTTGAGATAAATGTGAATGAACGGCAACCGTTGTCTTGAATATCATAGATGAGAACATCTACATCTTCGAGCATTTCGGGAGTCGGTTTTTGAGTTTTGCCATAGATTGAATATACGGGAACACCTGTTGCAGGGTCAACGGCATTGTCAACGTGGTCGCCGGCGTGAACGTCGCCGCGTACGCCGTGTTCGGGTGAATAAAGTGCTGTGAGAGTTACGCCCGGAGCTTCGTGAAGAATATCAATTGTTGATTTGAGGTTATTGTCAACGCCTGACGGGTTGGTAATTAGACCAACTCGTTTACCTTGGAGCTGAGCAAAACCGTTGTCGCGTAAAACTTCAATACCGGGTTTAACCTTAGGCTCATTTGAAGTTGTTGTAGTAGTCTGAGAGTTGTTAGAGCAAGCTGCGAGAGTCATCAGGGCAACAGCTGCTGAAAGAATATATTTTTTCATTTATTCAAGCGTGAGAAGTTTATTATTTGAGACCATAGGTCGGGTCAATTTTGCGATCGGCAAAGTATGTTACGATAAGTGTAGCGATACAGCAGATGATTACCATCCAGAAGAACATCGCGTAGCCGAGTGCTTCCTGAAGGAATCCGGCAACCATACCGGGTAACATCATACTCATTGCCATGAATGCGGTACAGATGGCATAGTGAGAAGTGGTGAACGGACCTTCAGAGAAATACATCATATAAAGCATGTAAGCAGTGAAGCCGAAACCATATCCAAATTGTTCGATTGCAACTGCAATACTGATATAAGCGAGGTTTTCAGGCTGACATTCAGCCAAGTAACAGAAAGTCAAACAGGGGAGTGTCATGCAGGCAGCCATAATCCACAATGATTTTTTCAGACCGACTTTAGACGCAAAGATACCACCGAGGATACCGCCGATAGTCAAGAAGAATACGCCGATTGTACCGTAAACAATACCTACATTTTCAGTTGAGAGTCCGAGACCTCCGACTTCACGAGAAGCAACGAGGAACGGAGTACACATTTTAATAAGGAATGCTTCGGGAAGACGGAAAAGAAGCATGAATGCGATTGCAAGCCAAAGTCCTTTTTTCTTGAAGAATGTTGCAAAAGAGTTTGCAAATTCCTTGAATATTGCACTTGCGCCCTTAGAATCTTCAGAGATGTTGGGACGGTCGTTTGCAGGGCGGGGAATTATAAATGAGTGGTAGAGTGTTACCAATGTGAAAATCAAGGCTGTAAAACCAAGAGTCATACGCCATGACAAGGGTATGTTTCCGGCTTCGATACCGAATGATTCGAGTCCGTGACTTTCAAGATAACCGGCGATGTAAACCAAAACGCCTTGACCAAAAATTGATGATAAACGATAGAATGTTGAACGAATACCAACAAAAGCGGCTTGGTCTTTAGTAGTAAGAGCAAGCATGTAGAAGCCATCAGAAGAGATGTCGTTTGTCGCTGATGCAAAGGCGGTTATTACGAATAATATGAGTGTGATGGTGAACGCACTGATCGGGGTTGTCCCTGAAGCTATTTCCTGTGCCGAGGGAACAGGCACCGTGAGTGTAAGAAGCACAAAAGCGACGGACATAATCACCTGCATGGCGATAATCCACCAGCGTTTTGTCTTGATGATGTCGACAAACGGACTCCAGAACGGCTTAATCATCCAAGGAAGATAAAGCAATGATGTGAACAAAGCCATCTGACCGTTAGGTACGCCCATCTTGGCAAGCATAAGCACCGAGATGTTATTTACAATGAAGTAGGGGATACCTTCTGCAAAATACAGGGTCGGAATCCATGCCCACGGTGATATTTTTTTTAATTGGTTCATTTGATTGGTTTTTTAGGTTTTAAGGAGAAAATGAAAAGCCGACGGGCGACTTAGTAGTATTTTTTAATTTCAGCTCCGATAAAGTAATGGAGCAAGATGCTGCGGTAGGTGTAGTTAAGGTCTCCCATAACGGCTGCGCCAATCTGGCAAAGACCAACACCGTGACCCCATCCGGCACCGTGTAAAATAAATCGGGTTGAGTCGCCGTTTTGTTGCTTTTCAACAACAAAAGCCGAGCTATACAGGTGGCTTTTTGATAATGTGCGTCTGATTTCCAGCTCTTTACCGATGATTTTAGTCATCTTGCTACCCACGATTTTAAGACGATAGATGCGTCCTGATGTTCCGCGTGTAAGAGGAATCAAATCGATGAGTTCGCCAAAATCAAGACCTGAGCGTTCTTTGATTAGGGCTGAAAGTTCTTTACCGTCATATTCAACTTTCCAGCGATAGAAATCGGTTGTTTCCTGATCGTAGTTGTTGAGAACTTGAGAAAGAATTTTTTTATCATGAGTGTTGCAGAAAGCATCGGGCTGACCGAGAATCCATTCGCGTGCATTTTCTTCGATAGTCAGGTCGGGATAGTCGTGTTCAGCTGCGGCATCGCGTCGAGGAACAAGATATGAGTAATGGATTGGTTCCCAGCAACTTTCAAAGACTTCATAAACGCCACCGCAACATTTTGAGAAACGAGCGTCACAGATTTTTCCGTCGCCCCAAAGAACTTCGCCGCGAGTAGCTTCAACGGCTTGGTCAACGTTGGGGGTTGTTTGACGGGTAACACCTTGATAACGTTGGCAATGGTCATCGGCACATACGTCAAAATTGACGTGGTCTTCACGGTCATACCATTTGACAATTTCGTCGTCGGTGACAGTGCAAGCCGAATAAGATTGTCCCGAGTTGGTAATCTCCTTGTTCTTCTCAATTTGAGATAGCAACCAGCTGCGCGAAATCACAGCGTGAGCCTTGAGGAGTTCGAGTGAAGCGGTTGCGCTCATTTCAGAAGAAATTACGCTTTTGAGATAATCTTCAACGCCAAGAACGTTAATAGGTGTAATCTTATTGTTTTCGACAATCAGGTCGAGCTGGCCTACAAATGTTTGGTCTTCAAGTCGTTCCCAGTGGAAATTAACACCGATAGTTACATCTTTAAGAGTAAAACGGCAATTATCGTTGTTGTCATCGGGAATAAATGAAAGGCGGTCATACAAATCACCGTTCCAATAGATTTTACCATCTTTAACTGTGGCAGTCTGGTCGCCTTCAACCTTTGCTCCGTTAACACGGAATGTACCCAAAAGTACAAATTGGAGCTGTTCGGTCGACATGATGCCTACTTTTACAACCGGCTGGTTCATGATTGTTATCAGTTGATTGATTCTACAATGTTATTAATTTCTTCGTCGTTAAGACAAAGTTCGTCATAGATGCGTTTAACGGTCGCACTATCTATTTTGTCGAAGTCTGCTTTGCGGGGAGTGATAAACACGCCGCCCATGTCAACCGAGGCTGGGGAGAGGAGCATACAGTCGTCGCCTTCGGTTCCGTAGAACGACGGACGGTGACGTTTGCGCGGGAAGATAACCACGCGAGCTTCGCCTTCTTCGGTAACATAACAAAGGATGTTCATCATCGGCTCGGTCTCGCCTTCGGGAACAGGCATTGCCGCATAAAGGCGGTCAAAAAGTTCTTCGGCTGAATCGGCTGATGTTGTGTCGATTACAAAGAAGTTGACCGGTAAGCCTTCAGATACAGAAAGAACGGCTTCGCCATCGTTACTGACAATAACAGGCTTCAAATCAATTGATTCAATAGCTTTTTGTATTGTCAGGAAGTCGGAATTTCCTGCCTGAAAGTGCATGTGATCAGGTGCTGACGCGCCACATTTGGGACCATTATAGAAAACGGTGTAGTCTTTGAGGTCAGCAGCAAGTGAAACCATATCACCGATGCGTCCTTTGATTAACTGAGGAGTGTGGGTTTTATCGGGGATAGTGAGGTGGCGGGGGAAGATGGGGAACGGGTTGATTAGAATAATATATTTGTCACCCCATTCGATACCTTCCTGTACTTCGGGACGATTTTCGCCACAAAGGAAACATTTGCGTTTCTTGAGTGCTTCGGGGTCAACTTTGGCAGCCGAAGAAACGATGCGGGCCGGGTTGAACTGCACTTTAACGGGCATGCCGTCGACATCGAGGCTTTTTACCTCGACGCCGGCGAGAGCCTTAAAGTTTTCATCTGCCTGAGGCCAAACTTTAAACTGGCTTACAAACAGATTTTCAATTATTTCGGGAGTTATTTTAGTACTCATTTTTTTGCTTTGTTCTTAGCGATACGAGCTTGGAGTTCCCAAGTGCGGATACGGTCTTTGTAGAGATTGTTGGCGTTCATCTTGTTGATGTCGAGTGAAGCGTCAGAGTTGTCTTCCCAACGGCGGCAGAAGTAAAGAACGTCATAGATGCGACCAATCTGGTTGTTGCGAGAGAATGCCAAACCGAGTGCATAGTCTTCGCCGTATGATGTATTGGGTACCATGATTTCGCGAAGCATCGGAGTGTAGAATGCGCGGGGAGCACCGAGACCGTTGATGCGGAGCGCATTATTGCGACCGTTTTCGGGAGTCCATTCTTTGTGGTCGATTACGCCCGGGGGAATAGTGTTGAGGTCGATGTCGGTGAGTTTGTAGGTTCCGACAACCATACCGCAGTTTTGATCGTAGAATGCCTTAACAATTTTAGCGAGAGTGTTTTCGTCAGCGTAAACGTCATCGCTATCGAGCTGTACGGCAAATTTACCGCAACGGGGGTCGTTAACACCGAGGTTCCAGCAACCGCCGATACCGAGGTCATCGCGTTCGGGAATGAGGTGGATTACGCGGGGGTCAGAAGTGAATTCTTCAATAGCTTCAGAAGTACCATCGGTTGAGTGGTTGTCAATGATGATGAGGTTGAAGGGGAAGTCGGTTTTTTGAGAAAGGATGCTCTTGATAGCGTCGCGGATTGTGCGAACACGGTTGCGAACGGGGATGATAACCGATGCTTCGTTTTCAAAGTTACCTTGGTTGAAGTTGATTGTATCAAAAACGGGTTCGAGATAACCGCCGATTTTTTTCAAGTGGTCGGTACAAGCTTTCTCCATTTCGATTTGAACCCCACGGTTCTTTGGGTCAACGTAGTCAAAGATTTTTTCACCGCTCTTGCGATTGTCAAGGGTAACATCGCTATAGAGATATTCGTTGATGTGAACGATAGGAGCGATTTGAGATACTTTAAGACGAATGTCATAAAGACCTGCCGCTGTATATTCAGCATCAATAGTAGAAGCCGCTTTTTTGAAGATTGCAGAGTTGAAGAAGAGTACAGAGTTGAAGTTGAAATCATCGCGAAGAGAACCAAACTGGTAATCGATAGCGGGTGATTTGGCTTGAACGCCGTCAACAACTGTATAGCAGTCGGCATACATCATACCTGCTTGTGAATCCTCGGCAAGTCTAACGAAACGTTCGATAGCGAGATATCCGGGAATCAGGCTGTTGTATTTAGTATATAATAATATGTAGTCGCTGTCAGCATGAGCGGCAATTGTTTTCATTGTTGCCGAGCTGGTGAGTGAGTCGATGTTGAGAAGGGTTGTTCCTTCAATTGCTTTGAGTTCAGAGTTGGCTGCGAGCAAGAAAATTTCTTTAACCAATGAAGATTGACGGAGTGCCTCGATGGTTGGAGTAACGTTGGCTACGCTGTCATAGGGAAGAAAGCAGTTAACTGTTTTTTTCATTTTTGTTTTATTTGTGGCAGTCGGTTTCATAGCCGACTGCCTGTTATTTAATTGGTTTATTATTCGTTATTTATTGAAAAATTCAAGGATTTGTTTCATGAGAAGGTTACGACCTGAATCGGTTTTGATTGATTCAAACGGGAAGCCGATGATTACGGTGCTGTAAGCCGGAGTTTTCATTGCGATACCTGCAACGAGGTTGTTTTCGCTGTATCTCATGATTGTCGCACCTTCTTTTTTAGATGCGAAGAATGAGTCGGGCGATTCAACGGCATAGCTGTCGGCGTTGAGTTCGTTGTAGAAGTCAAATCGTCCGTTTTTAAACTGTTTGAAAGGTGATACGGTTTCGTATGCTTCGCCGGTTACAGATGCCTGACCAACGCGCCAGTTGTAACCGAGAACTTCAGTTGCAAATTTTTTGTCGGCTTCGAGGGTCGCTTCGTCGCTGTAAGGGTTGTCCCAAAGGTCAGTAGCTACGTATGCACCTGAAACGAAGATGTTGCCACCTTTGTCAACGTGAGTTTTGATGCGAGCCTGAAGCTCAGCGGGAAATGCTTTATATTTGGTGCCGTATAGACCTGTTCCTACTTTAGTTTCTTTTTGTTTACCAAGTATCAGGTCGATAGAACCGGGTGTTGAAGCAGCATCTGATTCAACAAATGCACCAACGCTTGTAGATATAAAGCCGTAACCTGCACTGCGTATTGCTTGTCCGTGGAGATAAACATAGTCAAATGTGTTACCAGCCACAATTTTCTCTTCATAGTTAGCACGGCTTGCACCAAATCCGGCGGCATCGTCATCCATCCAAGGAATTTGACGGCGGAATTCAAACTGAGAGCCTATGAATGAAGCATCATAGATGTATGGAACACCATGATCACGCATGTCATAGAAGCCAGCTATGTGACCTGCATCAAATGTGTCAGGACCTGATACGCGGGTAAAGCCGTTTACAATAGTGACGGGTGTACGGTTATTGTTGAGTTCGCACAATGCGAGGGTTTCAGATGGGAAGCTGACACCACCTTTGTTTCCGGCAACAATCTGGAATGAATAGATTTTGTCGTCGGGAGCAGCAAATGTATATTCGGGAGTTTCTACGGTCGCAACAACTTTGAACGCACCGTTGTCAACACGCATCAACACATTATAATAATCGGGCATTGCTGTTTCCTCAAGTTTATCGGGAGTTGCAGCCCATGACAGTTTATATTGTTTAGATGCGTCACGAGTGATTGCGAATTTTTGGATCGGGAGAGGTTGAACAACAAACTGACGGTTATCACGGTTTGCGATAAAGCGTCCCATTGCCTTGTAGATAGCACGGCTGACAGTGAAACGGAAGGTCGGGTCAAGACCATATTTCATGTCGGCGAAGTTCTGGTGAGAGAGGAGTTCGAGAAGCATTGCGGGAACTTCGGGTACACGTGCCTCGTAATATTTTTTGTCCCAAAGACCGCGACGGGTCCAGTTAGGTTCGTAGTTTGCGCGGATGTCATTGACAATCTCAGTTATAATCATGTCAGTGAGATCGCGGTTGGCAAGACGTGATGAACCGTTACCTGTGGTTTTGTTGTCGTTTGTTGAGTAGATACCGAGTGAACCGATGATTGAGTCATTGTAGGTTGTACCGGCGTCTGAGTGGAATGCAAAAGAGAGGTCGATGGGAATGTTCAAGCCTTCACGTTTGGGGAGCATTGATGAACCACCTGCCATGTAGTTAACCCAAAGAGCACGAGAAGTATAGTCGTCGGTATAGTCATTTTTGCCGTTATAGGGGGTGTAAACCGAGTCAGGCATACCTGCCCACTGAAGCCAGTAGCGGGCTCCTTCGGTGAAGCGGGGATAACCGCTTGAAATATATTCGGTAACAGTGTCGCCATTCTGGTCGATAACCTGCGCAGCACGGGCAATGTTACCCATACCACCACCAATTTTAACCGCATCGGCTGAAACAACTTCGTTTTTCTTACCACCTTCAGCGGTTAGAATAATGATGGGTTTTGATGATTGACCTTTAGCGAGGGGGAATGTTCCGAGATAAATCCAAGTCGAGCCACCCATTTTTTGGTTTACGGTCACTTTGTGAGCACCATCGGCTGCGTTGACCGTGTAAACGGCTTTAGTAGAGCTGTTGGGGAAGCTTTTGTATGAAACATAAACAGCATAGTTGCGGGCTTCAGGAACGTTTGCATTCCATGATGCGGTCGCGCCTGAGTTAGCTGCGGTTTTGCGGGCAGTACCGAGAGTGAACGGATTTTTTTGACCTTCGATGTCAGAGTAGTTTTGATAGCGATGAGCAAATCCGGGATTTACATCGCTCCAGAGCGATTGATTGTTTTCAGCGTATGAGCCGGTTGCGAGTGCGCCGTCATTATCGATGATGATTTCGATGTCGGTCATGTCGCGTTCACGAGGACAAAGAACGTAAGCACCTGCATTTTCAAGCATTGGCATCAAGAACGGAACAACATAGCTTTGGGTGTAGAGGTCTTCAACTGTTTGCATGATGCGGGCGCGTTGCCATTCCCAGCGGTTGAGTTTTTTCTCAAAATACCAACCGTGGCTTTGCCAAACGGCGATATTTGCACCTTCCATACCTTCAGTTGGTGCAACTGTGAATTTGTCTGCTTCAACAACAAAGGGGAATTTTTCTTTAGGACCGAGGTTTTTGCGTTTTGCACCGAGAACAAGGTCTTCGGCTTTGTATCCGTTTGCGGTTATTTCGATTTTGTATTTTTCAAAATCAGAACCGAGTGCATTTTTGAAATTATCTTTAAGGTTGGCAACATATTCGTTGGTGAACGGAAGATATGAAGTCGTCTCGTTACACTGAATAGTTACGATGCGTTTACGTGCGTCAACAATGACGGTGTCAACGCCAACTCTACCTACCTGAATATGGGTAGGCATGGACGATTTTAGTACTTTGTTAAGCTCATCACGTGAGACATTAGCTGTCTGACCGTTAACTCCGGTCGCCATAGTTGCCAACAGAAGAGCAAGTGAAATGATGGTTTTTCTCATGAGACTTTGAGGGTTAAATTTTTAATCGCCCAAATGAGCTGATTATATTTTATCACCTACAAAGATAATGAAATGCTTTTAATAATCATTATAAAAAATAAATTTTATGTATTAAAAACATATTTTAAGAATTTTATTGCTTGTTTTGGGGCGTGTTATCGGGCATTTTTGATGCTTCAAACAACATTCTCAGTGATGAGCCATAAGTGAAATAGCTCCAAATCCAGTTGATGAGAACAGTCAGACGGTTTCGGGCTCCTAATATAGAAATAAGGTGTATGAACATCCATGTCATCCATGCCCAGAATCCACCGAAACATACATGTTTGAGATCGACAACGGCGCGGTTTCGACCCACGGTTGCCATTGTTCCTTTATCATTATATTTAAATGAAGACTCAAACTTTTCTTTATTCAAATTTTTGGCAAGGTTCTTGGCTTGCTGTATTGCAACTTGGGCAAGCTGAGGGTGCCCTTCATTAAACTGAGGGTCGGCAGTCATTATCGAGATGTCGCCAAGGGCAAATACATTGTTAATACCTTTAACTCTGTTAAAAGAGTCGACAACTATTCGCCTCCCGCGTCCATATTCCGGTTGCTGACCGTCAAAGTCAAAGCTGACGGTTGTTACGCCGGCTGTCCATATTACAAGCGATGATGTGAATTGAGAGCCGTCGCCACACTCAATGGTCGTGCCGTCATAGCTTTTCATTATTTTACCGAATTCGACATCAACCATCAGGTTGTTAAGATATTTGAGAGCAAGTTCCGATGACTTTTGGTTCATTGTTCCGAGCAAGCGGTCGCTTCCCTCGATAAGGGTGATTGAAATTTCTTTTTTGTCGATACGCGGATATTCCCGGTCAATGATGTAACGTTTCATCTCGCCTATGGCTCCTGCGATTTCAACACCGGTCGGACCACCGCCGACAACCACGAAACGAAGCATTTCGCGTCGTTTGTTGTCGTCAGGCTCGATTGAAGCCATTTCGAGTCGACGTAAAACCTCATTTCTGAGAGTTAACGCTTCGCCGGTCGATTTCAAAGTATAAACAAGGTGCTGAAGATTTTCTATGCCAAAGAAATTGTTGGTTGTTCCCGCTGCAATGACAGCCAAATCATAGTCGATCACCTCGTTATCGGTGACTATACGTTGATTTTCAGTGTCGATCGATTTAACAGTTCCGAGATTGAACCTGACACCGTCCTTCATGTAATGATGCACCTCGCGACGTAGCGGGTAGGAGATACCGGCAGGGTCAATTCCGGCAGATGCAACCTGATAGAACAGAGGAGGAAAGCTGTGGAAATTGTTGCGGTCAATTACCGTAACACGATATTTCGATTTGTCGATTTTACGCAACAAATTAAGACCGGCAAAACCGCCACCGATGATAACGAGATGTTTCTTTTCTTTAGACATAGGTATTATATAAAAATCTGTGATAGAACTTCAAAATTTAAACACAAAATTTAAACCGAATGTTCAAGATTTTGACACAGATATTTGTTATTGAGAATATGTAAGCTGTACTTCTCTGTCAATCAGTAAATTAGTTGTGTGTAATGACGTATGGTTCGATCGCTCTCAATCCAATAAGATGTTGATTATCAGGTTTTCTCCATTTGTTACCTTTTGACGAAAAAACGATTATTTTGTGAAGTAACTTTGCAGCATAAAAATTATCAATAAATCTTTATCAAAAATTTAAAATCGTATGGAAAAAATAGTTTTTAAAAAATCATGGGTAGAACGTCTGGATAAAATGCCCCGTATGGAACGTGAAAGATGTGTTGTAGCACTGTATG
>CAMWIM010000032.1 GCA_947174335.1 uncultured Porphyromonadaceae bacterium | reverse complement strand
ATAAATCGTGTGCAAAACTGCACACGATTGTGTTTGCACACGAATTGCACACGGCGGAGCCGCACAGACTGCACTCATATGCCATTTGGACAGAAAGAAAAAACACTGCAACTGAACCAGTTGCAGTGTTTTGCTCCGTTTTGCCGGATACTTCTGTGATCCGCCTGGGGCTCGAACCCAGGACCCCAACATTAAAAGTGTTGTGCTCTACCAGCTGAGCTAGCGAATCATCATTTTTGCTTTGAAAGACGTTCGTTTCTCAAATGCGATGCAAAGGTAGGAACTTTTTTTTTACTGGCAAAATTTTTTTGGAAGTTTTTTAGTTGTTCCTTTAAAGTTATTTATCTTATTTCTTCTTAATTGATTGAAATGTTGCTGTTTGAATATCTTAAATCGTTTTATGTTTTTAGATTAATTTATGAATTGAATTAAGGAATAGGGAAGTGGTATATAAAATTAAAAGGATTGTCATCTCGACAATCCTTTTATAATACCTTAAATAAACCAATCATTATCACATTTTGCAATGTTGAAGTCGTTGTTATCGACTTTCTGATATTATAACAATAGTTATGTTTAAATTGTTCACAAATAATTGAAAAATTTTTTTATCGACTGTATTTTTGAGTAAATTTGCACAAATTTTTTGAGATGGCTCATATTAGTCAAATACAAAATAATGAAGAAATATCTCGTCGTCAACTTTTAGAATTGACGGCTAAATTGTCTCTGCCCGCCATTCTTGCTCAGTTGTCGGGCATTTTGATGCAATATATCGATGCGGCAATGGTTGGACGTCTTGGCGCAGATCCGTCAGCTGCCATTGGACTTGTTTCAACCAGTCAATGGTTGTTTTGGGGTGTTTGTTCAGCTATGACAGTTGGTTTTACTGTGCAGGTTGCTCATAAAATTGGTGCTAAAGATTATGAATCAGCACGTTCGATTTTGAGGCAATCATTTGTAGGTATGCTGATTTTCAGTACAATTGTTGCACTTATCGGTATGGCAATTAGCTTTAAGTTGCCTCATTGGCTTGGCGGAAGTGAGGATATATGTCAGATGGCATCGGTTTATTTCTTTATTTTTGTTGCCGCATTGCCGGGATTGACAATCAGTTTTTTATGTGGAGGTATGTTGAGATGTGCCGGAAATATGAAGATTCCGAGTGTATTGAGTCTTTTGATGGCGATTCTTGATGTTTGTTTCAACTTTTTCTTGATATTTCCCGAACGTACAATTAAGATTGGCGAGTTTATGTTGATTATACCCGGTGCTGATCTCGGAATTGCCGGAGCTGCTTTAGGAACAGTTGCCGCCGAAATTTTGACGGCTACATTGATGCTGTATTTTCTTGTTGTAAAAGAGCCGGGGGTGGCTTTGAAAGGAACAAAAGGAAGCTTTAAACTCAAGGGTAACGTTATAAAGAAAGCTTTAAAAATATCGGCACCGATGACGTTGGCTCATGCTGTTATTTGTGGCGCACAGATTATGGTTACAATAATTGTAGCTCCACTTGGTGTCGTCGCAATCGCAGCAAACGCATTTGCCGTGACCGCCGAGAGTTTGTGTTATATGCCCGGATATGGTATCAGTGACGCTGCAACAACGCTTGTCGGTCAAAGCTATGGCGCAAATCGAAAGCAACTTGCCCGCCATTTTGGATATGTTGCGGTCGGACTCGGTATGATTGTGATGACCGTTATGGGTATCTTGATGTGGGTCGGAGCTGATTTTATGATGAAAATGATGAGCCCGGTTGAGGCAATCAGTTCATTAGGAGCCGAGATTCTGCGTATTGAAGCATGGGCTGAGCCTATGTTTGCCGCCGCAATAGTTTCGTATGGTATTTTTATAGGAGCCGGAGATACGCTTGTTCCGGCATGTATGAACTTTTCGAGTATATGGTTAGTCAGAGTGCCTTTGGCTGCAATCCTTGCACCTAAAATCGGATTGAAAGGTGTATGGATTGCAATGTGTATAGAGCTTATATTCCGAGGAACAATCTTTTTGATACGTTTGTCTGGGAAAAGCTGGCTAAACGAAAAAAATAAAAAGATAAAAGAAGTAAGAACCGAAGCTTATGAAGATAATCTTAATGGTAGTGGGCAAGACCTTAACTGAATCTCTTGCCGATGAAATAGAAAAGTATGCTCGACGTATAACACATTATCATCTTCCATTTGAAATTAAAGTTATTCCCGATATAAAAAAAGGAAAAAACTTTGATGCACTTCGTCAGAAAACAGCTGAAGGAGAACTGATTTTAAAAGAAATTGACCGAGCCGACACTGTTATTTTGCTTGATGAACGAGGACGAGAGATGACTTCACGTGAATTTTCGACGTTTATCGATAAAAAAGTATCGGTTCAAGCTCGGAATATCTTTTTTGTAGTTGGGGGTCCTTATGGGTTTTCAGAAGATGTTTATAAACGTGCCGATGGTATGATGTCACTTTCTAAAATGACATTTCCTCATGAAATGGTACGTCTGTTCTTTGTTGAACAACTCTATCGCGCAATGACTATATTAAGAGGAGAGCCATACCATCATGATTGATAGCAGGGCTCACATCATATTATGTTGTAATATTTTCATTCTTTAACAGGTCTCACTCCGAGGGCGTGGGTTCGCGGTTCAGTTGTTCTTTGAGCCATAACATTGCCATTGTTCAGAGATATAACCATCGCATAGGCTTCAACTCTACCGTTTGATGAGCTTGAATACCAACTTTCAGACATCAGACCTTTACCCACTTCAGAAGCCGTTGCTCCCGAACGATAGCCAAGAAGCGGCAGATGAATCTTATCTCCGTCGGGGGTGGTAATATATATTCCTTCCTTTTCAGTTGCAGTTGTAGTAGGAACATATTCAAATGTAGCATGTTGTATAAGATAATCGAAGTCATTTCCGAGAGGGACCTTATAACCGATAGGCGAAGGGTCGTATATGGTTTTGGTTGTTTCTGTTCGTGAGTTATGAATATTCCATAAATTGACATAATTAAATACATAATTGTGAGCTGCAGTCCAGAATGTCATAGGTGTATTTATATATTCAACAAGGAGCGGTTCACCGGCAGGGAGTTCTGAATCAATACTTTTTGTCGGTAATTGAGTTATCTCTTGGTTGTTACCGTCATACCATTGAGTAACGTTTGCCATAATCGGGTCTTTACGTCCCCATTGATAATAGGTGAAACAGTCTTCGGTTTTAATTACGGTTCCTGATTGATTAAGTTCAACAATTTTTGTTTGAGGTTCCAGTCCCTGAGGTACATCGGTCTGAGTAAATCGTATTTTTACACTACATGGCTTGAAGTTTGTGATATCGTCTCCCATTAGTTGACCGATGTTGCGGTGGAAAATGTATGATACCGATGTACCGGTATCAATCCTTATAAGATTAGTGTCCGGTTTATAATCGGTTACCCAGATGTGCCAGCTCCATAGGATATTCATATCCTTATCACGTATTGCAATCATAGCATTACCCTGTCTTATGGAGTTATGTGGTACATCAAATGTTATAGTCTTTTTGTCATCAGACAATTTAACGTTTCGCACAAGGTTGAGACGATCCTCCCATACCATATAGGCACTGTCGGGGTCACATCCCTGATTATTATAGATATAAGGGTCGGTAATCGTTTGGTTGAAGTTGTTGAGAAATGAAGTCAACATATATCTTGCATGAGTAGATACGGTGTATGCATCGCTGTTTGTCGAACCATTCTTGATGGCGTTACCATAAACCAACGGAAGCGAATATGTTCCCGGTGCATTAATGATATAACAGTTTGCCGTATTCTCGACAACCGGCGATCCTGTAGAAGATGAAAGATTATAGGGATTGAATCCGCTTGAAATATTGATGTCGGCGGCATCCTGGAGTTTTTGAGATTCTTTACTGATTTCATCAAAAACAAAATCCTGCATTTGAGTTACGACCTTACCATTGGTATCACCGTTGCCGTTCATAGTGAAGTTTGTAATCCAAGCCGGTCGATCGATTACGTTACCCGAGTTGTCTATAAATTCGGCAATCCATTTAACAGGCACCGAATCGGCTCCGTTTGTATAATTACTTTTAACAGTGAAACCAATTGTCTCGCCGGTATATTTAGTGTTGAAATCACCATTAACATCAAGAACAAGTGTCTCTTTCACCGGATTAATTGAAAGATGATAAGTTACGGTTGTACCTTCTTCCCATGTAATCCCTTCAAGAGATGTTGTGAATGTTGATTCTTTACCCTGATAGTTTAATGTAATAGAGAGCAATGCTCCTTCTTTCAGGGACTGAGGAATCAGAATAAATGTTTCATCGGCATTAGTGAGAGGTGTATTTGGTGCTACATATTGGCTACCATCGGCGGCGGTCAACTCTTTTGCCGGTTCTACTGAGAAAGATGCTTCTCCCGTGATGTCACTCCACTTTGATGTCTCCAAGTTTAGAGTACCCTCATTGGCGACACCCGAAATTTCGATTTTCTCTATTGTCACCGGATACATTTCAGCTCCGGTTTCAAATTTTATAGAAGTCAATACGTGATTGAACTGAAGTTTACACGGTGATGACGACGCATCGGTAGGTGTGGCAGTCATCAAGTCAATCTGATTGCTGACAGTTGCCGGAACAATATATTGCATTGTAAGCTCTCCTTTGTCAGTTAAAGCGGGCAGACGGGTTATACCAGATTCATTTACAGTTGCTGTAAAAGGGGAGTATGCTGTAATGTGCAGATTACCCGAACCGGGCCACATATATTCACTTGTCGGCATCCAATTATTGGATGCAGTTATTTCAAGATTATACATGTAATCTGGTGATAATTCATCTAAAGTCTGATTATCAGAACGATAAGCCACAAAGACCCCAAACGACGAGATGTTATCGTTTGAAGTTAGCGACCCTCTCGATTCAGGCTTATCTGGATTAAGACTAATTTCCGGTACAAGATAAAAGGTTTGTTCATCTGATTTTAAAGCGAGCGCAGATGGTAGATCCCTTCTGAGGCTTTGGTTTGATGAGCGTGACTGCCAATCATTTTTACCATTCGTCTCAACTTCAAAACGGATAGTCTGTTCATCCGTATTGACCGGTTCAAATGTGTTATCGTTACATCCGGTCAACATTATTATGCCGGAGCCGATAATCATAAAGCTTCTAATCGCTTTATTTATGTTTTTTAAATCAGATGAATACATAGCCCTTAATTTTTAGAATTGTTCCGTAATTAGTATTCGGAAGTTATTTGGTTTTCATATCGACTGTACTGTCAGCTTCATCCCAATCAATAACATTCACAGTGAATTTGATGGCGTCGCCCAATACCGGAGTCCCATGACCGGGATCTTCAGGGTCAACAAAACCTGCACCGTGAGTAAGGTCAAGAGTGTATATATATTTCTTGCCTGCTTCCCAGTTTGTGTCAATAGGTATAGCTGCCCAGTCATTATCAGGATTTGAAGGGAATGGATAAACTACCACACCGGTGGCTTTTGTCGCAATACGTAGTTTCAAAGCCAGATATGCGCCTGAATTTGAGTTTGCGGCATCATTAATAGGGTCCCAGGCGGTTAATTGCTGTGGAATTAACATTGCATTCCCGCCGTCACCCATCAAACTGACAGCTTCAGCTCCTAAGGTAATAGACGTATTATAGGTATCGGAATATATGGCGCGGTCTGAAGCCGGAGTCCATTCTTTATTATCAAAGTTATATGATGCTTTAGAGATAGGCTTACCGATTTTTATGCCGGTTACTTCATAAGTATATACTTCGTTATCGGTTTTAGCTTGAATCTCGATTTGTGAAAGTTGATGATTGAATGTAAGTTCAACACCTTCAGCTTCATTTGTCGATTTTCTACCGGTTGCAGTTGAAGTAATAAAGTCTATCTGATCACCAAGATTATTTGCCGGAGAGAAATCTTTCAAGGTTTTGGTATCGGCTGTTATTGCCATTGTACCACCCGGAGTTGAGGGTGAATAGGCATAGAACGTGAGCGGAGTATCATCGCCCGGCCAGTAATATTCGGGATTTGATGTGAAAAATCCCTGATTACCTTTAGTAAAACCGAGATCTCCGAAAAGTTGCTGCTGACCCATGAATGCGCTGACGGTAATAGCCGACAGGTTGGAATTGTTTATCTCTGTAGCACGTGATACAGATCCGAGAGCCGGACGAAAACCAATTGCATGTCCTTGATTGACATCGATATCGTCTTCTGATGAGCATGAAGCAAGTGCTAATGCTGCAAATCCCATGAGTAATACCTTTAGCTTCATAATGTCGTTGAATTTAATACATTAAAAAAATAAATATAATTTTGAATTTTGGTCGTTGGAGTGTTACATCTTTATATTAACGTGTTCACTCTGCCAATCGTTCACTTCTGGTACAAATCCTTCACCTGTTTCGATTGTTTTGGGTAATTCGATACCGCTAACAACAATATGTACATGCTGTGGGTCGGATGCGTTATGAATCTGTGAAGTCACATCAAACGTATAATGGAATTTTGCACCGTCGGTCATTATAATATATAGTGAAAGGATATGGTCATTGGCAGTTTCTGAACTCTCGCCAAATGTTAGAAATTCAGCGTGAAGACTATCTTTGTTATCGTTAACTGACAGATTAAAAGGCATTGTTGCGCTTGTATCTGTCGGTTTATGTTTGCCGTGCAGATAGCTTTCAGCCATGCCTGAAATTGTTCCGTCAACATCAATCCCTTGTATATTTTCAATATTCTTTACATTGATGACATCAACTGTGTAGTGACAAACGTCTTCCTTTGGATAAAATGTAATTACTTTTTGACCGGGAGTATCAGTTCCCGTGATTGAATCTTCACGTCCGCTCCATAACATTTTAGGTGTCGCAACAATTCGTTCTTCGGCGGCTCCTCGGGCTTTTGGAAGCGAGGTCGGGTCAAGATTGTAAGCCGACAATTCACTGACCTCATCAGTATATATCTCAAATGTCTCGATATTATCTATATTTCGAGTGTGAGCCCAGTCTGAAATATCGCTGTTGATACCGAGTCCTGAATATTGTCCCGGTTCGAGTTCTATTGACCCTCCAATGCGATTGGGAAAGTTAAATCTTATCTCATTAGATGCTGAAGAGTCAAATAAAAATACTTCCATTGATGTCGGGTCGGCATCGGGTGCATTTCGCCAGTCAAAGACAATTTTAATGTCTCCGAGTTCAACATCATCATAATACAGGTCTTTGTGATGACAAGATGTTAAGGTTGCCACAGCAGACAATAACAATATGAATCGCATAAATTTTTTCATCATTTGCCTCCTTTCAAATTGACGTTCCCGTGTCCGATGAGCCATACAAGTGAGATTTCAGCCTTAACAGGTCCGAACCACGAAACCTTTTTAGTCTTTTCCCATATATATCGGTCTCCTGAAGGTTTATATTTGACAACTTTACCTCCGGCATATCCTGCTCCCAAAGAAAAGTCAATATTCAGACGTCGACCAACAGGGAGAGAATAACCGTATTCGATTCCGGCATATCTATTGCATCTATCCCAAAGTGTTTCTCCGGGACGACCACCCATATAGCCGGTACCTCCAAATTCAAAGTCGTATGTTATTATACCGGCAAAAACTCCGAGGTGATGTCCGGTCAATGGTTTTGCATTTGCCTTTTCACCAAACCACCATCTTCCATACAATTCACCGCCGTATGCTCGCCAGTAGTGATGACTTTTGTCTTTGTCCCACCAACCGTAGGTCCAGTTACCACCTGCCGACCAGTTTTTACCAAGATAAAATTCGGCACCAATTGTCGGTAGAGCTGCTGCATCATAAAGCAGGTTGGTTTTCAATGCCATATAAAATGTTTTTTTAACAGGCGTTGACTCAAAGAATATATTGGGAATTGTTGATACCCAATCAATGTCAATAAGCTCCGGTGTAACAGTTCTTTCATTTATTGGTATAAGTGACGGCATATAGTCGAGCGTTACTTTAGAAAAACGCAAAACCGGATAGATGTTATAATATAAATATTTATATGCACGACCGTTTCCAATTGTTTTAAGTTCGTTTATAAGGTTATCAGGTTGTTGATTACCGGCATCGACTGATGTAATAATTTTATTCAATACATTTATTATATCGTTGCGTTGAGGGACATTTTTATCGTTTTGAACCATATCGAGAAGTCCTTTCCAGTCACGCCCGGTATATTCAAAAGATGTTATACTGTCATTGAACGAAGTGTATGTGTGAAGATAATTAAACAATGTATTTGCTCGTTTCACCGAAAGACGGTTGTTAATGCCGACCGAACCCTCGGGTGAGGCACTGCCTATAAAATGGATAGATTTCAGATTGTAAACCGAACCGGAATTGATCGCATTGATTCTATTGACAATACTGTCAAGTTGAGCACGGTTATCACCCATATTTAATAAAAGAGTACTATGTCCCTGACGGAAAAGTATATCGGCTGAGTCAGAAGGCATTGAAGCATTTGATTGTAAGACTGCAGTCAAAAGAATTGCGGCTATGGTGACAAACTTATTCATATATTTTGGTTATGACTTAATCGTGATGGATTAATATTATTAATAGCCTGAGAGCTTTATAGTCTAACATTTCAATTTAAAATTTAGTTTAACCAAACGCCCTAAAATCTTATTTTATATTTTCATTTAACTTTTTGCTGTGAAAATTTGTTATAGTAGTAAATCACAAAATTTACAATTAAAATAAACATATTATGACACGCGAAGAATTTATCGGAACAACATCAGCCCTTGTTCAGGAATATATCGACAACATCCACTTCTTTGAACCTAATGGTCAGCTTCGAGTCAACCCCGTTTCTCTTGACCAGACAATGATTACCGGTAAAGCAATGCTTGACGAAATTGAGTATGCCGATGAGGCAATCGAAGATGCTGCCGGTGCACAAGGTGATGAAAGCGAATCAGCAACCGATCTCCAGTCGGCTCAAGATCCCGACTTCTATACAGCAAGCAAACTTGTTAAACGAACCGACAAAGGTCTCGTAATCGACACCGATGCTGTTGCCAAAGTCGCTGACAACTATAAATTTGAATAAGATTTTTATAACAAGATAAATAGGGCGGTGCATCATTCATGATGCACCGCCTTTTTCATTTATTAATACCTTATTAAAAATAGAGGTATAGAGTATTAAAGTTTAACAACTTTTCCCATGAATAAAATTGCGCCTGTGCTTTGTTCCTCAACAAGGAAGATAAAGGGACGGTCAATTTGGAATATATCAACGGGTGCAGCTGCTATATTTCCCTCAATTTTTGTAACTGATGCAGCAATCGTTCCGCTCTCCGCAACTTCGATACTATTAAATTGATCAATAGTAATAACGTTAATATCTGATTCTGTCATATGACTAAGATTTGGTGATAGAACCAAAGGTGCAAGATCGCGAAGTATGGTAAGCCCTATAGAAGGACATTGTGTTTCTATTTTAAACTTGGGAATTGTAATAGATAATTGCTTAGGATTCATTTTTTCTTTTGCCGATATCCACCAGTCATAATCAAGATTTTTGACAAAATGGTCATAAAGAAGTTGTGATATGCCGTTATCCCCTTCTTTAAAAGTTGGTACAATAAAATACATTGAAAAAGCTTTGTTGCCGTAGGGTAGCCTGAGAATGTTAGCGGTTTCAGTGGAGCCAAACATGAATTCAGAGGTTTCACTGCGCATTGTCTCAACATTATATTTAAGATTCGCGATATTGTTAAAAGGCTTTTTTTGTGTATTATTTTTATCAAATACAACGTCCCATCGACCATTGAAATATACGGCATTACAAAGTATCAATTTGCTGTTCGCAGTAATTTTTTTCTCTCCAAATATATCTGTAATTTTCCCACTTGTTTTTTCAGATGCCCAACCGTTTATTATTTTCTTTGTTTTAGCTTCGTCATTAAAATCAAGCGTCTGTATAGTTGCATCGTAGTTAGCCGTGATGTTTGTAGCAAATACGTCTTTGATATTGACATCAGTGTTGTTCCACATTCCGTTGGAAATGGACAAGTCAACGCGACTGTCTGCTTCAAGAAGTTCATCTACAAGCGTTTTATAAAGAGCATTCAGCTCGTTGGGAGTAGTATTTGGTAATTTAATAGCTTTTGCAATATCATTGTAGGTGTCATCACCGGCTCCGTTAGCAAGCATGGCAAGGTCTATACTGAGACTTAACGGTGAAATAACCATATTCTGAGGTCCGGCCCAAGCAGAAGTTTCTTTAAAGAAGTCAAAGGCAAAACGAGCCTGAGAGTCAACAATATTTTTTTGACTGCGTGATAACACAATATTTTTGCAAGGTTCCACATTATCGTTTTTCATGTCATTGTTTTCTGAGCATCCGACGAGCAATAAACTTAGAAGAACTAATGTGATTGATGAAAAATATAGTTTCATAAGTATCAAAATTAAAAGTTATTTAAAATAAAATCATCATTGGTACATCTAATTAAATAATTAAAAAAGGTATAAGAAAAATTAGAAAATAGAATTTGTTTTGCATGATAAGAAAAAACTATGATTGGTAACAAATATTTTCACAAATATAGTCATTAATTCGTTATAAATCAAAATATTTACATGGTAAAGGGTTGCGTTTTAGCGTTATTTAACACTTTGAGCTTGATTATTCTCTAATTGAAGTTAAAAGTCTGTTCTATAAGATAAATACAACATAAAAAATGGTCTGCTGATAGTTATGGTGATTATTTTCAGAACAATTTAAAATTTAAATTTAACGTTTAACGAAATAGATCGACCTCGAAGTGGTATTTCTGTTAGAGATGTTGAAGCGGGAGAAATTGTCTCAACACGATAGTACTTATTATTGAGTAAATCTTCAGCTCGGAGAATAAAATTCCATTTCTTCCAAAGATACGATGCACCGGCAAATAAAAAACAGTAGTTTTTAAATGTTGAGGGTGCTGTTTGAATTACATTATGTTGAGGTTTGACGGTTAAAATTAGTTTTGGTATAGTATAGATATTAATATTAAGTTCCTGTGCTAACCCATAAGAAGTAGAGGGGGAATAACCCTTAGATTTGCTTTGAGATATACGTCCTTGAATATCATACTTAATACCCAAAATTCCTTGTTTGTTAGCTTCGGCGCTTAGACTAAGGCTATATGTGTTACTATTTGAACGCATATATATGTCATTCTGATAGAAGTCGGTCTTTGTGTTTGAAAAATAGGGTGTTACAGCTATACGCAAAAGATTCGCACCAATATTTTTTGACAAGTTACAATCAATTTCAAAGCGTGATGCATTGTTTGGCGTAGATTTAGCCGAGATATAGGTCCACTGGTTTGTATAAGTTGAGATTGGGGCATAATTAGACCTTGTGGACGTATATCGTGCGGTTATTGTCATATATAGGAGCGCAAGAATGTTACGGTGGTTAATATTTATTTCGCCACGATTATCGAGAGAATGAAATGAATTTTGAGTGGGAATATAGATTGTTCTTATCGAAGTAATGAATGGCTCAAAAAGCATTGATTTCTCATCGGCATATTTAAAATTGCGACTATATTGACCCGTCATATTCCAAGAACTATTGATTGTATAATTTGCATTAATGTATGAAGCTAAAAAGAATTTTGAGCTATTTGCCTCATTCCCTTGATACGTTGACATTGTGTAGAATTGCACGGGTAGTCTCATCGATAGTTTCAATCTGCTATCAAAGAAAGATAGAAAAGTTGACGGTTTAATATAGGCATTTACTCTATTTAATGGAGTTATCCAATCGGTATTTAGTTGGAAATCTTCATCTGTTGGAAAATCACCGTTAGTTTTAGTTGAAATTAGACGGTGCGTAAAATCAAAACCGGTTGTCATCGCAAGTCTAACTTCTCGACTTATTTGAAAATCAGTTTTTATAATATTCGATGTGGTGAAGTAGCGCCGAGACAAATTTTCATTTATCGTGTTAATCAAACTTTCAGTATTAATCAGGTAGTTATATGTAGCATCCAAACACTCGGAATGATTTCCACCGCGCATTGTTGATGATATGGTAAAAACGTGATCTCCATGTGTTAGAAGAGTCTTAAACTCATTTGAAACATACCACGGCGCATATTTGATCAACGAGTTTACAGGGGTTCCGTTATTTAGAACGTCAGATTCTGTTGTTGTACGATCGTGATAATAAGTTAACGCATCCTTAAAATATCGGATAGGGGAGTTGAGTTCATAAGTCGCTGCCATTTTCATACGCTTTAAGTGACTTAATGAATTATTTGATCGTTTGATAGAAATACGATCATTCTCGCCTATGATATAACTATCCGTGAAATTGTTTGTTAAAGTTGTCCTGCTACCACCATAATTCAAATTGAGCTTTAAATCAGAGTAGTTTGACAACGGAACGAGTACATTGGCGGTAGCAGCGTATGCCCGTTCAAAAATATAGTTTTTTCGACTAACAGGTGGTGCCATTGCAAGACTATTAGTCAGCCACCCTCCTGTATATCCGGGTAACATTCCCGAAATTAATTCATTAGCGTCAGATATATCAGCTAATCGATTTTGCCCGTCATTTCCACCGTTAAGACTTACGAGAGCTTGTACCGACTTAGTAATAAGTGTTGTAAAGATACGACCGGAATAGATTGAGGGAATGCCGCCTCCAATTTCTACTTCACCGAATGGCTTAACGAGAAAACCGTTTTTTAATCTGATGTTAATTCCCGGTTGTCCTGATGTCACTTTGCCATTCAGGGCTTTTATATGCTGATTATCAGGGATAACTTCGACCGCTGCAATTGCATCAACATCAAGATTTCGGCTTGCAATACCATATCTGGCTCCGAGCATATCGCGCCCTTGTATATAAAAATTATTGATGCTTTTGTCTTGAAACTTGATTGAGCCCGAGGAAGACATTTCAATTCCGGGCATTCGATTCAGCACGTCGCCAAGATAACGGTCACTCTCGGTTTTAAATGATGCAACATTATAGACAAGCGTATCACCTCTTGTCGTAATCGGTTTAGCTTTTACTGTCACTCCTTTTAGACGATATGCTTTGGGAGTCAGTAAAATAGTAATAACATCACATTTTAATAACGAATCAACTGATAAAGTCTCTTTGTTATAACCCATCATGCTGATTGTCACAGAGTCACGTGGAGTCACATTTTTTAGAGTAAATACTCCCTCGCCACCGGTTACCATCCATTCTTTTCGTGAACCTTCTTGATTTAATAGAGTAACAATAGCCCCTTTTAATAGTTTCCCTGTTGTCTCGTCTACAATAGTACCCGACAAAGAGCGTAATGTTGCACCACTAACATTAAATAATATCAGTGATAGAAGAAATATGATTGTAAAAGGTCGTTTCAAAAACTTTCAATATTTTTCGATTGGATTATAGGGCTTAGACTTCATATTCATCATATTTTTATCAAACGGAAACCGCAGTCCGGGTTTAATATGAATATTCTTATCTATTTCGCGATATTTTTCTCTTGTCATATTCTCAATATTTTTATTACTTACAATAATAGGCATCCCTTCAGATGGCTCAAAACTTTCAATTGTCCAGACATACTCCGAGTTACCATCTGAGAGCTCAAGAATTAAACCGGGTAGCCCGCCAAAAATATGAGGACCATTGCTTATAGGAATATCAGGTGAATAATAAGCAACATAGTTTCTCCCTTTATATGAGCATATTGCTTCTTTACAATTTACGCCTCTAATTTCTTTCGACACACCGGTTTCAGTCCATTTTAATTTTGGCATTACCTCATTATAGCGCGATGTTTGAATTAAAAAATGTTGGACAGATATTTCGTTCGAGTTTGGATAGTTTTTGTAAACAGTTTGGTGTTCAATTCCTCCCATTGCATACTTAAAAGCTTGCATTGATATTTGATCTTGAGATGCGCCCTCTTTCCATAATGTATAACAAGCTGAATCTAACTTTATTTCATTTATGGTTGAATACACAGAGCATGAGTCTCCTATTAGAAGCATTACGTATCCTGATTTTATTTTACGTTTGATAGTATCTTCAATAAAATTCAAGTTATATATAGCTTTATATTTTGCATCATCAATCTTGACATAAGGCTGTTCTGCTTTCCCTTTTGCAAAAGCCGATACTGATATTAGTAAAATATATAGCAAAGACAAAATTCTCATAATCGAAATCTTTTTAGAAATGTGATAAAAATGTTTTTTTGCAAATATATATATATATAAATGATAAAAAAAATATTTTTTATTTTTTAAACATAAAATCAGCGAGATAATGATCATTATCTCGCTGACTCAAATTTGATTTATTCAATTTAAATCGCTTCGTCTTCCACTGTTTCAAGTTGGTCAACGTTAGGAGCGGGGGAGTCGGATGTCGCAGCTTCGAGTTTCTTCATTATTGAGAAGATGAAGGCAGCTGAGATGAGGCAGATTGCGATGAGGATGCCCCACAATGCGGCAACTGAAATTTTGCCCCAAAGGAGCATTGGAATTGAAACGAGATAGTTACCGATGGCGGTTGCTGCAAACCAGCCACCCATCATTGAACCTTTGAGTTTGGGAGGTGCTACTTTGCTGACAAATGAAATACCCATTGGAGAGAGGAGGAGTTCGGCAAATGTCAAAACCAAGTAGGTCGAAATCAACCAGTTGCAAGATGCATCACTGTTTATTCCTGAGATATTCCACGATCCAATGAGCATGATGCCGTAAGCGATTGCTGCCATAACCATTCCGTAGCCAATCTTGCGAGGAGCCGATGGTTCTTTTTTACGTTTTGCAAGCCATCCGAAGAATGCAAGTGAAACCGGAGTAAGTGCGACTACATAGAATGGGTTAAACTGTTGGAATTCTTGTGGTTGAATACCGGTCAGAGGTTCTGGTGTTGACCCGTTTATTTTCCATATAACAAATGCTACAGCTGCTAAAACCACTCCTGAAATAATGCGAGTTACTTTTGATGAAGCTTGGAATATGTTAAAGATAGCATAGACACCGATTGCAATGCACATAAGAGCCCATACATTAAAGCCGATACGTGTGAATCCGGTTGCTTCGGGTGATGTGCATGATTTGGCAAATTCAGTCAGTGTGGCACCATTCTGGTGGAATACCATCCAGAAGAAAATTACAACGGTAAAGACAAGCAAGAGGGCAATTACACGTTGGCGAGTCTGAGCCGGTGTAAGTTCCGGGAGCTTTTCTGATGTCTTGGCATTATTATCGTTAGCCGATTTTTTGTCGGTAATGATATGAGCAAATGTTTTTTTGCCCCCAAAATAGATAAGTGCGCTGACAACTAACGAAATGCAGGCTAAAGCAAAACCATAGCAATAGCCGGTTGAAAGTGTCGAAATGTAGTTATTGGCAAATGCCATAACATCCTCACCGACTGTCATTCCGTTTTCCGATGCAACACCAATGAGTTCGGCGCCATTTTCAACACCATCAAGATATTGATTACATAGTGCCGGAAGGCTTGCTACATAGTTTAATCCTTTTGCATGTAGGGCAACGTTACACATCTGGGTCGCAGCCATTGGCGCAAACATAGAGCCGATATTGATTGCCATGTAAAACAATGAGAAAGCCGAGTCGCGTTGCGATTCATATTGTTTATTATTGTAAAGGTCACCTACCATAACCTGAAGATTACCTTTAAATAATCCTGTTCCGATAGCAATCAAAATTAATGCCGTAAGAAGTATTATTAGAGATGACGTGCTACGAATATCGGTCGGAATAGACATTATGGCGTATCCGATAAACATAACGGCAAGTCCGGTCACAACACATTTTGAGAAACTCCATTTGTCAGCTACCCATCCGCCAACGAGTGGCATAAAATAGACAGTTGCAAGGAATCCGGCATAAATCTGACCTGAAACTGTTGCATCAAAGCCAAATTTTGCTTGAAGAAATAATAGGAATACGGCTATCATAGTGTAATAGCCAAAGCGTTCGCCTGTGTTGGCGAGTGCGAGCACATATAAGCCCGGTGGTTGGTTTTTAAACATTGATAAAAAATATGAGATGAATGATTGTTTATTTATTTTGCTGTCAAAGATACACATAAAAAGAAAAACCGACAAGACATATTGCGCAGGAATGGCAATATAAGCCATTTTTTTTTGGAAAGTTTTAAATTTAAACCTAAATTTGCAGTGTGAAACGTTTCACAATCTTAATAAACAACTAACAATTTTAAAGTTAACCGATACTCTTTCTTGATATCACGTTCAAAAAATGATTTTGAAAGGAGAATGAAAGAACTTCACCGCATATTAAGTTTTCGCCCCCAGTTCAGTAAAGTGATATGGGGTGGAGACCGCATAGGCCAATACAAGGGAATCGAACTCCCGGGTTCAAACATTGGCGAAAGCTGGGAAATATCAGGGCTCCCCGGTGCTGTATCGGTTGTTGAGGGCGGTGAGTTTGCCGGGATGTCACTCAATGAATTGGCTGAGAATTTTGGAGAGTCTTTTTTAGGTAAGGCTGTCGCAAAGACTTATTCCCAGACAGGATTCCCGTTATTGATAAAATTTATTGATGCACACCATAATTTGTCTTTACAGGTACATCCCGGCGAAGAACTTGCCCGCCGATGTCACGGTTGTAATGGGAAAGATGAAATGTGGTATGTGATTGATTCAAATCCGGGTGCTAAAATTTTGTGCGGTCTAAACAAAAAAATGACGCCCGAACTTTTTGATCAGGCTGTTGCGGGAGATAATTTGATTGATTATGTCTTGTCTTATGACTCAAAGAGGGGACAGGTCTATTATATTCCGTCAGGAACTATTCATGCTATCGGTGGGGGAAATCTAATTCTTGAGGTGCAGCAGTCAAGCAATATTACATATCGTATTTTTGACTATAATCGCCGTGACAGTAACGGTCAGTTGAGACCATTACATATTAAAGAAGCTCGCGAAGCTATCGACTATTCTTTCTCAGAAGATAGTATTAACGGCACAACTGAATGTAACATTGAGTCGGCATATTTCAAGGCTAACGTATATAAAGTTACTGAAGAAAAGCCAATTAACATTTATAGTAATGGGGATTCATTCACAATCATTGTAGTTATTGATGGAGAGGTCGTTGCTTCAACTCCTTTTGAAAAACGAAACTTTAAGCGCGGTTCGACATTTTTGTTGTCCGCCGATTTGGAAAACACTAAAATATCGGGTAACGCTACGATAATGAAAGTTACGATTTAGTCTTTCCAATCGTCTTCAAAGTCGTCGTCATCATCAAACTCTTCTTCATCCTCAAACTCTTCTTCATCCTCAAACTCTTCTTCATCCTCAAAATCATCCTCATCATTCTCATCTTCAAAATCATCATCTTCCTCTAAGTCTTCTAAGTCTTCTTCGAAATCTTCATCCTCATAATCATCGTTATCGTCATCCTCGAGGTCGCCATATTCATCCATTTCAAATTCCATATCATCCTCATATTCCTCTTGCTCATCTAATAGATCTTCCAACTCGTCACGACGATCTTCCAATTCCGATATTTTTGTCGAAATTGCATCGTAGCGGTCATCCATTATGTCGTACTGCTCAAGCTCTTCTTCAAGTCGGTCAATACGATCTTGTAAATATTTTATTTGCTTTTCAGTGGGTGCATCGGCTAAAAAGTCAATCTCTGAACTGTGAGAATTATTATAGCTTTTCGTGGTATATATTTTTTTTGAAGCAGTCGTTTTGTTGGAAAACAATTCGCAGAATAAATCAAATAATAGAAAATTTTTGAGAAAATTAGAGAATGACATAAAAAATGAGGTTAAATTTATAATCGGCAAATTTAAAGATAATTTGATAATTAAATAGGGGAGTTGATTAATTTATATCTTAATTTAGCTTAAAACTGACAAAATGGCACACCAATGTGTGTGGCATAATGTTTGCTGAGTTGTTATATAGACAAACATAACTAAGAATAATAAATAATCTAACTATAATCAATATGTCAGAAAAACAGCAAAAGGGAACAATCGGTGTTACCACCGAGAATATTTTCCCGGTTATCAAGAAATTTTTGTATAGCGACCACGAAATTTTCCTTCGTGAGCTTGTTTCAAATGCAGTTGATGCAACTCAAAAGATTAAAACTCTTGCATCTTTCGGTGAGTTCAAAGGCGAACTTGGTGATACAAGCGTAAGAGTGAAAATTGATAAGGACGCAGGAACGTTGACCATCAGCGATCACGGTATTGGTATGACTGCCGAGGATGTTGATAAATATATTAACCAGATTGCATTCTCGGGTGCTGAAGAATTCCTTGAAAAATATAAAGATACCGCCAATTCGATTATCGGTCACTTTGGTCTTGGATTCTATTCAGCTTTTATGGTTGCCAAAAAGGTAGAAATTGTTTCTCTTTCTTATAAAGAAGGTGCCGAAGCCGTTAAGTGGGAATGCGATGGTTCGCCTGCCTACTCAATGGGACCAGCCGAGAAATCATCACGAGGTACCGATATCATTCTTTATATTGATGATGAAAATAAAGAATTCCTCGAACAGTCACGCATCGACACTCTTCTAAAAAAATATTGCCGATTCCTCCCCGTACCTGTAATTTCAGGTAAAGAACAAGAGTGGAAAGACGGTAAATATGTTGATACCGACAAAGATAACGTTATCAACAGCACCGAGCCGATGTGGATGAAGAAACCGGCTGATTTGACTGATGAAGACTACTTGAAATTCTATCACGAACTTTATCCGGCTCAGGAAGATCCCTTGTTCTGGATTCACCTAAATGTAGATTACCCGTTTACATTGACCGGTGTATTGTTCTTCCCTAAAATCAAGAATAACTTTGATATCAACAAGAACCGCATTCAGCTTTACTGTAATCAGGTTTATGTAACTGATTCGGTTGAAGGTGTAGTTCCTGACTTCTTGATGTTACTTCAAGGTGTGATTGATTCGCCTGACATTCCGTTGAACGTTTCGCGAAGCTATCTCCAGAGCGATTCGGCTGTGAAGAAAATCTCAACTTATATCACTAAGAAGGTTGCTTCACGTCTTGAAGATATTTTCAAGACCGATCGCAAGGAATATGAATCAAAATGGGACGATATCAAGATATTTATTGAATATGGAATGCTCACCGATGAAAAATTCTGTGAGTCTGCTATGAATTTCGTGCTCGTTAAAGACACCGAAAATAAATATTTTACTCTTGAAGAATATCGCAACTTGATTTCGCCTGAGCAAACTGATAAAAATGGTGACGTTGTCTATCTTTATGCAACTGATCCTGTTGCTCAATTCAATTTCATCAAGGCGGCAACAAACCGTGGTTATAGCGTACTCGTCATGGACGGTCAACTTGAAAACCACTTTATTGCTATGCTTGAACAGAAAATCGAAAAGAGCCGTTTTGTTCGTGTCGATTCTGATACTGTCGATAATCTTATTCCTAAAGATAACAAGAAGAATGTCGATCTTACTGAAACTCAGCGCAATATCTTGACTAACGTCTTCCGTTCTCAGGTTCCTGAAATAAAAGATGCCAATTTTGTGGTAACTTTCGAAGCAATGTCTCCGGCTGACCTCCCTGTTACCCTTACTCAAAACGAGTATATGAGACGTATGAAAGAGATGGCGTCAATGCAACCCGGAATGAACTTTTATGGCGAGCTTCCCGATAGCTACAATTTCATTGTAAATACCGAGAACCCGATTATCGTTAAACTTCGCGATAAAGCTGAAGCCGATTTGAAAGCTGAAATTGAACCTCTTGAAAACGAGGTTAAAGAAAAGAACGATCAAATCACTGCAATTCGTTCGGCTGCCAAAGACGGTAAACTCGATGCTGAGCAAGAAAAGCAATCGAACGATTTGCAGGCTCAGGTTGATGCCGCTCGTAAAAAACAGGAAGAAATTGTCGGTGCATACGCTAAATCTCAACCTGTTGTCGGTCAGTTGATTGATATTGCTTTACTTGGCAACGGACTTCTTAAAGGGGAACAACTCAGTCGCTTTATCGAGCGTTCGGTTGAACTATTGAAATAATCTACTGATAGTCTAAATATAGAACCGGCTGTTTCTGAAAAAAAACAGCCGGTTTTATTATTTCTTTTTTCTCCGGAGTTTTTTTGCGAGTTGATAGTATCGGTCGGCTTCGCTTTCTTCTCCAATTGAGGTGTAAATGTCGGCGAGACGTTCACAGATTACAGGATTATTTTTGTCAATTGTCAATGCCTTTAATAAACAGTCGAGTGCATCGTGGATTTCACCGTATGACGAATATAGATCGGCAGCTCGGACATAGTCGTCTGAGTTCTTGCTATCGGTTTTGATTAACTTGATGTATGTTTCAAGCGCACTCTCATTTTCGCCTATTCCGACAAGTGCTTGTGCTTTCCCACGCAATGCATCTTGATTTTCAGGGTCTATTTGCAACGCTTTTTCAAAATTGAGAAGTGCGGGAGAGAGGTCGGCTTGATTTTGAAGCCCCATTAATCCAAGCGAAACATATTCTGATGCAAGCTTTCGTAGCGTGGTATTAGCTTTACTTAGACGGCTTTCAAGGTCAGCGATTTGATTGTTGAGTGCTTCAAATACTGAAAGTTTTTGCTTTATTAAACGCTTGACACCACGGTCATTGATTCTATTTTTCCCCTCCATTGCCTGAAAAAACATATCGGCCGATTCCATAAACTGTCTTTTGTCCCAGAGCCGAGCCGATTTGACATAGAGCTCATCAGCTTGAGCCTCGGTCAATGCACGTTTTATGTTGTCTGACGAGTTAAATGTCTGGCTAAAACGGGCAATTTCGGGATTGATGAAAATGTCACGTTCATGCAACATCGATTTTAAGGTCATGCCTTCGAGTGACCGGCAACGGCTTAGAGCAACGTAGGTTTGTCCGCCCGTAAATGCACCTCTGCCAAGATCGATGATAACGTTGTTGAAAGTCAGACCTTGACTTTTATGAATTGTAAGTGCCCACGCCAGTCTGACCGGGTATTGAATATAGCTGCCAAGCTCGATTTCATCAACTCGGCGTGAATCTTCGTTGTAAACATATTTGATATTTGACCAGCGTTCGGGTTCAAGGATGTGGCGGTCGCCGTTCTCAAGTTCAACCTCAAGTTTATCATTTGTAGCCATCGTTACACGTCCGAGCGAACCATTATACCATCTGTGTTCAAAGTCGTTACGGACAAATACAACCTGGGCACCGAGTTTCAGAACCAATTTGTCTGGTACCGGCAAAGCCGATTCGGGGAAATCACCCTCAATTGCTCCATTGTATGTAATTTCAGGAAAATTGATTTGGGCGAGATGAGATTCATTTATTGCGTTAACCATGTCACGCTGAGAGCATAGAGTCATGATAAACTCTTTAGCGTGGTTTGATTTGATATCGGGGTTATAGCGCGAATTAATGACTTGAATATCAGTTGGAAGCGGATGCCCGATTCTGATGCGGTCAAGTATATTTACAAAATCAGTGTCTGATTGACGGTAGCATTTTACAAGCTCAATCGGGATGACTTGGAAATCTTTAAATACGTTTGCCGAGAAGAAAAATAGATGATTGTAGGCGTTTCGTAAAATCTCGCGTGTGTCTCCTGTCGCAACGGGTTCGAGCTGAAATATATCGCCGACAAGCAACATTTGAATACCCCCGAACGGAAGCCGCATATTACCTGTATAAACTTTCAAAATTCGGTCAACGATGTCTATTACATCGGCACGCACCATAGAGATTTCATCTATTACTATCAGCTTTAACTTTCTGATTAATTGAATTTTTGAACGGTTATATTTAAATCGTTGCCTGATTCTTGAAACAGAGAAGTCGGGGTCATCAGGCAAAATCGGTTTAAGTGGCAGTTGAAAAAACGAATGTAGCGTTACTCCACCGGCATTAACGGCAGCTACTCCCGTCGGTGCGAGAATTACATGAGGTTTTTTGGTGTTCTCTGTTATATAACGTAAAAACGTAGATTTACCCGTCCCGGCTTTACCGGTCAGGAAGACACTGCGATTTGTATGATTAATGAGTTGCCAAACTTGTTGAAACTCATTATTGTCGAGGTCAATGTCAGCTTCAGGGTAAATCTTTGTTTTATCGTTTTTTGACGCCATAAATCGTTTTTAATATAAAAAATCGCCGCGTCGTCGGTCAATGATAACCACTTGGCGCGGCGAAATTTATTAATGTTTTAGTTTATTTTTCTCCCATCGGATACTTAATCTCAAGATTTGCCTCGGGGGCTTTGGGATCAAGTCCGTATTTGCGCATTAAAGCATCGGGAGTTGGGCGGTGTCCTCTGAATTTGATGAAGAGTTCCATCGGGTCATCCGAACCGCCCTTTTCAAGTATGTTTTGGCGGAACGAATCAGCGGTTTTACGGTCGAAGATTCCATTCTGAACAAACAGATCGAAACCGTCACAGTCAAGCACTTCAGCCCACATGTAAGTGTAATAGCCCGAAGCATATTGTTCGCCGCCGAAAATATGTTTGAAATATGTACTGTGATAGCGATATTCAACCTCAGAAGGTGCACCGAGTTCATCTACAACTTTTTGTTCAAAAGCGTTGATGTCAATATCTTCGGTCGGGTTGAGCTGACCATATTGCATATCGAGCCAAGCGGCAGTGATGCGTTCAGCCATATGGAATCCCGAGCCGTGAGTCGAAGCAGCTTCGAGTTTATCAATAAGTTCTTGAGGAATAACCTCGCCGGTTTGATAGTGATGAGCATAAACCTTCAGCAGTTCAGGCTCAAACGCCCAATGTTCGTGAATTTGAGAGGGGAGTTCTACGAAGTCGCGGTCAACGGCTGTTCCCGATTGTGATTTGTAGCGGGCGCGAGAAAGCATTCCGTGAAGTCCGTGTCCAAACTCGTGGAACATTGTTTCCACTTCGTCGAGTGTGAGAAGCGACGGCATATCTTCGGTCGGAGCGGTAAAGTTGCCGACATTGAAGTTGATCGGGCGAATATCATTACCGTTTTCATCGATATATGATGCTTTAAACTTGCTTGCCCATGCACCCTGACGTTTTGATGCACGAGGGTGATAGTCAGTCATATAGATTGCAACATGATTGCCATTCTCGTCGCGAACGTCATAAACTTTCACTTCAGGATTATATTTCGGAGCATCGGGTAGTTCGGTAAATGTCAGGCCATAAAGGCGGTTAGCCATTGTGAAAATACCTTTTCTCACTGAATCAACACAGAAATATGGTCTCAAGTCGTTTTCGTTCAAGTTATACTTGTCGGCACGTACTTTTTCAGAGTAATAATAGTAGTCCCACGGCTGAATTTTGAATCCAAGACCTTCACGGTCAACAATCTGTTGCATTTCTGCAACTTCCTCGTTAACCTTCTTGACAGTCGGACCCCACATTTTTTTCATCAGTTCCTGAGCAGCCTGGGGAGTACGCGCCATAACGCGGCTGGTCATATAAGTTGCATAATCGGGATAGCCGAGCAGTTTGGCTTTGGCAGCACGTGTTTTGAGTATTTCATTGATAACTGGACGGTTGTCATATTTGCCCGATGACGCCAATGTAGCATAACCTTTATACATTTTTTCGCGAAGTTCGCGATTGTCGGCATTTGTCAACAAGGGGAGGCGAGAGGGTGCATGAAGAGTGAATACATATTTGCCTTCGTGTCCGCGTTTTTTACCTGCTTGAAGAGCTGCACTAAGTTGAGCCTGGCTGAGACCTGAAAGCTGATTAACATCATCAACTACGATTTCAAACTCGTTTGTTGCAGCGAGCAGGTTTTTATTGAATTTAAGATATAGCTCAGCGAGTTTGTTATTCAATGCCTTCAGTTCTTCCTTTTTTTCGGGAGAAAGGAGTGCGCCGTTGCGAGTAAATGAATTATATGACTTTTCAATCATTCTAATCTGATCTTTGTCAAGTGAAAGATTGTTGCGGTTGTCATATAAAGCCTTTACACGGGCAAATAATTTGTCATTCATGCTGATTTCATCCTCATATTCACCGACCATCGGTACGACAATATCGTTGATGTCGCTCAATTCGGGTGTGATATCAGTTTGAGTAATCGCACCAAAAACTCGGCTAACCTTTTCAAGAAGTGCCCCTGCCTTATCCATAGCAAGGATAGTATTTTCAAAGGTTGGAGCTTCGGAATTATTGATAATCGCTTGAATATCAGCACGAGCCTGTTTTAAACCTTCGGTATAGGCAGGCAAATAATCAGCAGGTTTGATTTTGTCAAAAGGAGGAATCTCAAAAGGAGTATCGTAAGGCGCAAAGAACGGATTTACACGCTCCTCAGCCCAAATCGACGACCCGGCAGTAATCAAACAAGCCATTGCAATAGAGATAAATTTACGTGTCATGGTTTTATGATTGGTTAAATTAAAGTTTACTTACTGCAAAAATACAACATTATTTTGATTTGTCAAACTAAATACTGTGAACAATACTCTAACTCATTATCTTCGCAATTTTTATGGATAATTTTTAATGAGTTATTCTCGAGATCTTTTGATATATTCTTATGCTAAACCTGAAAGATCAGGAAATCAGCTGTATTATTTCGTATTTCAAACTTCTTCGCCATAATCAATATTCAATCTATCAATATTTTAATTTGACGCATCCCTATTAAACAATTAGCTTTGCACGGTGCTTTGAAAGATAATCTTGTGAAGGTTTAAACATAGTCGGCAGAGCTATTGGCGTGCCCTCGTACTTTAAGAAATGTGTCTTAAATGCCTCTGATGTATATTGTTCTTTTAATACTGGACTAAGTACAAGTTTGTAATCCTCATCAAAGGTAATTAGGTGCTTATCAAAAGCAGCATCATATGTTGCACTAAGGCACAAACCATTTTCTGGATTCAATCTAGTATCCATACATTCAGCCCAAGGGACAATATGACTGGCTCGGAGTACCTCTGGAATATCAATTCCAGTTATACAACATTTTGCGTCATATATCTCCAGAAGCATTGCCCTAAAAATATTCTGTCCGACCCTTTGCTTAGCACGAATCTCCCTGTCAGTGCCTTTATCATTGATATGAAATCTCTTCAATAAATCAGAAGATAGCTTCGATCCTTTATGGATAGAACTTCGCATTATATCAGTAGCATCTTTACAGCAAATAAGGTTAACAAACTCGCCTAATCTACGAATAGCAGCAGTACAAAACCTCTTTCTTGGATAACTGGTTTGAGTCGATTTACCTAGATCAAATATAGAATTTTCTCCCTGTCTGTATTTATCTTCTTCCTCAGCAATATAATCAATAATTCTTTCTATCAAATATGGATCTTTAATTTCACTAAGGGACTTACCATTTAGATTGAAGATGTCTTTTATCTGAAATAATTCATCAAGTATTTTTATTGCCTTCAGATAAGAGGACGCTGTGCCGCTATTCTTATGAGAAAAAGTAGTGTTTATGTAATCTTGAAACGTGTGATGTTTTTTGTTGCTCATATCTGAATAAGAACTTCCAAATAGGCAGACAGGCGACCTTATCGGGTGTAAACCCGCTTTGCCTGAGCAAAGAAAC
>CAMWIM010000031.1 GCA_947174335.1 uncultured Porphyromonadaceae bacterium | reverse complement strand
CCTCAACATAGATTGAAGCCTCGGCGAGCGAATCGTGAGTGCCTGTATCGAGCCACGCAAAGCCGCGTGGAAGTGTCTGAACTTTCAACTCGTTGTCTTTGAGAAATTCCTGATTGACAGTAGTTATTTCAAGTTCGCCACGAGCCGAGGGCTTTATATTTGCAGCAACATCAACAACTTTGTTTGGGTAAAAATATAGTCCGACAACAGCGTAGTTTGACTTCGGGTGTTCAGGTTTTTCTTCTATCGAGAGGCAGTTGCCATTTTTATCAAATTCTGCCACGCCATAACGCTCGGGGTCATTTACCCAGTAGCCAAAGACCGTGGCTTTATGATTGACTTCGGCTGTTTTGACAGCTTCTTTCAGCACCTTTGAGAATCCGGCACCATGAAAGATATTGTCGCCTAACACGAGACAGACTGAGTCGTTGCCTATAAATTCTTTACCGATGATAAAAGCTTGTGCAAGACCATCAGGCGACGGCTGTTCGGCATAAGTAAAATTGACACCATAGTCGCTACCATCACCCAACAAACGCTTAAACCCGGGGAGGTCTTGTGGTGTTGATATGATTAAAATATCACCAATTCCAGCCATCATCAATGTCGAAATCGGATAATAAACCATAGGTTTATCAAAGATAGGCAGCAACTGTTTGCTGACCCCCTTTGTAATCGGATATAATCTTGTGCCGGAACCACCGGCAAGAACAATGCCTTTCATAAAATTATTCGCTTATAAATTGTATATCATCAGTTCGTGGATGAACAAATTCAAACTCAAGAGTTCGAGCCAGACCTTCATCAAGAGTGAATGGGGCTTTAAAACCGGTAGAATGAGCTTTCCTTGCATCAAATTCAGTTGTTGCGCAGAATTTTTTAACACGAACCGATGAAACTGTCATTTTTTTACCAGTTATCTTTGAAATCAAGTCAAAACAATATCCGCCAAGCATACCGATCCAGTAAGGAAAGTGAGTAGCAGGTATATGTTTGTTGAGCACATTCGAAACATGAGCAACCAACTGATTCATATTGTTATCAGGTTTGTCGATATAATTAAATACATTATATCCTTCCGTGATATTATCAATCATATATTTGACGAACGCAACAATGTTACCAACGTACGCCATTGACTTTTTATTTTCACCTTTTCCGACCATCAGGAACTTACCGGATGAAATTTGTTTAAGGAGGTTATATACGTTCCCTCGATTTCTTTCACCAAAAATGACAGTTGGTCGGATGACGTCGATATTCCAATCTTGATGTGTCTCAAACCATTTTTGAAGGACTTGTTCTGCTTGCCATTTTGACTTGCCATAATGGTTGAATGGATCGGCAGGATGATTTTCATCAGGATTGATCTTATTTAATCCATAGACTGCAACTGATGAAAAGAAAATGATACGTTTTATACCATTCTTTTTCATTGCTTGTAGCGTCACTTTCATGCCTCCAACATTTGTATCATAATATAGGGATGTCGGAGATACGTCGTCACGGTGTTGAGCCGCAAGAAGAATAACTATATCAGCCCCTTGTAGCTCTTTGTTCATCTGCTCTTGTTCTCGAACATCTCCAATCACAGTAATGTCATTGAAGAAATGACTTGGTTGCAGGTCTATATTCTTACATTGATACTTGTCAGGTTCTTGTTTTAATAGGTCAATAAGTCTTGTGCCAACAAAACCACTAGCACCAATCATTGCAATTTTCATAGATTATTAATTCTTAAGTTCCTTAAGTAATTTTTTATTGAATGTGGATCTCTGCTTGTCAAAAATCCATCCCCATTTATTAAAGTATTTAATCATATTACGAATATGGATATAAAGCATTTTTTTATTTGTTTTTGATGCAGCTGCATGAGCATGAACAATACTTACATAAGGATAGAACATTGTTTTATATTTTGCGTGCATTCGTCTTGTAATATCAATATCTTCAGGATACATAAAGAATCGTTCATCAAACAGACCAACATCTTTGAAAGAAGTTACTCTAAAAAACATAAAACATCCTGATAAATAGGGAACGTTCATAGGTTTATCATAATCAGTAAATTGAAGTTGAAATTTTTCTATTCTTCGTTTAATGAATTTTGAAGGAATAAACCTCTTAAAGATTAAATCAATAGGAGATGGACACATTTTACAAAGATACTGCAATTTACCATCAGGATAAAACACTTTGGGCATAACCTGTGCGACATCTAGATTGTTATCCATATAATCGGCTAATGTCTCAATAACGTTCCCATCCCAATAGACGTCTGGATTCAAAACCACATGATATTTAGCATTACTTTCAATGGACTCGCGTATTGCAATATTATGACCATTGCCATATCCAAGATTCAAATTTTTTATATATTGGATACGGGGATTGTCTTTTTCAAAATATCTTAGTTTATCATTAGTTGAATTATCAATTATATATAATTTTGATATTGATGATTTCATTACACAATCAACAATCCTTCTTAAATCTTTTAATGATGTATGATATGTTACTATGGAAGCTGTTATCATTTTATTATATTATTGACGATTACAATGCATTTTTATATAAATCTATATAATTTTTTTGCATAGTATCAGCTGAATAGTTATCTAAAAAAATCTCTCGTACAGGGATGTTAATATTTTCATTTTTAATAATTACGTCTGAAATACTTTCAAAATCGTTATTTTTAAAAAAGAGATTAGCGGGTAGTACTTTTATCATTTCACAATGTGGCGCAATATCAGAAAGAATGGGAATTACATCAACTCCCATTGCTTCCAGTACGGCGGTTGGGAAGCCTTCTGACAGTGAAGCTGAAATGTAAAAATCAGCTATTTGGAGATAGTATAAAGTTCCAGGCTGAGCGCCAATTAATCGAATATTTTTGTTATCACCTACCAGTTCTTTACACTCTTCCATTAATGGTCCATCCCCCATTATTATCAATAACTTATTTTCATCGTTAAGCCTTTTAAATGACTCAATTAAAAACTTAGGATTTTTACGGTTTATCAAATTTCCGATAAACAAGTACACCTTAGTGTCAGGAGATATATTTAGTTGTTTTCTTCTTTCATTCTTTTCTGCAAGATTTAAAGGAACAAAATAATTGGAAGGAACCCCAGTATAAATTACTGACAGATTCAACTTTGGTTCTTCTACTTTTTCCTTTATAAACTCAGAACAAACAACAACATTGTTGAACTTTCTTAGCTGTCTTAAATGGGCAACAGCCATTAAATATCCTTTTATTTTTCCAAACAACATTGTGTAGTCGTCAAAGGGGTTATTCCATAAAGAAGACACCTTGGGGATATTCCCTAAATCCATCAGGCTAACCATCATATCTGCTCTAAATCCGTATGAATGAACAATATCCGGATTTGTTGAAAGAATTAGTGTCTTAAGCTTTTTTACATGTAAAATTCCTTTTATTCCAGGTTGAATGTTGGCACATTCAACATTAATACCCAAATCAAGGAATTCTTGAATCCTGCTATCCCCTTCTTCCGGTGAAATAGTCACGATTTTAAAATTAATATCCCCCTTCTTGCTATAATATGCGTTTAACATATTATAGATGACATTGGTAGGACCTAATCTTATTAAAGATGAACAAACAAGTGTTACTGTAAGCATGACTTAATTATTTTAATATATTCGCTCCATCTAACATCCCAAGTGTTGTTTGAAACAAGTTTATCGGTTTCCTTCATAGGGAATTTGAACCCGTTAATCGAGGTCGGAGCATCTATAATCTTTAAATAATCATCATTGGCATATTGCTGAACTTCAGGCAATGGAGTAGAGATTACCGGAACACCGGCACTTAGATATTCAAATAACTTTGTCGGATATACACCTACTGTATGATCATTTACGATGTAAGGTATAAGCCCCACTTTCATTTGCGCCAGATATTTATTAAGCTCATCTTTGGGTATCTGATTAACGTAGGTGACGTTTGGTAGATTAATTATCTCATAACCTTTATTTTCAAGAATTCCACCAATAAACAAGAATTGTTCCTCAGGATTTGAAGTGATAAGAGCCTTTAGAAAGTCATAATCGATTGCAAAATGGAGATTTCCAATATAACCAATATATTTTTTTTCTTCCGGAGGTGTTTCTATTGGGTAAAATGAATCACAATTAACACCTTGTGGAATATAATAAATGTTTGGATTCAGATCTTTATAGTCATTATACGTTGCATGATTATCAACAAAAACAACATTTGCCTCACGAACAGCCTGGTTTTCCCAAGATAATATAGTTTTATTAAGATGGGGATTAGTCGATCTTCGTTCAGCTAAATCGTAAACCTTAAATTTTGATCGGCGAAAGAATTCATACACAGTTGGATTCATGTATGTTGACCAAAAAAAATTGTTCTCTGAAATTCCCATTTGACTTTTCATTAAATTGTAATTTAAAAGTCCAATACACTTTGAATGAAAAGGGATATGAGGTGCATTGATAAAATGCATGTTATCCATCATGGGGTTTTGTGAATCAGATAGGGCTTGATGTTTTCTGTAATTTCTTATCCTACTCCAAAAACTTTTGTTAAATGGATTATGGTTTAACAGACCTAATGGAGAACAAATATTTATTATTTGAGGATACAAGTATTTGGCGAAACGTGTGATTATTTCGTGTTGTCGCTCCCAAGTATGAGACCAATGTTGACCCGGGAAAAACGTGTAGCTCTCAAACCCATTAAGTTCCATAGGGGTGTTATTTATAATAATTTTTTATTGTATCAATAACTTGTTCAACCTCAGAGTCGGACATTGAGTAATACATTGGGAGTCTCACCAATCGGTCGGTATAAAGATCGGAATTTGGGAGAACTTGATTGTTTTGATTATGTATTTCAGCGTACTTGGATTTATGCAAACTCAGGTAATGAAATACAGCATGAATATTATTTTTTTTCAAATATGAAATCAGGTTATTTCTATCTTCAGCAGTATTACATACCAAATAAAACATGTGGGCATTATTAGTAGCATACTCAGGAATAAAAGGCAAATTAAATTTTCCTTCTGAAGCGAGAGATTTTAATCCATCGTAATATTTATTCCAGATTTCAATTCGGCGCGATTGGATTTCCTGAAGATGGATAAGCTGAGAATAGAGCATTGCAGCATTAAGTTCAGATGGTAAAAAAGAGGAACCAGTATCTACCCAACCGTATTTATTAACTTCACCTCGGAAGAACTCAGATCGGTTAGTTCCTTTTTCCCAAATAATCTCAGAACGTCGAATAAACTCAGGATTATTCACGACAAGCATACCACCTTCTCCGGCAGTAATATTTTTAGTGTCATGAAAAGAAAAACAAGCGAGATCGCCCAAAGAGCCAACAGGACAGCCTTTATAATAAGAGTCTATTGCTTGAGCCGCATCTTCAATAACATAGATTCCATGTCGCTTTGCAATTTCAATAAGTTTATCCATGTCAACAGAGACACCTGCATAATGAACAGGGACAATAGCCTTTGTTTTAGGAGTGATGAGCCTCTCGATTTGCGACACATCAATATTGGGTGTATCACTTTCGCTGTCGGCAAAAACGATCTTTGCACCTTGTCGAGTAAAAGCCAAAGCTGAAGATACAAAAGTATATGACGGAACAATCACTTCATCACCTTCTTTAATTCCAATCAGAAGTGCAGCCATTTCCAAAGCATCGGTTCCGGATGTTGTCAGCAGAACTTTAGGGAAATGATATTTTTCTTCAAAAAAAGTCTGGCATTTTTTTGTGAATTCACCATTGCCCGAGAGCTTTCCTGAATGTAGCGCCTCAATAAGTAACTTTTCGCTATCAGGTAAGACACAGGGCTTATTGAACGGTATTTCGGTATTCATATTGTTTGTTTTAGTCGTGTTTAAAATCTCCATTGTCATATACAATTGAATTAATCCATTTTTCGGAATATGTATGAGTCAAAATTTGTGGCACTGAGCTATAGGCAATTATTTTGATATCGCTCACCGCTAATTGTCTTCTTGACGCCCATAATCCCATTGCATTTGAGAACATTGTTAATAAAAAGAGAGCCATCAAGTATTTTTTATATGACTTTGTATTTTTATAGATACTTAGAAAATGGATTTTGATAAAAATAAAGAGAACGCCCACAAATCGCGTTGCGATAGTTGCAAATGGTGTAACTAATGTTGTCAACAATAAGACACTATTTACGAGTGTGATTCCTTTATTATATTTATCATAAGTTAAAATATAAATTATTGCAGCCGCATAAGAAACTAATGACGTTATAGTCATTTGCAATCTATATAGAAACGAATGATCATTTAAATATTCCTTAGCCCAATAACCATCAAGATAAATTGAATAGTGATCGATTATATCTAATGGCAGAAATGAGAATAATTTAATCAGGGAACTACTGTCAACTGTAAAGCTAAATATAATTAAAAATATAACTAATTTTTTACTGAAAGCAAGACTGCGAGACTTATGAAACAGTAGCGCAATAGCAAAGACGATAAAAGTTAAGTGATTTACAAAAGCGAGTATTACGAAAATCCAACCGGATTTCTTGCTTTTATAAACAACATTGTAAGCTCCATAGGCAAAAAGGACTGTTGATGCCGAAAATCTTATAGTATATGCCCCGATTGAGAAAATAATAAATGTGCCTAAAAATAAAACTGCATTTTTTTTCGAGTAGTGAGGGTTGGAATCTGTTATATCAGTATATAATAGCCCTAATAATAGGTATGATACAAAATTGTATATAAACCTGGACAAATCAAAATTAAGACCTAATTTGCCTATTATATAAGAGATATAAGGGAGTAACCAATCTTGCTTGAGCGTCAAAAAAAATTTAAACTCAGCCCAACTGACACCTTTCACCGAAAGAAAATCAGTAGTATATCTGTATAGGTCACCGGTGGGGGGATAGAGAAGCCCTAATAGCCCCATAAAGAATGCCCACAATACAAACGCCCAACGTTTATTGTTGAGCATACCTTGAACTATAAATGGAATTGCAGCAATAGGGTATATGAAAAATAATACCATTGTTGCAATAGTATTTTTCTTGATATACCGATAATTATTTATGCGTTCTGCTACAACCATCAGAAATATTAGCTTAGGACACTTTTTAAATAATTCAACGAGGAAGTCCTAAATTTTTCGATATAATTTCTCGTTAAATTATAATCGATTGCTTCATATTTGAATTTAGTTATATCATCAGTGTTATTAAAAAGGTGTTCTGATATATGATATACTGAAAAGAGATTAGTCAATCGGTCGTCATTACTTTTAAAATCGGTAATAGCATATACATTCTTTTCCAATATTAAAGAAAGGGCCGCCCCGTGAAACGAACTTGTAATGACAACCTCGGCATTGGAAATGAGATTTACAAAATCTATTGGACCGGCATCAGAAATGATCTCTGAATTATTTAATTTATGAGTTGGGATACCACCACACAAAACATAAATGACTTTATAACCGGTTTGGTCTTGAATATGTTTTAATATACGTTCGGCAAAAGGATGAGGATTAAAGTTATATTCAAGAATATAAACAAGAATATATTTTTCGTTAATTTTACAAGAAGATAAATTAGCCAATGCAACATAATCAGATTTTGAAATGAGAAATACCGGGTCAACAACTACCGAAGCATCCTTACCTGAAATTTTTTTTATTATATCAATCGCCGAGGTCTCTCTTACGCTGATTGCTTTAAATTCGGGTAGTTCGATTTTAAAAGATTTATATTCATCGTCATTGATTTTCTTTTGAGAAAAACTTGACCCATAAGAGAATCTTTGAGTTGAGTTATCGGCAAACGCACCTAAAAAGGCAACATCGCCACACGTATGTTTGTAGTTCCAAACCTGATCGCTACCAATACAAATATAATCGCATAGAGGTGGATTATTTGCTAAATCGGTATAATTCCGGTAGGTACAAGACAATTTAAAGAATTTTGTATAGAACTCTTTGAATTTTTTTTCTTGTTCTTCCCAAGAAAGCCAAGTTTTTAGAGCTAAATGGTATCTTAACTTATACCAAAATCTACCATCGGTTAATTTTTTCCATAGAGATTTTTTTTGTTGATGAGATAGATGGTATTCATTAGGGAATAAGTAGTCAATAATCTCAACAACAAAACCTAAGCGTTCAATTGCCGTCTGAAGGGCATAAGCTTGTAGTGCTGAACCAAAATTCAGGACTCTATGCATTGTAATTATCCCAACCTTTTCAGGCATTATTTCGAATAATTGATTTTAGTTTTAATAAAACTCGCAAGGGGATATCGCATAAAAATCTAAAAAAGAAAATTATTTTTAATAGAGGAAGATTTAGCGGCTCGTTTGATTTTAGCATTTTCATTACTAAAGGAGTGAAGAAAGATGGACTAACATTTTTTTTCATTTGCCCTTCAGCAGTTTGAGTAAATGGGTATGGAATAATTGTACATGAATCTTTAAGTTGCTCAATAATATCATTACCTTTCTGAGTAAATGTTACAATTGAACTTACACCTTTCTCATCTTTCTTATATGTCGGGCCCCAGAAATCGCCAATGCGAATATCGGCACAGGAATGATCGTATTTATATTTACAGGCATCACAACACGCAGGATTCATACAATAATCACCCAAGAAAAGGTTATAAAAAAGATCTCCTTTGGTAAACCGAGAATAGTATTTGAATTGGCTGTTTGTTTGATTTGAACTATTGTCGTCAGAATTTGCTCCAATTGCCCAAGAGTCATGCCAACCGGTCTTTTTATTTCGCCAATTTATAAATGTAATATTGCCAATTTGTTTTTTTATGATCTCCAAATATTTTTCCCATGCTAAATATGATGGAGTGCCATGACAAAAGAAATCAACGAATACAAATTCGCCATCTAATTTTTTGATGGAAATGTATCTACGTAAAGTATCGATTTGGCAAGGAGTACCTATTATGAGATATCTTTTACCTTTTATAAACGAATTAAAGGCCGGTAAGGTATTACTTTGTATATACTTACTACCGACAGCTTTATGTAAACAATCTAATTTATCAGTTATAAAGTGTTTTGCGGTTCCTGACTCTGTGTCATATTCAACAGCACATACATTGAAGCCTTGGGGTACAAGTAAATAGGATATTTCACCGGCAATCCCTCCTGAAGATGCAATCAGTCTGTTTTCAGGATTGTTACTCCAACCTCCAAAAGATGCCACTGGTTTGATGTTTTCAAAAAGATTCTCCTTATTATAGGAGCACACACGCAAACACAAACCGCAATTTATACATTTATCATTATTTGATATATGCGGTGTTAGGAACCCATCCTCATTGAGCCTGATATCAATTATTTCAGTAGGACAAATAACACTGCAGACACCACATCCGTAGCATTGATTATATTTCCCAACATTATCCTTTTCTTTCATAGAAAAACCTTTTTATCCTCACTGAAATCTTATATACATTAAATATACAAGATAGATATCGGCAGATCTCATATAAGTCTAAAGGTAAATATTTTAGAGCGGCACCATATTCCTTCATCTCGAAATATGCATCGTATTTATTCCTATTTTTTCTTTTGTTAAAAACGGTGTGATATTTAAGGTTTGAAAATTTGTCAAAGTTTTCAAGAAACTCAATCGACGTGTTTAATATTTCAAGTGATTTCTCTTTTCCTAAGTTAGATATGCTGGTAGTTGTGGTCCATGATGTCGGGTTATTAACACGGTAAACCGCCATTACACGATTAAAGTAGTAGACTTTACTAATCAACGCAAAATATATTTGCAACGGGTAGTCTCCGACATAGTAATTCAGCGCAAATTCCGGATAATTATTTAGTAAAGAACGTCTATAGACTAAAGAACAAGTTGGACAAAAACCGCCACCGCCCATGATAATATCCTTTGCCGGGACTTCACGACTATGTCTATAATTGCTTTTTCTACGAATCAAAACATTGTCACCTTGATTATAATAGTCCACGTTATGAAAACACATGCCATATTCCAGATTTTTCTCAAGAAAGTCTATTTGTATTCGTAGTTTAGATGGATCAGTCCAATAGTCATCGCCTTCGCACATTGCGATATATCTACATCCGGTAGCATTTAAAGCGGTATTGATTATCTTCCTAAAATTACCATCGTGTTTGGAATACTGATTCTCCTTTTCTAAAACCGGTAATATTATATCAGGATATTTTTCGGCATATTCCTGAATGATTTTGGGAGTTTCGTCGGTTGAAGCATCATCATGGACTATAACAACGAATGGAAATTTACACTCTTGCATAATAAATCCGTCAAGAGTTTTTCGTATAAAGTTACCATGATTAAATGTTGTACATCTTACGGCAACAATGGGTGATATTGTTTTACATTTCTCTTCAATAATTTGAATTCGGGATAAAATGTCAGAACAAATCATATCGTATGACGAATTATTATAGTAGTTGTTAAGCGCTGATTAATCTTTTAATGTCACCGTTGAATAATGAGGCTTTCTTTTTTCAACAGGAGGCAATTTCATGTAATCGCCATAACATCTGTGTAGAAACACATCAGCGTTCTTGGGTCCTAAGAAGTATGTATCTTCAAATTTATATTTTGACAGCGGGAAAAGTTCATCGGGGTATATACGATCATTATATATTGATGGAAAAACATAAACATCTTTATCGTTTCCCTCTGATTGATCTTTAAGCAGCTCGCTTTTTAATTGATTAACCTTTTCGTGATATAAATCTTCAGAAATAAGACCCTTAGTAAATTTTCTTGTAAGGTATTCAATATGTTGCTCAATGCGAAAGTTATGTTCTTGAGACTCTTTGCGCAAATATGCTTTATAAATATCGATAGAAAGTCCTTTATTATTGTAAATTCCATCCTGAGGATAAAGTGTAAAATCGACTTCGGTCAGGTTGTCTTTTACGTGAGCCCATCCGTGAAAATATAGTGGCTCAGATAATTCATCTTCTAAGAAATATCTTTTAGGGAGATGAGTTCTTAATAAATTAATTGCATCGTCATAATAGTCTTCAGTAATATAGAAGTCGAAGTCGTCATCCCAAGGGATGAAACCCTCATGTCTGACTGCACCTAATAGGGTGCCGTATGTGATGAAGTAGGGAATATTATTATCCTCTAAAATATTGCGAATTTCAATCGCCATTTTAAGTAGCAGTGACTGAACACCCTTTATATCGAGATTCATAGGCTTACATTAATACATCAATCATATCGGGTGAAAAAACCGGAATTCCGAGACTATTTTTTACATTTTCGCGTTCGGCGAAAGAGTCATCTATGAAAATAGCATTCCCTGTAATTTTTTCAACCTTATTCTCAGTGTGGGGAATGTGTATAATATTGTCAAAAATTGAAGTTAGTGCAAATTTCGAGAGTTTTGAATTTAAATCTCCATCATGTTTAGTTAACAGAATGACTTTTACATTCTCGTTTCGACATTTATATAGAAATGCAATCAGTTTAGTGTTGACTTTAGATTTGTCTATAATAAGACAATCATCAAAATCGACATAAACTTTATCGTATTTTATATCAGAAATGTATTTCGCATTTAATGCTCTATCTAATATAACGTTATATGAGTTTTTACAAATGGAGACTTTCATATCAAAGGCTGTAAAAACTGATAGTAATGCAAGGTTGACACCAATTGCCCGAGATAGGAGTGACGACCCACCCAGTCGTGCTGCTATTTCAAGGAGACAGAGCTGCCCGTTTATATCTCGTTTAACCTGAAAAAACCAAGCTCCTGTGAATTTTAGATGAGAATTTATTTTTGTTGCAAATTCTTGAAATTCTCGCTGGTCTTTTTCAAATGAGGTGTTTACACTTATGCCAAACTTAATTCGATTTCGTTTTCGCGCATTTGCATATAACAAATTACCCTCGAAATCACTAAAACAATCAACTGTATATTCTTCACCGGATAAATATTCGCATATAACGTAATCTTCTTCGGTGGAGAGCTGTCTTAATTCAAAGGCGTTTTTGATAACTTTTGCACCACGTGAGCCATATCCGATATTGGGCTTTACAAATACAGGGAATTTAGAGATCTCGTTAATTTCATATACGATGGGAACTCGAACAACTCCTGAAAGTGTATTATATGTTAAACGCTTTGATAAACAAATTTTTGTTGTATCATAAGGTGATGATATGACTTTACAGCCGAGCTCTTTTTCATGTAATTTAAGACGCTCAATTACAGAATCCATTGCCGGGTAAATCGCATCAATAGAATATTTTTTTACAATATCTTTTAATGTGCTAATAAAATCATGTGATGAAATATTAGGAATGCCATCAATATAGTTATCATAGACAAACATTCCGTGATCCTCGACAGATGATCCTCCAATTAAATTAAAATGGGTAGAATATTCTATCGAACTATATATATCTAAACCAATTTCCGATCCACAAGGGAAAACGAATATGTTTTTTTTCATATTATTAAACTATAAATCTTGGGGAATGTCAGTGATAACATAATCCACCCCCAAATTTATATAACTAAAAATCTCCGGACTATTTCTTATAGTCCAGACTAAAACACTCAGTTTATTATTTTTGCATTTATGAAAAATATTCAAATCTTTTCCTAATACCGCTCTATCTATAGCAATTCCACTATATCCATCTTTTATTAATTCGTTATAATTTATTGAATTATTGTCCTTTAATAAATACGTGGGCTTTAATTCGTTATTAATTAGCGATTTACATATTTCCTTTGAAAAAGACATAAAAGACAAGTGGTTCTTTAGAGAAGGATGAAAATCTACAACTTGTTTTATCCGTGAAACATTTGCCTCTTTTACTTCAACTACCATATTCCCCCCAATTTCTTCAAGGAGTATTAAAGCCTCGTTTAATGTGGCAAGATCTCGTCCTTCCTTTGTTGCGGCTATTTTTAAATCATGGTATGTGTGTTTTTTTATTTCGAGATTTGAAATAACAGAATCGTGGGATAGAATTAAACAACCATCAATTGTTTCTCGAATATCTATCTCACATCCCCATATGGCCAAGCCTTTGCTTAGATTTATTGCGTTTAGGGAATTTTGCTCTAAATAGTTATTCATCCAAACACCTCGATGTGCAATTATTTTGTTTCTGAAATCTTCAGTAACAATCGGGTCCTCATTTATAATAAGTTCATCCTTTTTACATCCTCCTAATGTAATAATTAGGATAATGTATAAAATTAAATGGACAAACTTAGAAGGACTCATATTTTATTATTTATATGAATATCCACCGTTAACCTCGATTAGACTGCCGTTAACATAAGGATTATCAATGCAAAAAAGATAAGCATCTACAATTTCGTCAACAGAGGCAAATCTATGGAGAGCCGTTTTTTTACAGATATTGTCTCTAATTTCTTTTGGCTTTTCTTTTTGCCATTCTGTATCAACAAAACCGGGTACAATGGCATTAACAGTTGTCCCGGTTTCATCAAATTCTTTCACTAAATTTTTAACAAGAGCATGAACGGCAGCCTTGGAAACACCATATCCCAATACAGTTGCATGTGGGTTTATTCCCATCTGTGAACCTGTAAAAATGATACGGCTATTGGGATTTATGATATTGAACAATTCCCTTAAAATAATTACGTGGGATGTTACGGCAACTTCCATCATTGTGTCCCAATCGCTATCTGTCATATCAACAAATGGTTTACGAATTGTTACTCCAGCATTGCAGACAATACAATCGATTTTAATATTTTCTTTTTTTATAGTAGATACAAATCTATAAACGTCTGCTCTATTGGTTTGGTCAGCCTTAATTGCGACTAAATCCTCAGATTTAATATCGGGTATATTTTTATTATATGTTACATATACTTTATAACCTTTTGATAGTAACATTTTTACTACGCCAAGGCCAATGCCCGATGAACCGCCGGTGACAATTGCGTTTTTTTTCATAATGTATAGAAGTTAACTCTCTTTGTAAAGTTCTCCATTATGGTTGCCATAAAAATTGAGTCAGAAGGACTAAACTTACAAGAACTCATGCGCTTATTTAATATACAAGAAATAAATTCTTGGATCTCATAACGTAAGCCGGCTCCATCCCATTTATAGAAAAACTTTTTATTTTGATTTTGATCTTCATATCGTAATTCAAAATAATCGGTCTTCCACCATGGAGAAGATACGTAGGCATAACCTTTCGTTCCTGAAATAACTAAATTACCTTCAGTCTTGATTCCAAGCCCAACTTTAAAAGATGCAGTTGCATGTCTATATCTTAAAATCCCTTTTGTATATAAATCAACATCCTCTTTTATTCTTGAATAGAAACTAACCGATTCAAATTCTGATCCTAAGAGTTTTACAATAGGTAAAAGAGGATAACTACCAAGCTCATACATTGATCCTCCGGCTTGAAGGGGGTCAAATTCTCTCAGCGACTTTTTTTCAACCCATAATTTAGATAATGAAGCCTCAACATCAACAACCTCCCCGATTATTCCACTTTTTATCATTACAATTAAGTGGTTAAACGCCGGACAATGAGCTGTTTTATTAGCTTCCATTAGAACTAAACTTTTCTTTTTTGCTTTGTTATATAGTTCTTTTGCTATTTCACCGTTGAGAACCAACGGAGTCTCACAAAGAACATGTACATTATTGTCAAGGGATGCGTTTATGATTGATTCATGGGTTAAGTGTGGGGTTGCTATATAGACCGAATCTACTGATTTAAGCAGGTCCTCTAAATTATTATGAATAAAAATTTCGGGATGGCCTTTTGTTAATTCTTTAGATGCGTCATCGTTAATGTCGTAAACACCAACAATATTCAAGCCATTTAAAACCTCAGTCTCAGATAAGAAACGAGAAGCTATACGTCCGCACCCAACAATCCCAATTCTAACATTATTGGCACTTTGTTCTCGTAATATCGTAGAACTTATACCCTCGGTTCTTGTTAAATACTTAACGTCACAAAACTCTTTTAAATAATCAAATTTATCTTTCCAGTCACTCCCGATTGCAAATACATCAACATTATATTTTTGAATATCATCAATCTTTTGGCCGATATAATCTTCTATAATAATTTTATCTGCAAGACCTGTTTTTTTGACAGACTCAATACGTTCCATAACGTTGTTACGAACGTTGAGTTTCCCTCGTTCTTTATCATAATTATCGCTTGTAACTCCTACAATCAGATAATCACCCAATTCTTTTGCTCTTTTTAGCAAATTGATATGTCCCTGATGTAAGAGGTCAAATGTTCCGTATGTTATAACCGTTTTCATTTTACAAGCATTATTTAAAGATGACTTAAGACGTGATTTTTTACTTGATACAACTTATTACTTTTGCAATATCATCTTCAGTTAATGAATGATACATCGGCAGACATATTACCTCATTTGCCATACGAGTGGCAACAGGTAGGTTTGATGGAGCCGCAGATGGAAGTCCATTATATGTTGCGAAGTTACTGATGAGTGGATAGAAATATCTACGACCTAATACATTATGATCTCGCATCTTAAAGTAGAGTTCGTCGCGTGTCATTCCATATTCCTTTGCATTGACGAAAATAGGGAAATAAGAATAGTTGTATGTCACATCAGGACGCTCTTCAAACATCCGAATTCCTTTCACTCCGGAAAGGGCTTCACGATACTTATTCACAACTTTATGCCTTAAGTTTATCGCATCATCAACATGCTTAAGATTTAATAATCCGTAGGCGGCTCTTATTTCATCCATTTTAGAGTTAATGCCAGGCGCAACGACCTCTGTTTCTGATACAAAACCGAAATTCTTCAGTTGATCAATTCGTTGTTTCGTTTTTTCATCATGACTTATTAATGCTCCACCTTCAACAGTATTGTATGTTTTCGTGGCATGAAATGAAAGAGTTGATATGTCGCCGGCTTTTAAAATTGATTTCCCATTTATTTTTACACCAAAAGCATGGGCTGCGTCATAGATAACCTTTAAACCATATTTATCAGCGATAGCTTGAATTGCATCAACATCGCATGGATTGCCATATACATGAACTGGCATAATAGCAGTAGTCTTGGGAGTTATTGCAGCCTCAATTTTGTTAGGATCCAAATTCCCTGTGGTTGGATCAATATCTACGAAAACAGGTTTTATTCCATTCCACCACAACGCATGAGTTGTAGCTACAAAACTATAAGGAGTAGTAATTACTTCTCCTGTTATTCTGAGCGCTTGCAACGCTGTTATAAGTGGCAACGTCCCATTTGTAAACACGCTGATATAATTAACGCCAAGATAACGACATAACTCTTTCTCAAGTTCCTGATGGTAATGACCATTATTAGTTATCCATTTTCTATCCCATATATCTTGAAGATAAGGGATAAATTCTTCTAATGGTGGAAGAAGAGGCGATGTTACTGTTATCTGTTTATTTTTTTCTATATCCATAGAAGTCTTATTTACTTATTAGCGACCGGAGCTCAATCAGTTCAGGGGAGTTGGTAAGTCTACTTACTATAAAATAGTAGATAACCCCAACTGCAATACCAACGATCAATTTAAATGATATTAAAGGAATAAAATGTATTGAAATCAATACTACACACCCCATTGTAAATGAATAAAGTAATGAGGGAAGTAGATCCCGCATCTGTCGAAAAAATCCCATTTCAATTAACTTGCCGGTATAATGTGTATTAATGATTAGACAGATTATTGATGATGCTATTCCACCAATACACATTGCTACAAGCCCGATAGGGAGTGTAATGCATAAAATAATTATACCAATACATTTCTTCCATATTTCAAGCTTCAAGAAAAGATCACTTCGTCCTTTAACTTGAAGTAAATTTAAATTTATAGCATGGATTGGATACCACATTAATTGAAGGCAAATAATGGATAGAAGTGTAGCTGCAAATGCCCATTGTTCTTTTAGCAATAACAGTATTAGTGGTTTCGCTAATACTGCTAATCCAATCATTAATGGAAAGATTACAAAGGCTGATAAACGAAGAAATTTTCGATATACTATACGAAGCCTGTCGTCATCATCTTGAATTGTGCATAACACAGGAAAGGTTACTCTTTGTATTATTCCGGTTATATTTGAGGATGGGAATGCCGCAAATTGCTGAGCACGAGTGTAATATCCAAGATCAGATGCTTTAAAAACTTTCCCGATAACAATCAGATATATATTATTATATAGTGTATCTATAATTCCTGATATCGCAAGTTTAGAGCCAAATCCAAATAATTCACGAAAGGATTTCCATGAATACGTAATCTGGGGACGCCATTTAGAGAAAATCCATAACAATCCAACATTTACAAATAAATTTGTAATTTGATACCACACTATTGCCCATACCCCATAACCTGAATATGCCATAATTATTCCTACGATACCGGAAATGACTGCGGCAGATAGAGAGGCTTTAGCTTGTGTTTTAAAATTGAGTTCAGTCGTTAGCAGTGCTCTTTGCACTACAACAAAAGAGTTGATTACGACACTAAGGGATATAACTCGGGTAAGTGGGATAAGCAATGGTTCGTTATAAAATCTCGCTATGAGAGGAGCGCATAAGAATAGTATTATATACAATATCAGACCTACGGCGATATTGAAATAAAAAACTGTTGAATTATCTATTTCTTTGCGATCCTGTTTTCGAATTAGAGCCTGTGAAAATCCACTATCAATAAGTGATTGAGATATAGCTATGAAGATAGTTAGCATTCCTACCAGCCCATAATCTTCAGGCGTTAAAATACGCGCCATAACAATCATAACAACAAAAGCAATCCCTTGAGTTGAAAATCGTTCTAAAGTACTCCAAACTGTACCCTTGAATGTTTTATTTCTTAGAGATTCTGACATGTTGTTTGTGATTGTTCGCAAACTTTAATCGATTTGGCAATACGAGTCAATATATTAAACTCAGTTTCATTCGACTTCGACAAAGTCGGTGGCGGAGATTTCGACGGCGGCGGAGAGGATGCCGGGGAGTTGAACCAAGAGTCGTTTTTTGTTTGAGCCTTTGATTTTCAAAAGGGTACCGGTTTGTCCGTTGAGTAGTCCGGGGCATACCAATTTGATGGTTTTACCGATCATCGCCGGAGTGATTTCTTCGGGTGAATAGAATCGGGGACGGTCGGTCGATTGGATAACCTCAATGAATCGGTTCATGTCGTCGGTTCTGACTGTTTGGACGGTTCCGGCTGGAGCGCCTTTGACAAAACGGTATTGGAGGGTGTCGGTCGATTGTACTATCGGGTCGAGTTTTTCGCGGGTCGAGTGTACAAACAAGAGGTCGTTGATCACCGGTCGTTGTTCTCTAACCCGACGTCCACCTCGTTCTACAACAACCGTTTGGAGAGGGGTAAACACTTCAAATCCAAAGTCGGCGAGTTCGGAATATGCCCGCTTGAGCGCATTCGGTCGTTTGAGATCGCGAAGGACAAACCACTCGGAATTTGTCTTGGCAGATTTGACGACTTCTTCGCTTGCCATTTATGGTGTTATTTGGGATGAGAAAATAGTTTTAGTCCTGCATGCAAGTGTATCTCTCAACATTACAAGCAGTTACCTGATTTCTTATAAAAGTTGGAGTAATACTTGGACTTTTATAAGTTGACTGGTCTATAATTTGTTTACTCATCTACGAGAGATGGTTAATTTGCGAGGCTCTCTATTACAAGAGGTGTATTACCTGCAAAATTAATACTTTTTATTGAACTTAACAAGGCAATTCGTGTTTAATTTGCTTTTGTTTGCTTTTTGCATAATTATTTATAAGAAAAAGCCAAGATGAATGACATCATCTTGACTTTTCAATGTAAATATAGTTAATTATTTATAAACTTTGTAAAATTCGCATCAGGACGACTTGAGCCGAAATTTCGCGGTTGGCGGCTTCGGGAATCACAAGTGAGCGTTCGCTCTCGATTACATCATCTGAAACGATCATATTTCGTCTTACCGGGAGACAATGCATGAAGTAGGCGTTGTTGGTCAATGCCATTTTCTCGGTTGTAATTGTCCAGTTGCGATCTGTAGATATGACTTTGCCATAGTTTGGATCTTGGTATGCCGACCAGTTTTTGGCATATACAAAGTCGGCGCCACGCAATGCTTCATCTTGGTTGTGATACACTTTTGCATTGCCAACAAATTGTGGCGCAAGGTCATAGCCTTCGGGGTTAGCGATTACAAATTCGTAGTCGGTACGATTCATCCACTCAGCAAATGAGTTTGGCACAGCCTGAGGGAGTGCTTTGGGATGAGGAGCCCATGTCAATACAACTTTGGGACGTTGAACGGTTTTGTATTCTTCGATTGTTATGAGGTCGGCAAACGACTGAAGTGGGTGACGTGTGGCAGCCTCCATTGAGAATACCGGACGGCCTGAATATTTGATGAATTGGTTAATGATTTTTTCAGAGTAGTCGTCATCTTTTGAAGTGAATCCGGCAAAGGCTCTCACACCTATAACATCACAGTAACAACCCATGACGGGAATCGCTTCCAAAAGGTGTTCGGGCTTGTCTCCGTCCATAATCACGCCTCGTTCGGTTTCGAGTTTCCACGCACCTTGGTTAACATCAAGAACGATCGTATTCATTCCGAGATTCATTGCTGCTTTTTGGGTTGAAAGACGGGTGCGTAATGATGAATTAAAAAAAATCATCAAAAGCGTACGATTACGACCGAGATTTTGGTAGGCAAATCGGTTTTGCTTAACTTCAAGTGCTTGTTTAACAGCATTATGCAAATCACCGATATCATCGACAGTAGTAAAATTTCTCATTTTAAACAGTTTCTTTTTAATTTTTGAAGTCGATCAAATTAATCAAAATTTGATTTTATTACAAAAGTAGCAAATCTTCCATTATTTTTAGTATTTTTGCGATGAAAATTTAAAGAAAGCTATATGGCACGACACAACGATTATGGGAAATGGGGAGAAAATATGGCAGTGGACCACCTTGTTTCTCTGGGATATGCTATCCGCGACCGAAACTGGCGCATTGGCCACTACGAACTTGATATAGTTGCAATGAAAGGCAATCGTGTCGTTTTTGTCGAGGTAAAGTCAAGATTACACGATGATTACAACCCCGAAACCGACATTAACAAGGCTAAAAGATCCCGAATCATCAGTGCTGCAAACGCCTATCTTCATGCAACAAGACTGCCTCATGAACCACAATTTGATGTAATCTACATCGTTGGTTCACCCGACTCATACAAGGTTGAACATATGCCGGATGCATTTTTCCCGACATTGAAAACATACCGCCGACGATGAAGGTCGATTGGATTAATCTAACCAATCTCAAATACCATTTTACAATATGTATATTTAATATATGTGTATTAGTACTACACACATAAAAATTAAAAGTGCGTTAAAAAATCAACGCACTTTTTTTAAATAATCACTGCAAGTTTAAAATTAATTTTGGCAATTAAAAAGTTTTGTCTAATTTTGCACTAACAAATTTGTTAGTTAATTATGTTAGATAATAAAGTTAGCAATAAAAACACTGAAGAACTGATACTTAAGGCAGCTGAGCAAGAGTTTATGACCAAGGGGTTTGACGGAGCAAGGACTACCTCTATTGCCGAAGCTGCCGGAGTTACTCATGCCATGTTTCACTACTATTTCAGGACAAAAGATAGATTGTTTAACAGAATAATCACTGACAAAATAACGATTCTTGTCAATGCCCTGATGATATCTGTAACCGACCGTGAGCAATCTCTCGACCGGCTGATAAAAAACATCATCGACCGTCATCTCGATTTCATTTCATCCAATCCTGATTTACCTCATTTTGTAATACGTGAAATATATAGCAATCCCGACAAAGTAAAAGTTCTGCTGGATAAGTTGGTTATTAATGCGCCCGTATTTTTCAATATTTTGCAGGACAAGATTGACCGTTCAGTGGCTGCCGGTATTTGCCGTCATATAGATGCGCGAATGTTAATGCTTGACATTGCCTCGCTCAATGTACTACCCTATCTTGCATCGCCTATTGTAAACAGTGTTCTTAACAACTGTATGGCGAACGGAAAGCAGTTTGTCGAAATGAGAAAAAGAGAAAATTTTGATACAATCATGCGAAAATTGAAACCATGACAGTTATGAATCGATTTATTATTTTAGGCTTATTGCTTGTTGTCCAAGCATTTCATGCCAATTCATCAACATTAACAATCGAAGATTGTGTCAGCAAAGCAGAGACTAACTATCCGGCAATCAGGAAGTATGCTCTACTCAACACTACTCTCGAAATCTCGTTGTCTGACATCAACAAAGGTTGGTTGCCACGGATAGGCGTTTACGGTCAAGTAACCGGACAAAATGTTGTTCCATCATTCCCGTCGGCATTGTCAGGAATAATGTCGCAATTCGGTCAAGAGATGAAAGGTCTCGGAAAGTTTCAATATAAAGTTGGAATTGATGTAAATCAAGCGATTTGGGACGGAGGTATATCTAAAGCCCGTCGCGAGATTGCACGCAATCAAAATGAAGTTGAAACATCGGCTCTTGATGTTGAGCTTTACAGCGTTAGACAACGCGTTGAAAATCTATACTTTGCCATACTTCTTGGCAATGAACAAATTTCTCAATCTACAACAACCCTCAATCTGCTAACTGCGAATCTTGATCGACTTAAAGCTATGTTGCGCAATGGCACAGCCATGCAGAGCGATGTTGACATGGTTGAAGCTCAGGCACTTGAACTTGAGCAAACAATCACTCAAGCTCGGTTTGCGGTCGAATCTTATAAACGTGGATTGGAACTTTTTATCGGAGAATCGCTCAATGAGGTTGACTTGATTTGCCCCGATGACACATTAAACATAAATAACGAAAATAATCGTCCTGAACTTCAGATGTTTGAGAAACGGATATCAGCCATACGAGCTTCTCAAGAGCTGTCAGACGTTTCAACTATGCCTAAAATCGGATTGTTTGCTCAATCATATTACGGCTATCCGGGTTTGAATTATTTCAATAGTATGATTAACCGCGAGATGTCGTTTAACATCATCGGAGGCGTAAAAGTTTCGTGGAACATTGATTCGTTCTACACTAAAAAGAATAGCTCACGCAAAACCTCGGCTAACATTGAAACAATCAATACCGACCGTGATTTATTCCTTTTTAACACTGATATTCAAACGACTTCAATCAAGGAAAATATATCGGGCCTGCGCAGTTTGATTAACAATGATGCCAAGATAGTCGCTCTTAGATCAAACGTGCGCAAAGCAGCTGAATCTCAACTTGAAAATGGCATTATCGACACCACTGCCCTACTCTCAAAAATCACAGATGAAAACATCGCAAAACTCAATAGCACGTATCATCACATAAAATTAGTTCAAGAAATTTATAACCTCAAATATACACTCAATCAATGAAAAATATATTATACACAGCTGCTCTTACACTTTTCATCACAGGCTGCAACTCTACCCCCGATTTCGATGCCACAGGAATATTTGAAGCCACTACAGTCACCGTATCAGCAGAAACCGCAGGTAAGCTTCTGTCGGTCAACGTCAACGAGGGTGACACAATAATGACCGGTTCAAATATCGCAGTCATTGACACTTCGATTTTGGTATTACAACAGAAACAGCTTATGACACAGCGTTCTGCAACCGAAAGTTCATCGCCCGATGTTGCAGCTCAAGCAGCGGCACTTCGTGCACGAATCGCCAATCAACAGCGCGAGTGTGACCGTTTCAGTCGATTACTTGCCGATGGCGCAACTACCCAAAAGCAATACGATGATGCAATGTCTCAACTTACTGTTTTAAAGAGTGAATTGACAGCATTATTATCCACGCTCGGCAAAAATCGGAATTCGATTTCAGATAATGCGGTAGCAATTCAATATCAGACCGAACAAATTGAAGATCAAATCACTAAAAGCATTATCAACTCACCGTTGACCGGTACAATACTTGAGAAATATGTCGAACCGGGTGAATTTGCAACTCCGGGACGCGCAATCTGCAAAATTGCCGACCTCAACAAAATCTACTTGAGAGCATATTTTACAGTCGGTCAGCTTGCCAACATAAAATTAGGACAGCAAGTGACTGTAATAGCCGATTTTGGCGGGGATGAACAATATGAATATCCGGGGACAATTACTTGGATTTCACAGGAAAGCGAGTTCACACCCAAATCTATCCAAACCCGCGACAGTCGTTCAAACTTGGTATATGCGACAAAGATTGCAGTCAACAATGACGGTCGTCTCAAACTCGGTCAGTATGGTGAAGTTCGCCTATGAACAGCGTTGTTAAAATAAAGAATCTCAGCCACAAATACGGTTCGACAGTTGCGCTCGACGACATTTCGCTTGAAGTTGAACGAGGGGAATTATTCGGCATAATCGGGCCAGACGGAGCCGGGAAAAGTACGCTTTATCGCATACTTGCAACCCTTCTCAATCCCGATAAGGGAGAAGTATATGTTGCCGGACTCAACGCCCTTACCGATTACAAAAAAATCAGGACAAAAATCGGATATATGCCCGAGAGATTTTCGTTGTATCAAGATTTGACCGTCAACGAAAATCTGAACTTCTATGCGTCACTGTTTGGCGTATCAATCAAGGAGAATTACGATCTAATTGCACCCGTTTTCGGTCAGCTCGAACGATTTCCCAATCGTCGCGCCGGAGCTTTGTCGGGCGGCATGAAACAAAAATTGGCGTTGAGCTGTGCGTTAATCCATCGTCCTGAAGTACTGTTACTTGACGAACCGACAACGGGCGTTGATGCCGTGTCTCGTAGCGAATTTTGGGATATGCTCTCACAACTGCGCAAGTCGGGTATAACGATTCTTGTTTCTACTTCATATATGGACGAAGCAACGCAATGCGAACGTATTGCAATGATTAACAAGGGGAAAATTCTCGACACCAATACTCCCGTCAATTTAGTTGACAATCTCAACGAAAATCTTTATTGTGCGGCTGCCAACAATATGTTCGGGCTGCTCAACCGCCTACGCCGGACTTCCGGAGTCCGAAACTGCTATACATTCGGGGCCACGCTCCACGTTGTAGCCGATACCAGTTTTGACCCCGACCAAGTCTCGGCTCAACTCACTGCCGACGGCTTGAAAAATGTTAAGATATATCGTACCAAAGGCGACATTGAAGACCTGTTTATAAAACTGACACGCGATGAATAACCAGAAGAAAGTAATATCAGTCAAGGACTTGACGAAGAAATTTGGTTCGTTCACTGCGGTAGATCATATCTCATTCGACGTGATGGAAGGAGAAATTTTCGGATTTCTCGGAGCAAACGGAGCCGGTAAAACGACAGCGATGAGAATGTTATGTGGGCTGAGTTTTCCGACATCGGGCTCAGGAACTGTTGCCGGATTTGACATTACGACCGATGCCGAAGACATCAAGCGTAACATCGGCTATATGAGTCAGAAATTTTCACTCTACAGCGACCTCACCGTCATACAAAATCTCAGACTATTCTCAACTATTTACGGTATGAGCGACAAGGAGTTCAAAAGTGCGTCGGAAAACCTATTTAAGGAGCTCGAAATGGAGGATATGCGCAATACTCTGGTCGGTGAGATTCCGGTTGGTTGGCGACAAAAATTGGCATTTGCGACCGCCACAATCCATAACCCGAAAGTCGTCTTTCTCGATGAACCGACCGGAGGTGTTGACCCTGTTACGCGCCGTCGATTTTGGGAACTTATCTATCAGGCATCGTCAAAGGGCATGACAATTTTTGTGACAACCCACTATCTCGATGAAGCCGAATATTGTAACCGCGTGTCAATTATGGTTGACGGCAAAATCAGTGCACTCGATAATCCAACTGCTCTCAAAGAAAAATATCACGCCACAACGATGGATGAAGTTTTCCGTATCGTCGCCAAACAAGCTAAAAGAGAAGAATAAAATGGGAATCTTTGGATCATTAATAAAAAAAGAGGCAATCCACATTGTGCGAGACAAGCGCACGATGTTTATCACGTTGTTGATGCCACTGTTTTTGCTCATTCTTTTTGGGTTTGCAATCTCGACCGAAGTCAAGAATATCAAAATTGTAACCATTGTTGACAAGCATACCGATATGTCACGCGATATTGAGCAGAAGTTAGCAGTAAATGAATATTTTACCTATCTCGGTCAAGCGGCGCCCGGCGATGTTGAACGACTATTAAGGACAGGCGAAATTGATGCGGCACTGTTTATCAGAACTGATGGAGACAAATTGGATACACAAATTATTGTTGATGCGTCAAACACCACGTCAGCCAAGACATCTACCGGCTACATTCAGGGTGTTTTATCCGGGTCGTCACAATCGCAACCGCCGATATTAACCCAAACACTTTATAATCCGCAAATGAAGAGTGCCTATAACTTCGTACCGGGTATTATGGGCATGATTTTCATATTAATTTGTGCCATAATGACTTCCGTATCGATTGTACGTGAAAAAGAAAACGGCACTATGGACCTGCTGCTCGTTTCGCCAACGAAACCCGGAACGATAATCTTGGGCAAACTAATCCCCTACTTCATTTTGTCGTGTATCATTCTGGCAATTATGCTTTTAATTGCCTACACCGTTTTGGAATTACCATTATCGGCAAGCGTTTTCAACGTAATAATTCTGTCATTGATATATATCACGTTATCATTGTCAATCGGACTGTTAGTTTCAACGATTGTCAACACACAGCTGAACGCACTAATTGTGTCGGCAGTGATGTTTATGGTGCCTATCATTATGTTCTCGGGAATGATTTTCCCGATTGACAATATGCCACGCATCTTGCAGTGCATCACTACCATTATCCCTGCCCGATGGTATATCAGCGCGATGCGTAAGTTGATGATTCAGCAACTACCATTCGGCTACATTATCCGCGAGACAGTTATTTTGGGTTCAATGACAATCGTACTGCTCGGTTTAGCAATCACTAAATTCAAGAATTCGCGATGAGAATGAAACTTAGAATATTGGCGGCACTTCTGCGCAAAGAAATCATATTAATGAAGCATAATCCGTTGATGCCCAAGGTTATCTTTATGATGCCATTGATGGTTATGCTCCTCATTCCATTGGTAGCCAATCTCGATGTTAAAAACATTAATGTTGCAGTAGTTGACAATGATATGAGTCAACTTTCGCGACGGATTATTGCCGATATAAATGCGGCTGAGGCTCTGTCGGTAATCAACGTTTCGCAGTCTCATTCCGCAGCAATGAAAGAAGTCGAAAACGGGAATGCCGACATCCTCCTTACTATTCCATACGACTATTCTGCCAACCTTGCATCAGGTAAAGCGCAAGTTGACGTTGAGGCTAATGGTGTAAATGCCACAAAGGGGCTACTTGGAGCGCGTTATGTGAGCGAATCAGTAGCATCGACACTTACCGCATTTTCAGCAGAGATGGGTAGAACTATATCAGCCGATACACCAAG
>CAMWIM010000030.1 GCA_947174335.1 uncultured Porphyromonadaceae bacterium | reverse complement strand
AGAGCATCTGACTACGGATCAGAAGGTTACAGGTTTGAATCCTGTAGGAGTCACTAAAAGGCTGCTTCTTCATTGAGGCAGTCTTTTTTATTCTTACACTGGCATTGTTAAATTCCTAACAGATTTCTCACTATCATCCAAAGAATTATAATTACAAGCACTGTATATATCACAATATTAGACGTTGACTTTCGGTAAAGATTTTCCCATCGTCTTCTACCAAGAGTTACAACAGCCAGATATAAAATTGCTGGCAACGATACCACAAGCAATCCGTTATATCGAAATGCGGTTGCAACATCACCATGAAGTAGTGCATGAATTGCACGCTGCGACCCACAACCCGGACAATCGTAGCCGGTTGCAAACTTAATGAAACACCGAGGCATCCACTTCGATTCCATCGGATTGACCAATGCGAGCAAAATAAAAAACGCGGTTACAGCTATAACGACTGAAACCGCGGTCAAATTTTTTCTTATCATAACATTGCCAGCGCAACTTGGAATGGCGACCATATAACGCCAAGCACAATCGCAAAGATTATGAACCATTGCGCACGGTCTGAATTGCGACGCGCGCCGACAACATCTCCGCGATCAAATGCAGTGTTGACCTTACTTGCAAAAATAATGGCAATCACTCCCATTATTATATTACAAAGAATTGTCACTATAATTGCCCAAACAAGATAGTTTGACGGACGTTCTTCAGCCTTAGCCATCGGCGAGATATTACTCTGGAATTGAGCCGGTTGCTCTCGAATCGACTCTGTATTCATCCCCGCTGAGTGTTCATCAAGAGGCTGAACATAGACAGGTTCTGAACTTGAAACCGGTCGGTTGTAATGATTCATCATTGACGCCTCACGTTGAATGATGATAGCTCTGAGCTCCTCTACATCTCTGGCTTGAACCCAGTCGGGTAAACCCTCATACCAAACCGGAGTCAAAGCATTAAAATCGACCTGCCACATCTGGTCAGTCTCAAACGGACCAACCTGCTGATTATTAAGTATAAGCCAATATTTCATTTTTAAAAGAATTTTGTTTCTTCGCCAAGAATGTCTGAAAGAAGATTATTTGCCAAACGGCTTGCTCCGATACGGAAGAACTGGCTGGTCAGCCATTTTTCGTCAAGAATTTCTTTAACAAGCGTATAATATGCGACAGCTTCAGCAGTGGTAGCAACGCCACCCGAACATTTGAAGCCAACCATTCGTCCGGTTTTTTCGTGATACTCTTTGATACACTGAATCATCACATATGCAGCTTCAAGCGACGCTCCGGGATATTCTTTCCCGGTCGAGGTCTTGAGAAAATCAGCACCCGAATACAGTGCAAGAATTGAGGCTTTCTTAATATTTTCAGCAGTTTTTAAAGCACCCGTTTCGAGAATAACTTTGAGGCGTGCGTCACGACAAGCATGATGAATTTCATCAATTTCGGTTGTCACCTCCTCATAGTCCCCATCAAAAAAGTTACCGAGATTCAAAACAATATCAATCTCGTCGGCACCTCCGTCAATTGCAAGAGCAGTTTCGGCGATCTTGACTTCGGGGAATGTTTGAGACGAAGGGAAGCCACCCGACACACAAGCGATTTTCACGCTCGACACATCAAGAACAGTACGGACAACCTGTGCAAAATTAGGATACACACAAATTGCGGCAACATTATTCAACTCAGGATGCTCTTCATCAAAAGCATTTACTCGCTCGGTAAAATCGGCAACCGACTGAGGTGAATCAGTCGATTTCAAAGTTGTCAGGTCAATGCAGTTAAACAAGAACTTGTAGACATCCCCATTTTTATTTTCGGCGAGATGTTCATTAATAATCTTATCAACAGCAAGTTTAACGGCTACATCATCGCCGGTTACTTTGAAACTTTGAATTGCTTCAGTATATTTGTCTGCCATAATATTTTGAATTTTAATTATTTAATTTCTGATTATTTTTGTGGCGCATCGCATCACGCCGTGTTTTCTTTTCAATGTTACGCCTGAACGCATCAGTCAAATCGACACCCGTTTGATTTGCGATAGCAACCGTAACCCATAGAAGGTCAGCAAGTTCATCAGCAAGTTCAGGTTGTTCGCCCGGTTTGAACGACTGATCGCCGTATATCCGAGCCATCTGGCGCGCCACTTCTCCGGTTTCCTCGGCAAGAATAGCCATATTAGTCAACGGCGAGAAATAGCGCACGCCAACCGTCTTAATCCAGTTGTCAACAATCTGTTGCATATCGGCAAGCGTCAACGAGTCACTTATATTTTTCGCTTCGTTCATTCCTTTAATCGTGAATCAATTATAATTGTCACCGGACCATCATTGACAAGCGACACCTTCATATCGGCACCAAAAATTCCACGCTCCGGTTCTTGTCCACTCAATCGAGCAAGCTCCGCACAATAGCGTTCATACATCGGAACTGCCAGCTCATGACCTGCCGCACGAATATATGACGGACGATTCCCCTTGCGGGTCGATGCAGTCAGAGTAAACTGACTGATTGCCAATATTCTTCCATTAACATCAACGATCGATTTATTCATCACTCCATTTTCATCGTCAAAGACTCGTAATCCCACAGTTTTAGACGCAAGCCAATCAGCATCAGCAGCTTCATCGCCTACCTCTACTCCGACCAAGACCATCAATCCACGATCAATTTGTCCAACCGTTTCCGAATCAATAGTCACATCTGCTCGTTTAACCCTTTGAATTACAATTCTCATTTTTATCGTAACGAATAAAACATTTGTCTTTTAATGAGGATACACAAAGGTAATATTTTTTGTTCAAACAAATGCAAACTTAACCGTTCAAAAACAAAAGTATACCGTTTTTTGTATTGAATTTAATTAATGTGCATCTATTTTAAATCTAATTTTGTAATTTTGTAGCTTAATTATACAACTATGCAGGTCAAACCTAAAAAAGCGCTCGGCCAACATTTTTTGACCGATATGAACATAGCGGCTCGAATTGCCGCCACACTCGACGAATACAAAGGACTGCCCGTTATTGAGGTCGGTCCCGGCACCGGTGTGCTCACTCGCTTTCTGCTTGATGCCGGTCACGATGTGAAAGTCGTTGAGATCGACACCGAGAGCATTCAGTATCTCAAGGAAAATTTTCCCGACCTCGACGGACGGATTATCGAACGCGACTTTTTGAATCTCGACCTCAATGAGGTTGTACCCGGCGATGGAAAATTCTGCGTAATTGGCAATTACCCCTACAACATTTCATCTCAGATATTTTTCCACGTACTCGACTACAAAGACCGTGTAGTATGCTGTTCGGGAATGCTTCAGCGCGAAGTTGCCGAACGATTGGCAGCCCCTGCCGGAACAAAAGCACGCGGAATTTTATCAGTTTTGCTCCAGGCATGGTACAATGTTGACTATCTCTTCACTGTCGACGAGAAAGTTTTCAACCCGCCGCCAAAAGTCAAATCGGGCGTTATCAAGATGGTACGCAACAATGTTGACGATCTCGGATGCGATCCCCGACTGTTCAAAAGTGTTGTCAAAACATCCTTTGGTCAGCGTCGCAAAACTCTAAGAAACTCCCTGCGTGGAATGCTACCGCCCGAATTCAGCTCCAAAACCCTTGAAGACCCTATATGGAGTCAGCGACCCGAACAACTTTCGGTCGAGCAATTCATTCAACTGACTTCGCTGATTTCATCAAGCCGATAATCGGCACACACCTCTCCAAATAAACCGGTCATTCTGTTAAATCACCATAAGCATCACAAAAATGAAGGAACTAAAGCCTGAACAGATAGAAGACATCCGTCACATTATTGACACCGGCGACAAAGACGCCGCCACTCAAGAGCTCGCCGACATGCACCCCGCCGAGATTGCGGAACTTTATCAGGAACTCGATGAAGAACAAGGAGAGTCTCTGTTCAATATGCTTGAAGGCGACATGGCTGCCGACGTGCTTATGGAACTTGATGAAGAAGACCGTAAGCGACTCCTCAGCGATATGTCGCCCGAAGATATCGCCACCAACATTATCGACCACCTCGACACCGACGAGGCGGTTGACCTCATCCAGGAGATGGACGAGGAAGAACGTGATGAAATTCTCTCCCATATCGACGACGTTGAACAGGCAGGCGACATCATCGACCTTTTGAAATATGACGAAGACACTGCCGGCGGATTGATGGGCAAGGAAATGATTGTCGTCAACGAAAACTGGTCGATGCCCGAGTGTATCAAAGAGATGAGAATGCAAGCCGAGGATGTTGACGAAATCTATTATGTTTACGTCATTGACAACGAACAACGTTTGAAAGGCATCCTCCCTCTCAAAGAGCTGATTACCCACCCCTCGGTTTCAAAAATCAAACACGTAATGGAAACCGATCCTAAATCGGTCAAAACCGACACACCGATCGATGAAGTTGCTCTCGACTTTGAAAAATATGACCTTGTTGCAATGCCTGTCATTGACTCAATCGGACGTCTCGTTGGTCGAATTACAGTCGACGACATCATGGATCAGGTGCGTGAATCAAGCGAACGCGACTATCAGCTCGCTTCGGGTATCTCGTCTGACATCGATGCCGACGACTCAATCTTTGCACAAGTAAAAGCTCGCATACCCTGGCTCTTGATTGGTATTGCATCAGGTATTCTCGCCTCAATAATTCTGTCAACTTTTGAAGCTCAGCTTGCAACCGTGACTACTCTCGCCCTGTTCATCCCGATCATCGGTGGAACAGGAGGTAACGTCGGCGTTCAAGCGAGCGCAATTGTCGTTCAATCACTCGCCAACGGTTCTCTCGAAATCAAACAATTCGCCGGTCAGTTAGGCAAGGAGGTACTCATCGGACTTCTAAACGCAACAATTATATCGGGAGTCATATTTGCCTACAATCTCGTGATGCTTCCGGGCGAATTTGCCGTTACTTTATCGGTTGCCTTGTCGTTGTTTATAGTTGTTATGTTTGCAACGTTGCTTGGTACGGTCGTGCCGTTGACTCTCGAAAAACTTCACATCAATCCCGCTTTAGCGACCGGACCGTTCATCCAGATTTCAAACGACATTCTCGGTTTGATAATCTATGTTTGGATTTCGACCTACTGCCTGAAAATTTTCGGAGCCTGATATCTAAAGTATGGTTTCAACGATAGCTGTTATCGCAAGGAAACCAATGTAGATGACCGCCACTATCTTTAAAAGCGTTCCACATAAAAATCCGACCAGCGACCCGACTGCCGATTTCAGTGCAAACTCAAATTCATTGCCACCGATAAGCTCACCCAACAGCGCGCCCAAAAACGGTCCCGCAATTATTCCCGTCGGCATAAAAAACAACCCGGCAATTCCGCCGATAAAACTACCCCACTTGCCATTTGCCGTACCATTAAACAGCTTCACGCCAATAACCGGAACTACAAAATCTGACACAATAGTCAATAATGTAACAAAACCGGCTATCGCAATCGCATACCAACTCATCACATCAGCCGCCGGAGTAAGCAACAAAAGTAAATACCCTCCAAACGCCAATATCGGACCGGGGATAACAGGCAAAACACACCCCACAAGCCCGACTACAATCACTACAATCGAAACAATATACAACAAAATATCCATACCTTTCAAAAAAATAAAAAATCCTGTGAACTTTTTTAGCCACTACGATGTTATAATAGTGTAATTGGTCTTAAAGACTCCATTACAAGAAATGTGATAATGATTGGTTTATAAGTTTAACAAAGAGTCTGTCGTGTTGACAGGCTCTCTGCTTTTATATATTTGAATTTACTCAGTATATAACGCTTTCATTATATCATTGATGTGATCGTCAATTGTATTCAGTCCGGTTGACATCATCACAGCCACCATCGTGTCATTAATTGAACGGTTGTCAACACTTGCCGTCATTCTGAATGCCAGCTCGCCGTCTTCGGGATCTACAAAGAAATTACCGAACAGCAATTTTCTATTAATATTATTAATCACAGGCAAAATCTTATTTACCTTACCAACCGGTATTGCATGGCTCGGAAATACAACCATCGAAAACCATTCACGCTCCTCATCAAAAAAGAATCTTAGTTTAACCCGATCATTATCAAGAGTAAAACCCATGTCGAATATTTCATCTTTCTCATCATAATGATAGTTATACTCGTTTGAATCAAGATAGTCCTTAATTGTTGTAGCGATTAACCCCAAATTTACCGGAAAGTTTTGTTCGTCCATTGTTGTGTTTTATTACTGATTATTACATCTACAAAATTACAAATTCAAAAGCATTTTACAAATACAAAGTGCCTATAAAAAAATGAAAGTGTACTTCTTCACAGAAGCACACCTCCCTCATAACCAAAATTCAAGTATATTTTAATGTCTAACAAATCGTTGTCAGAATTAATCTGTTCAATCAATTCAAAATGATTTTTTTGCCTAAACTTTACTAATTCTAATTATGCTAACTTTGTCTTGCTTTTACACTTGCAAAGTTATATACTATTTTTGAATCTACAAAGTGAAAATATGTGTACGTTTCTAAAATAATATTAAATCACAGCCGTTTTTGCCAAAATTTGTACATTTCACCTCACTTCTACCGATGGATTGACATAATATAAACACTCAGTCGCTCGGGTCGTAGCTGTGTAAAGCCACCGATAAAGGTCAGACTCTGTGTAGGCTTCCTGAGGTATATATCCCATATCGACAAACACATTTTCCCATTGTCCGCCCTGAGCTTTATGACAAGTTACAGCGTATGCAAATTTCACTTGAAGAGCATTGTAATAGGCATCGGTTTTCAGCGATCTTAACCGCGCCTCGTATGGCACGTCGGGCGTAAACCTGTTTTCATCCTCGACAACAATCTTTGCAAGCAGTTCTTGTTTGTCGGGGTGAAGCGACGGCGAGTCAGACGTCAAAGAGTCAAGCACAATTTTGCAATCAAGTTCGACATCACGGTCTATGAACCTCAATTTCAAGTCGGCAAACCGCAATCCGCCTCGGCTATCTGTGCCATAAATCTTAACCACCTCGGCAATATCGCCATTTGCAATAAAGTCAAGATTCTTTACTCCGGCACTCCAGAAATAATTGTTCTTTGCCACCAACAGCAAATCGCCACGCGTCAGCTCCTCCTCCCGGTCAAGAATACGCGACCTGATTGCCAAATTAAATTCAACGGCTCGACGGTTTGAACGTGTAATCATTAATGTGTTTTCGAGTCCGCCTCGATTGTAACATCGCTCCATGATTTCATCCAAATCAATCGGGTCAACAGCCTTAACATCACTAAACGGCGTAACAGTCAGAAACGGAGGAACTAACGGATCGAGCCTCATCATCTTGCGAAGCACCGTGGCATTATACAAAATTCCCGACTGTCGATGTTGACGCACGGTTTCTGTCATCACAACACGTGTCACCTTTAGTCCCATATTAATCAACACCTTCGGGTCTAAAGCCGGGCTTGATGTTGTCCCGACTGGGGGTAACTGAGCCGTGTCGCCAAGCAAAATCAAGCGACAGCCAACACCCGAATAAACGTATGACACAAGGTCGCTCAACACACTTCCGCTGAACCCGTCATTTCCGCCGATCATTGAAGCTTCATCGACTACAAAAAGCGTATCGATCGACTTATTTTCAGCCCGTTGAGCCCAACCCGATCCGAGGCTCATTCCCGGTGTAGGACTTCGATATATCCGGCGATGAATTGTATAAGCCGGATAACCGGCATATAGGCTGAAGACCTTTGCCGCACGCCCGGTTGGCGCAAGCAACACCGACTTGACATTAATATCACGCAACGTCTTGACAAGAGCCGCCGTCACCGATGTCTTACCCGTACCGGCATATCCGTTCAGCAGAAATACCCCGTTGGGCGATGCCGACCGTGAGCAAAAACGAGCAAGGGCAGCAATCAATTGTTTTTGCTGCCCTGTCGGTGTATAGGGTAGATTGTTGATGACGCGGAGTGCAAACTCTTCAGCTTCCATCAATAATCTTTTATTTCAAAGACCATTCAAATCCGTCCTTCGTATCTTTTACGTTAAAACCGATTTCGGCAAGACGGTCCCTGATCAAGTCGCTGGTCGCCCAGTCTTTCTTTGATTTAGCTTCTGAACGGATTGACAGCAACAAATCAATTGCTTCTTCAAAGGGCTTCATTGCGTTGGCATCGGTTCCACTAACCATTTCATCTCTCATTCCGAGAATCTCGAAAAGGAATGTATCAAACAATCCGCGAAGATTTTTAATATCCTCGGCAGTAGCTTTTGCCGTTCCGTCATTGATAAGATTGACAATGCGGCACGCATCAAAAAGATGTGCGATAACAATCGGCGTGTTCAAGTCATCATCGAGTGCCTCATAACATCTTGTATAAAGCCCTTTGATTTCATCAGCGACAGTCGATGTTTCAGACGCTTTCAAATCGTTGATGCGACGATAACCCTCAAGCATACGCTGATATGCCTTCTCTGATGCCTGAAGTGCTTCGTTTGAGAAGTCGAGCGTCGAGCGATATTGAGCCTGAAGAATAAAGAAACGGATAGTCATCGGCGAATACGGTTTTTCGAGCAACGGATGTTTACCCTCAAAAAATTCGTCGAGTGTAATAAAGTTACCCAAAGACTTACCCATCTTCTGACCTTTGATGGTCACCATATTGTTGTGCATCCAATATTTCACGGTCGGGTGTCCGTTATGAGCTACCGATTGTGCAATCTCGCACTCGTGGTGGGGGAACTTCAGATCCATACCCCCGCCGTGAATATCAAATTGTTCGCCGAGATACTTTTCTCCCATTGTCGAACACTCAAGGTGCCAGCCGGGAAACCCTTCGCTCCATGGCGATGGCCAGTGCATGATATGTTCAGGTGACGCTTTTTTCCAAAGCGCGAAATCGGCAGGATTACGTTTTTCACTTTGACCGTCAAGCTGGCGTGTCTCGCTCAAAAGTTCATCGATGTTACGTCCTGAAAGAACACCGTAATTGTGGTCACCGTTATATTTGGGCACATCAAAATAGACCGACCCTTCGCTCTCGTAGGCATAACCGCTTTCAAGAATCTTTTTGATATACTCGATCTGCTCGATGATATGACCCGACGCGTGCGGTTCGATCGACGGTGGCAAAACATTCAGTTTAGCCATTGCCTCATGGAATCGTGTCAGATAATATTGGACAACTTCCATTGGTTCAAGTTGTTCAAGACGAGCCTTCTTTGCGATTTTATCCTCACCTTCGTCAGCATCATGTTCAAGGTGACCCACGTCAGTGATATTGCGTACATATCTCACCTTGTAACCGAGGTGTTTCAGATAGCGAAACAACACGTCAAAAGTTATAGCCGGGCGTGCATGTCCGAGGTGGCCGTCTCCATATACGGTCGGGCCGCACACATACATTCCGACATGCTCGGGATTCAACGGTTTGAAAGTTTCTTTATTGCGTGATAACGAATTGTAAATCGTTAAATTATGCTCTTTCATATATGTCAAGCCATAAATGGATTAGGAATATCATCGGGACCTTTACCCGACGGAGCGGGACAAACAGGTTGTTTAGGTTTGATTTCGCCAAATATTTTTTCATACTTAGCGATATTGTCGCGGAGAGTCAACATCAGATTCTTAGCGTTTTCAGGCGACATTATCACACGGCTCTGCACACGCGCTGGTCCCATATTGGGTACAAGCGATATAAAATCAACAAAGAACTCGTTGGGCGAATGTGAAATCACTGCAAGATTTGAATAGACTCCGCCTGCTACTTCGGGCGAAATATCTATCTTGATTTCATTAGGATTTTTATTGTCCATAATATATTATATTGTCATTATTTATCAAGTTTTATCACAAAAGAGTCCAATGGCAGGTTTGAGTTGTTAATCATCACTTTCAGACTGTCGCCGGGAAGTTGCTCCACGATATTCGATAAGTCAAAAGCAATTCGGTATTCACGTTCAAAAGTCTGCTCTCCGTCCTCAAGCTGCTGATAGAGATAGGCAGTCGCAATCTCATTCCCGAGTGTCGATTTGTCAACCACCAATCCGAGTTTGCGTTTGGTAGTCGAATAGGGTATTTTAGCCTGTAAAATCAAACGGTTATACATCGTGTAATAGCTCATTAGATAGATAGGCGTTGAGTTCCAGCCCTCAATATCTTTATGCTCTATTATCTGACTCTTGATATTTGTCATCTCAGAGTAACCGATAAGATAAATTTTTCCGCTTGAATAAGCAGGTCGGTTATCGGGAATGGTATATCCGATAAAGGCGCAATCGCCCGGATTTACATTATTTAGAGTAACCGATGTGCCCGACGTATAGATAACATCATCGCCGGTTTCGGGGTTCACGGTCAAGAAAACAGGCAAGCCGTCAACCGACCCGTCATAAACCACGACGTTATAATATGTAAACGTGTCGTTCGGCTCGCTCTTGTCGTTACAAGACCACACGACCAACGCCAATAAAAGCATCGGAAGATAAAACGTGAATATGTTTTTCAGCCTGTTAGTCATTGTTCGATTTCGTAATTTTTTCAATTTGTCCGTCTCTCAAGTGAATAACCCGGTCGGCAGCCTCGGCGAGCGATTCGTCGTGAGTTACAATCACAAACGTTTGATTCATATCGCGTCTCAAATCAAAAAACAGTTTGTGGAGTTCCTGACGGTTTGTCGTGTCAAGACTTCCCGACGGCTCATCGGCAAGCACGACTTCGGGGTTGTTGATCAACGAACGAGCCACCGCCCCACGCTGACATTCCCCTCCCGACAACTGGGCCGGTCGATGTTCAAGACGGTTTTCCAATCCGAGATATTTAAGCAATTTTTCAGCCTTAGCCATAGCTTCACGGCGTGACTCACCGGCTATCATCGCCGGAATTGCAACATTTTCAAGAAGCGAGAACTCAGGCAACAGACGATGAAACTGAAACACAAATCCGATGTTCCGGTTCCTGAATTTAGCCATCTCGTTTGCCGAAAGTTTGAAGATGCTGCTTCCATTAAAACAAACCTCGCCCATATCGGGACGGTCAAGCGAGCCCATTATCTGGAGCAGAGTTGATTTACCCGCTCCACTCGGCCCGACAATAGAGACAATCTCACCATCGTTAACCGACAGCGACACTCCTTTCAAGACCTCAAGACGGTCAAAGCTTTTTCTGACATTTTTAACTTCTATCATTTCACTGCGAAGTTAGCGATTTTTTTTCTCAAATAAAATTAATTTTGAGATTATTCCACATTTATAAAAAAATACGTCACCACAGCCCAACACGGGCGATGGTGACGTCTACAGAAAAATGCGATAATGATATCGTTATATAATATCTTTATTCCGGTTTAATCCGGAGGGCATTTTACAGTTTAAGTTCGTGACATTTCATGCCGAATGCTTCAGCAACACCCGGGAATACAACGTCTCCGTCAACGATGTTAACACCGAGAGCCAATGCTTTGTCATCTTTACATGCCTGTTTCCAGCCTTTATCAGCCAAAGCCAGAGCATAGGGCAATGTTGCATTTGTCAATGCCAAAGTTGAAGTCATCGGAACTGCACCCGGGATGTTAGCAACTGCATAGTGAACAACACCGTCAAGAACGTATGTAGGTTCGCTGTGAGTTGTAGCGTGTGAAGTTTCAAAACATCCGCCTTGGTCGATTGCAACGTCAACAAGGAGTGTTCCGGGTTTCATCAGTTTAAGCATCTCTTTTGTAACCAAGTGAGGAGCTTTTGCACCGGGGATCAATACCGAACCGATAACAACATCTGCATCTTTGATTTCTTGTTCGATATTGTGGGTTGATGAATACAATGTCTTGATTGAAGGCATGATTTCTGCGATATAACGCAAAGTAGGAAGCGAAATATCGGTGATTGTTACATCAGCACCCATTCCGAGAGCGATTTTTGCGGCGTTACGGCCTACAACACCACCACCGAGAATAACGATTTTGGCAGGACGTACTCCGGGAACACCACCAATCAACATACCTTTGCCACCCTGAGGTTTTTCAAGGAAGCGGGCAGCTTCTTGAATTGACATACGTCCGGCAACTTCGCTCATCGGAACGAGCAACGGAAGCGATCCGTTGGGCAGCTTAACTGTCTCGTATGCAATACAGATAGCTTTTGATTTTATCATTGCCTCGGTAAGAGGTAAATCACTTGCAAAGTGGAAATAAGTGAATACAACCTGACCTTTTTTAATAAGGTTATATTCAGGTTCTATCGGTTCCTTAACCTTTACTATCATCTCAGCTATTTCATAAACAGCTTCGATGGTGGGTAATATTTTTGCGCCGGCGGCTTCATATTCCGCATCGCTGTAACCGCTACCGTTTCCTGCATTTTTTTGCACATAGACGGTATGTCCGTGTTTCACAAATTCTTTTACGCCCGCAGGGGTTGCTCCGACACGGTTCTCGTTGTTTTTAATCTCGGATGGGATACCGATAATCATAATGTAATAGTTTTATGGTTTTTGTTTAACATGGCCGATATATCATCCAACGTCTCACTCAGGTTGGGGATTATCAACACCGCAAAGTTACAAAAATCACAGCATTAGCAAAATAATTTATCTAAATAAATGTTAAAGACATGGTGAGATTGCAGGGATGTCCTCTGGAGTATTCGAGTTATCATTATTAAACGGGGGAAGCTACCTATATCACAATTTTATTTGTAATTTTTACTCTTAAAAGTATAAACCATATACACTTAAGAGTATTTTTGTATCACCTCATTGACTTTATCAACAATTCGTTGCGGGTCGATCATTGTCATACAGCGGTAGTCGCCGTAGCCACATTCTTTGTCGCCGAACACTGAGCAGGGGCGACAGCAGAGATCTTCTTCCTGAATCATCAAATCGTCGGGTTGACCCCAAGGGCGGAAACCGACAAACGGGTGGGTAGCACCCCAAATGCTGACTACAGGAGTGTTTACCAACGAGGCAAGATGCATATTTGCCGAATCCATCGCAATCATACAATCGAGTCCGCTCATCAACTGAAGTTCAACATCAAAGCCGAGACGACACCCGGCAAGCGACACAACACGGTCATATTTTTCAGCCCATCGGTTGAGAACCGCAGCCTCATCTCCGCCCCCACCAAACAAAACGATACGGTTTGACTTATCGGCAACAAGGCGTTCTACGACCTTTTGCATCAAATGGATAGGATAAATTTTACCTTTATGTTTGGCAAACGGAGCGATACCAATCAGGTGTTCGCCCGGCTGACGAACCACTCGCCCTCCGGCGGTCAAATCAACAACGCTGTTCGCGTCATAAAGTCCTTTGAAACTGTCGTCTGATTTAATTCCTGCTTTTTCAAACGTGTCGGCATATCGCTGAATGGTCGATTTCAGTTTAATCATCTCCTTGTCGTGGGGTCGGGTAAGCTTGCTTTTCTCATCTTTACCCTTATCGATTGTCAAGGTTTTCAAGCCGTTCAGACGACCGAGCAAACCGATTGCACGTGATCTCAAAACGCCGTGTAGATCAACGATTGTGTCAGGGCTGAACCGACGTTTCAAGTCTTTGAATATCGACAAAAAGCCTTTGACACCTTCCCATTTTGAGTCTTCGAGGTCATACCCGATAACTTCAAGATTGACAGGCGCATTGACAAACAGTCGAGCCATAGCCGGACGTGTTGCAAACACGAATTTCACATCGGGATTTAACCGCGCAGCCGAATACACAACCGGAATCGACATAACCACATCCCCTATAGCCGAAAAACGGACTACCGCAATAGTCCGTTTATATTCGTTATTTTCAATTTTCTTTTGCCCCATAAAGCACCGGATTGGTTTCAGGGTCATTATACATCTTCATTTGGCGATAGACCTTCATATATTTGCGACCTGCCCTTATATCGGCAAGAAGCGTATTAATCGCCGCAGTCAAATCTTTGCGTTGCTCCAGAAGCACATTCAGTTTTGCACGGCATCTTGCAATATGTTCGGGGCTTGCGTCTTTACGGGCTTCCTCAATCTCCATGTGATAAATCTTCAAAGCGAGAATCGACAGGCGATCGATTGCCCATGCCGGACTCTCGGTATTGATTGTCGCATCAGAATCGGGCTGAATCTCAGAATACACTTTTAAGAAATATGTGTCAAGATCTTCAACCAAGTCAGTACGTTCCTGATTTAATCTATCGATACGGCGTTTGATTTCGAGTGCTTTAACCGGGTCGATATCCGGGTCACGAACTATATCTTCGAGGTGCCACTGTACTGCATCGATATTGTTTTTAGCATAAAGAATGTGCTCGACTGTTCCTTCGGCATATGGATTGGCAAATACAGCATCCACATCATCAACCAAGTGATAGTCAGATGTTGAACGGTCAAAGATCTCGTTACATTTTTCAGCAAAAATCATAATGATATATCTTAAATACTGTCTGAATAAAAGTTTCTAATGATATTTTTACACGTCACCGTTGATCGGTATCTCGCGTTGAATACTGTGGTCAAGCGAGATGAGCGTTTCAGTTCCGGTAATACCGGGGATTGTCTGTATTTTATCATTAAGCAGCTCCATCAAATGCGCATTGTCGCGGGCAAAAAGTTTGATGAACATTGAATAAGGTCCTGTTGTATAGTGACATTCTACAATTTCAGGAATCTTTTCAAGTTCGGGTACTACTTCGCGATACATCGCACCACGCTCCAACTTGACTCCGATATATGTGCAGGTTGAATATCCGAGCAGATTATGGTTGACATGATAACCCGACCCGGTTATGATGCCGAGGTCTATCATACGTTGAATGCGTTGGTGAATGGCAGCGCGCGAAACACCACATTCATGCGCAACATCTTTTGACGGGATGCGTGCATTGTGCATCACAATCTGCAAAATTTTCTTGTCTAATTTGTCAATTTTTTCCATGCTGTGTTTTTTTATTGGTAAGAGGACTGGCTAATCTTTTTGCCCGACTCAACAAGGTTCTGCAAAAATATGCAAATTTTTTATCACACAGAATCATTTTGATGCAAAATTGCACCTTTTTATGAATTCTGTAAAGTAAATTAACAAATATTTACAAACTATTCCTGATTACTTTTAATTTTTTCAGGTTTAAAATAGTTATACAGCAATCTGTTCAACGCACCTTCAGCTCCATCTTCGGGCAACTGAATCTTGTCGGCGGGCGTTTCATTCAGTCCATGATACATTCCTTTGAAAACTACATTGCTGTTCCAGTCAACTTTTACATCGCGGCCAAGCCTGTTAAATGCATTTCTAAGCGTCAGACCTGCCATCACACCTTTCAGCAACTGTAACTCACTGCTGTCGGCTTGCAGAGCCATCGCCGCTCCGATTTCATATTCATTCAAATCTGCCTCATCAGTTACGCCCTCCTTCTGCAGATTGTTTCTAAAGCTTTCGCCATAAATATAACCCATCAAAAAAGAGATAGAGTCGTCAGTATTAGCAAGCTGAGGCATAACATCCTCAACAACTTCGGGAGAAGTAGCCATTTTTTGGCTCTCTTTATATAATTTTTCAACAGGTGATTTACCACAACTCGTCAAAGCAGAAGTCAATAACAATGATAAAGCAGAGAAGATAATCAGTTTTCTCATCTTATTATAATTTATATGATTTATAAAACGGCTGCAACTTTTCTAATATTGGCGAGACGAGCCATAAACGAACTGTCGTTTTTGGCTTTAGCCTTGGTATAGCTTGTTTGAAGGTTAATCCATAAATCAGCATCTATTCCAAGAGCAGCCTCCAACAACAAAGCATATTCAATCGTGAAATCACGCTTGCCGTTGATAAGTTCATTTAAAAGCGATACTTTAACGCCAATTTCATTAGCCAATTTGGTTTGTGATATGCCACGGCACTCAATCTCTTCTCTCAAAATTTCACCCGGGTGGGTCGGCTCAAAAGGAGTAAGATTGTTGGCAATCATATCTGGGTTAATTCCCGGTAGTGTTATCATATTAATCGTAATGGTTAGAGAGTTCTACAATATTACATATAGTTAAAAGCGGTCGTTCAGAATCAGAATTCAGCGAGAACTCAACTCTATACTTTTCGTTGACACGAATCGAATATAAACCCGCTTTATCGCCAATCAACGCCTCAAAATGGAGCGAATTAAGCTGATAGAGCGTCTCAGGATTTGGCGCAGCCTGTAGCTGCTCGACTCTTCTTTGATAGAGCTTAATGATATTTGGCTGATATCGGTGCTTTTTATCCTTACAGCTTCCTTTTTCAAAGAGGTCTTTTAGATACGATTCTTCAAATGCAACTATCATCGCTTTTTATTATAACGTTGCAAAGTTAGAAAAAACTTTTTCAATTTTCACAAATTTGTAAAAATTTATTTTAGCCCATATATAAAAAGAAACGACCCGACCTCCATCGTGGAGAAATCGAGCCGTTAAATTATTTAGAGAGAAGAGTATTAGTCTGCGTCTCCGGGAATGATATCTACAACTTCTACGTCGAAAACGAGCATTTCGTTAGGTCCGATACCGGCCATAGGCTGACCGCTTTCGCCATAACCGAGTTTGCCGGGGATGTAAAGAGTAGCTCGGCCACCTTTACCCAAAAGTTTGAGACCTTCAGAAAAACCGCTAACAACACCTGATACACTGAATTCAACGGGCTGTCCTTTTGATGAATCAAATTCCTCACCGTTGGTGTGACGACCTGTGTAGATTACTTTAACCGAAGAATCGTCAGTTGCACGAGTTGCATCACCGGGGTTAGAAATTCTATAAGAAAGACCCGATTCGGTAGTTTGAATAGAGTTGTCTTCTTTTTTGAGAGATGCCACATATTCTTCACCTTTTTTCTCATTAGCTTCAGCTTCAGCTTTCTGTGCTGCCTGAGCGCGTTCCTGAATCCTGTCCTGAACCTTGCTGTTTACAGTCTGGTAGTTCATATACGCTTTCTGGATATCCATAGCTGTATCGCTCATTGATTTGATAGCGTAACGAACAATTTTCTCAGGATTTGTTTTAATCTCATTCTGATTCCACTGATAAGCTTGAATAATGATATTCAAACCCATTGAATAACCAATAGCGTATGAAATGTCAGCAGTGTCAAGTTTTGCTGCTGCTTCAAGACCACGCAACAATTTTGCTTCGTCTGCATCGGGGAACTGTGCCTTGATCTGAGGCATCTGGTTTTTGATGTTCTGTCCGAGGAACTCACCAAAAGTGATGTTAAGACTGTCAGCAAGTGTGGTGTCACCTTTGCTTGACGAACCATTGCAAGCGGTCATTCCGGTCATTGCAACGACTGCTCCGAGAGCGAGTAAAAATTTTTTCATAATCTGTTAAAAAGTTATTTGATTGATTTATATTATTTTCCGATTACCTTGAGAAGTTCTACATCAAAAATCAATGTTGCGTTTGGTCCGATCACACCACCCGCACCCTGAGGTCCGTAAGCAAGTGCCGAAGGGATAAACAAACGCCATTTTGAACCTGCGTTCATCAACTGAAGGGCTTCAACCCATCCGGGAATTACCTGAGTAACTCCAAATGTTGCGGGCATTCCGCGATCTACCGAGCTGTCAAATACAGTTCCGTCTATAAGTTTACCGGTATAATGTACTTCTACCTGATCTGTTGCTTCGGGTTTGGGACCGTTACCTTCAACGAGCACTTCATACTGCAATCCCGAGGGAGTAGTCTTTACCTCGGCACGTTTCCCGTTTTCTACAAGGAATGCTTCGCCGGCAGCTTTGTTGACTTCTGCCATCTTGGCAGCTTCGGCCTGCTGTTGTTTTTCAAGATTGCCAAAGAATTCACGAATAACTTCTTTAGCTTCGTCAATAGTCATCTTGGGGGCGGCACCGTCAAAAACAGCTGCAACACCGTCGGCAAAATCCTGAACGTTGATTTTTTTGATACCTGATGCAAGGAAATTATTTCCCATGCTCAATCCGAGCGAGTAGCTCAGACGGTCTAATTCTTTGTTTTCCATATATGTTATGTTTTATTATTTAATCTCTATAATACAATACACCGACAAAGATACTTCAAAATATCCAATCGTATGCAAAATTTTAATAAAAATATATTAAATAGGTCATTATTACACTTTACACGGCATTTTTTCGTCTCCTTAATTCGGTTGATTAACAACCCCACCGTGATTTTTGTTCAGTTTTTCTGGAACTCGGTGGGTGACATGCCGGTCGCATTTTTAAAATATTTACCGAAACTCGACTGACTCTTGAAATTCAATGTATAAGCCACTTCCTGAACACTCATCCCCGAAAATCTGAGCATATTTTTCGCTTCAAGAATAACATACTCGTCAATCCATTCGCCCGGCGAACGATGCGTGTACTTCTTGAGCACCGACGACAGGTATTTGGGTGAGATGCAAAGTTGCTCGGCATAGAAAGCTACCGAACGCTCCTTCATAAAATTGGCATGTAATAGTTTGATAAAATCAGAGACATAACTCGTGCTGCGTCCCGGACCCGGAATCTTGGCACCGACATCCATTCTGTTGTGATGTGAAGCCATTCCGGTATACCTTCGGTCATTTATCTGCATGAACTGATAAATCAACGCCGCCGTCAAGCTCCGCGCAATACTGTGAGAATAAAGATTGTCAGCCGGATTCAACAATGCTGTTTCATATAATAAATCCATGTGGTGGGAAACAAGTATTGCATCCTCTTTACCCAGTTCCATCACCGGGAAGGGATGATGAGTCGTATGTGCCTGCTGCAACGTGTTAATATCCATATTTATTCCCGTCAGAAATGACTCTGACAAAAATAAAACGTACGATTCAAAACGCTTGGTTTCGGTCTCAATCAACTTCAAAATACTTCTGCCTCCGCCCAAAACTACAGCCGGAGCCTTCACTTGATAAATCTCGGTGTTTAACCCGACTTTAGCCGTACCCTTCAATATCAGTCCGATAACGATTCCACCCGGACGAATCGAATCAAACTCACGATCAAATCCGTTTTGCGAGCCGATATCGATTCTTGCAACAACATAGTCCTCTCCCATTCGCGCAAACTTTGACGAGATACCTTTGATTGCGTCAAAGTCTCCAATCGTGATTTTTTCAGGCGAGGTTGTCATTATTAATATTAATCAGTTAGTTCTGTCGTTGTTTACGATTTTTTGCCTCGACGCGGGGAATCATAATCGATGTATAAACCTGAATTACTCCCCCGGCAAGCGTGAATGCCAGCCAGTCACGTGCGGTTGTAGAGTCATAAAACATAAAAAAGGCTGCCACACAGAAAAATATCGCACTCCACGACTCAATTCTGACAAGCCGTTTCAAACGGATGTCAGTTCCTTTATAGGGGTTAAACAACCGACTGACGAGTAGCATAACAGCCCCAACCGTATAAACATATTTGTAGATATTATTATCAAGACGCCAAATCGGTAAAACAGTTCCGGCAACTATCAGAAGCATGCCGACTGTCATCACCAATATCCAGACTCTTGACGCCGTTTTACTTTGTCCCATTTTTCTCTGATATTAATCAATAAATACATATACATCTTCATTGTCACGCTGCATGTGATACTGCTCTCTGACAATCCGCTCCATTGTTTCGCGGTCAGTTCGCAACAACTCGTTTTGACGCTGATAATATTCCATCGTGTCGGTATTCTCTTTAATCTCGGCTTTAAGTCGCTCGATTTCATGAGTAAGCTCATATCCTTTCATCACCGAGTTTTCATTAAAGAACAATACAAACCCCATGAATATCAGCACCAATATCAACGTAACCGAGATATAACGCCGGCACCAGTTAAAGACACCTTTTGCTGTGACCATTTCTATATTGTTTTGATTTTTCACCCACAAAATTACATTTTTATTTTCGATTTCCACCTAAAAATAACTTTTATTATAATTTTCTAATTTTCATGAACTCTCAACAAGCTATTACCTAATTTTATTTAATAATTCTTTATTTTCACTCTCAAAAACATTGATTTTGAAAGAAAAACCGTAACTTTGTTCGTTATATTTCAATATTGTCTTGACTGAAATTTATACGGTCAAAAATACCGCCTCTTTTATTTTGACATCAAATAGTTGTATATCAATAATTTATGAAAAAGCTTCTTATAGGCGTCATCGCCGTTTTTCTACTGTTTTCTTTAGTCGCTTCACGTGCCGAAACTCGTAGTCCCAAACAAGATATCAGTCGCAATCTTGATATATTCACCACAATTTATAAAGAATTGCAAACCGCATACGTTGACACTATCGACGTTAACAAATCGATGCGCACGGCTATCGATGCCATGCTCAACCGCATTGACCCATACACCGAGTACATCCCTGAAGAAGAACAAGATAACTTCCTGTCAATCTCTACCGGTGAATATGGCGGTATCGGTTCATATATCAGCTATCGCGATAACAAATACACCTACCTGACCGAACCTCAGGCCGGCTCTCCGGCACGCAAAGCCGGGCTCAAAGCCGGTGACCGCATCATCAAAATCGACGGAGACTCTATGATTGGTGTTACAACTGATAAAGTCAGGGAACGTCTTATGGGCGAAGCCGGAACATCTCTCGAGATTACCGTTAGCCGTCCCTATGGTGCAGCCGATGGCGGTGACACGACTCTGACCGTCAACGTTGTCCGCGAAAAAATCAACATCATCCCAGTCCCCTATTACGGAATCATCCGCGACTCTATCGGCTACATATCCCTGACAACCTTCAACGAAAAAAGTGCCGACCAGGTTAAGGACGCTTTAATTGAACTCAAAAAGGATCCGCGACTCAAAGCCGTTCTCCTCGACCTCCGCAGCAATGGTGGCGGATTGCTCGAAAGCGCAGTGAAAATCGTCGGATGGTTTGTCCCCAAAGGCACCGAAGTTCTCCGCACCCGCGGTCGTGACGTTCTCAACGAAAAAGTTTATAAGACCACCAACAAACCTATTGACACCGAAATTCCGCTTTTTGTGGCAGTTGACGGCGGGTCGGCATCATCTTCTGAAATCGTCACCGGAGCCTTGCAAGATCTCGACCGTGCAGTCATTGTCGGCAACCGCTCTTTTGGCAAGGGACTTGTTCAAAGCACCCGCCCCATCCCCTACAACGGATTGCTAAAAATCACCGTTGCTAAATACTATATTCCCTCCGGGCGACTCATTCAAGCAATCGACTACAGCCGTCGCAACCCCGACGGCAGTGTTGCCCGCATCCCCGATAGCCTCACCCACGAGTTTAACACTCTCGGAGGTCGCATCGTGCGTGATGGTGGAGGTATAACCCCCGACATCACAGTCCAATATCCTGAAGCCAACCGACTTGTTTTCAACATCGTGCGCGACCTTTGGGCGTTTGACTTTGCCACCAGATATGCTGCGACCCACGACACCCTCCCGACTCCCGAAACATTTGTCATCGACGACTCAATGTATAGCGACTTCAAACGTTTCATCGACCCTGAACGTTTGCAATATGACAAAGTTTGCGAAATTATTGTAAATCAGCTCGAAGAAGCCGCCAAAAACGAGGGCTACATGAACGACTCGGTCAAAGCCCAGATTGACGTTCTCAAAGGCTTGCTCCACCACAACCTGAACAAAGACCTCGACCACAACCGCAAATCAATTTCAGGTTACATCGAGTCAGAGCTTGCCTCTCGCTATTACCCCCTCAACGGCAATACCCGCGTTGCTCTCAAAACCGATCCCGTTATTGACTCGGTTATGACCGTCCTCGCCACACCCCGAAAATACGAAACTATCCTTGCTCCAAAATCAAAATAAAAAAACTTTCACCCTCTTTTAGCGACGATGGATTTATCTCAGTTGAGAAGTCTCTTCATGTCAAAAAGTCGATATGAAGCGATTAAAAGTGCATTAAAAAATCCCGACAGCTCAACCCCCAAAGTCGGGCTTTACAATCTTGCAGGCTCATCAGCTGCCGTTGCGTTGTCTGGAATTGACGCCGGCTATGTTCCGATGATTGTAATCGGCGACTCTGCCGACGATGCCGGCTATCTCTATCACGATCTCACCCGATTGCTCGGCGATGAGGCTGTAATCATCTTTCCATCAGGCTATAAACGTGACATCAAATATGGTCAGCCCGACCCTCCGGCCCAAGTCGCTCGAACCGAAGCATTGACGATGTGGCAATCAAATCCCGACCTAAAGATTATAGTCACCTATCCCGAAGCTCTCGCCGAACGTGTAGCCACCCGCGACGAATTGACCGGACACACAATCACCCTCAAGCTGAATACAACCATTGACCTTGTTGAAACCGAGAAATGGCTGAGAGAAAACGGATTTGCCGAAGTTGACTATGTCTATGAACCGGGGCAATTTGCCGTGCGCGGTTCAATCCTTGACATATACAGTTACAGCAACGAACTCCCCTACCGCATCGACTTTTTTGGCGACGAAATCGACTCGATGCGCACCTTCAACGTTGAAACTCAGCTCAGCGTTGATAAAATCGATCAACTCTCAATCACCGCCAATGTCAATGCCGGAGCAAAAGACAACGGAATCTCACTGCTCGAATTTGTCAATCCTGCAACCATAATCGCCGCACGCGATGCATCTTACACAATCGAGCGCATCCGCGCAATCGCCAACGAAAACTTCTCAATGTCGGCAATCATCGCCGATGAAGGCGACCCGACAGCAATGGAACACGTCATCGACCCCGACCGTTTTGCCGATGACCTCCGACGCTTCACCCAAGTTCTTTTCACATCGGCAAATACCGTCCCTGCCGGGTGCACGGCTGCCATCGACTTTGACTGCTCGCCCCAAGGTTTATATCACAAAAACTTTGACCTTATCAGCGAATCGTTCACCGACTTCCTCTCTCAAAGCTATAAAATTTACATTCTCAGCGACTCGGCAAAACAGATTGAGCGACTTCGCGAGATTTTCAAAGACCGCAAAGACGACATCTCTTTTGAAGCGGTAATGCCCACCCTCCACGAAGGCTTTGTTGACCACAAACAAAAAAGATGTGTATTCACCGACCATCAGATTTTTGACCGATTCCATAAATACAGTTTGAAAAGCGATCGCGCACGTTCGGGCAAACTCGCCCTGTCTCTCAAGGAATTAGGTTCAATATCAGTCGGTGACTATATCGTTCACGTTGACCACGGCATCGGTCGTTTTGCCGGACTTGTCCGCACCGACATTAACGGCAAGACTCAGGAAATGATAAAACTCATCTACCAGAACGACGACATCATTTTCGTGTCGATCCATTCGCTCCACAAGCTTGCCAAGTATCGTGGTAAAGAGGGAGTTCCGCCAAAAATCAACAAGCTTGGAACCGGAGCATGGAACAAGATGAAAGAGCGCACAAAATCTCATCTCAAAGATATTGCCCGCGACCTCATTAAACTATATGCTGCACGTAAAGATGAAAAAGGATTTAGTTTTTCGCCCGACTCTTTCATGCAGCACGAGCTCGAAGCAAGCTTCAAATATGAAGACACCCCCGACCAGCTGACTGCTACCCAAGCCGTTAAGGCTGACATGGAAAGTGCTCGACCGATGGACCGCCTCATTTGCGGTGATGTCGGCTTTGGCAAGACTGAAATTGCAATCCGAGCCGCTTTCAAGGCGGCAGCCGACGGCAAACAAACCGCTGTCCTCGTTCCGACCACCGTCCTCGCCTATCAGCACTTTAACACCTTCAAAAAACGTCTGAAAGACTTCCCGGTAACTGTCGATTACCTCTCTCGCGCCCGCACCCCCAAGCAGGTCAAGGAAATTCTCGACAACCTCGCTTCAGGCAAAATAGACATCATCATCGGCACGCACAAACTCATCGGTAAATCGGTCAAATTCAAAGACCTCGGACTACTCGTCATCGATGAGGAACAAAAATTTGGCGTCGCCGTCAAAGAAAAGCTCAAACAAATGAAAGTCAATGTCGATACCCTCACGATGTCGGCTACCCCAATACCCCGAACCCTCCAGTTCTCACTCATGGGAGCCCGCGACCTATCGTCGATAATGACACCCCCGCCAAACCGTTTCCCGGTCGAGACAACCGTCGCATCCCTCACCGACGACCTCGTTGCCGAAGCCGTCAACTTTGAGCTATCGCGAAACGGTCAGATATTCATTATCAATCCTCGCATCGAAGGGCTGTATGATCTCCAGGCGATGCTCAAACGAGTTGTGCCCGACGCCCGTACCCTTGTCGCCCACGGACAAATGCCACCCGCCGACCTCGAAAAAGCCATCATCGACTTCGCCAACCACGATTACGACATACTTCTCGCCACCACAATCATCGAAAGCGGTATCGATATGCCTAACGTCAACACCATCATGGTCAACAACGCCCAGTATTTCGGACTCAGCGAGTTGCACCAGCTTCGTGGACGTGTCGGACGTAGCAACCGTAAGGCATTCTGCTATCTCTTCGTTCCGCCCCACGTTCCACTCACCCCCGTTGCCCGCCGCCGTTTACAGGCAATCGAAAGCTTCTCTGAACTCGGCAGTGGTATCCATATCGCAATGCAAGACCTCGACATTCGTGGTGCCGGCAACCTGCTCGGAGCCGAACAAAGCGGATTCATTGCCGACCTCGGTTATGAGACATATCAAAAAATATTGAAAGAAGCCGTCACCGAACTCCGCACCGAGGAATTCAGCGACGTATATGCCGACGAAGAAGCCGACCAAAAAGAATACGTTTCAGACTGTACCGTCGAGAGCGACCTTGAACTGTTGCTTCCATCGTTCTATGTGCCAACCGAGAGCGAACGTATCGCCCTCTACCAAGAACTTGACAACATCGAGCGCGAAACCGACCTCCAGCAATTCAAAGAACGCCTCCAGGACCGATTCGGCAAGATTCCACACGTCACCTTAGAACTTCTGCGCATCCCCCGACTTCGTCGCCTCGCCCGCCAGTTAGGCATCGAAAAAGTGACCCTCAAAAACGAGCGAATGTACATCTACTTCGTTGACGAGAGCAACGTCGCCTACTATCAATCACCAATGTTCGGCCGTCTCCTCAACTACCTGCAAAAAAATCCGCGACGCGTCAAGATCCGCGAGAACGCCGGTCGCCGCAGCTTCGCCATCGACCACGTTGAAACCGTCGAAGAAGCCGTCGATATCCTCCAGGAAGTCCACTCGCTCGAAGCAATATAAACTCAATTTATAAAATATTATAATTTAATAATCTTAATATAGATTATGGTTAAAAAAAAGGAAGAAAAAAATATGTGGTTTCGCGGATATTTCTACCTCAACACAAAACTACACTTTATATAATCCTATTTTCCTAAAAAGAAAAAAATCCTTATTTAGCTTTTCTTCTTCAGAATCAGCATCCATTTTTTTGATTCAACCATCGTCTGAAAGAACCAATTTAGGAGAAACTGAATCTGCCTTTATTTTTACTTATCTTCATAGTATAGGTCCAAATTTAAAACTCATGGACATTGTTTTTGAAAATGTAACCGAAGGGAAAGCCACATTAATATTCTCCACCTATTTTCACACAATACGTTCTAAATATAGTCATGTTGTTCAGTTTATTAAGTCTTATTTTGCATCTACAGAATTTAACAAAAGACTAAAATTAATGAGAGCTGGTGGTATTTCTAATAATGCCCCTCAATTTAATTTCACACTACAAAGAGTTGCTCATGATGAATTTCCTGTTTGGGCTTCTATTATGAAAAGGAAATTGCATTTACACCTTCAAACGTCTGTTGGATGCTTAGCTCCCTATTTAGTTAATGGGCAAAAACTTGGTAAGAAATGGCAAACAAAAGAAAATGAAGATGAGCAAACACCCATTCAGCCTTTCCGATATAGATTTTAATTTCTAACTATTTTAAATTCGACGCTCAATCACATAAATTTAGAGAACTCATTAAATCTCTGATAACTAAGTTGTTTTATTCTTTTCAAAGTTATCCTTTAATCACCCAATATCCTGTTTTGTCGCTTCCTTCGCGAGTAATCACTCCCATTTGACGGAGTGCCATAGTTGCCCGCTTAGCGGTTTTGTCAGTTATGGATAATTGTTCTGCTATTTTGCAATGAGTTATATGTTGATTCTCCTTAATTAGACCAAGAACTTGTCGCTGTGTCTCTGTTAGATTTACAGGGACATTTACAGAGACATTTACAGGGACATTTACAGAGACATTTTTAGCATCATCTCTATCTTCTGTCTTTCGCTGAATAGCTGACTTGAGGGGAAATGAGACTATGGCTTTTGTACGGTCACTATCAACTGACGGGCGGGTGCCTGTAAGTGACTCCCAGGTTGCAAGTTTATTCATTCCGTAGCCGGCATTTTCTGCGATACCAACAAATCTGAACAGTTTGGCAATAGTTGGGTTACGAAGTTTGGAGTAAACTTTCCCAATAATATCTTTTACAGGCAGCGGAAAGCATCCTCCGTTCATAAATTCAATATGATCGGTATAAACGCGAATACATGAGCGCAACGAATCGAAGTGGTCACAGTGCATAACCATATTTGCAAGCGCCTCTCTAAGGACATTATATTGGCTCTCATCTGTTGTCGCAAACCCATCTTCTTTAATATGGATTGGTGCATCAACAAGTGTACGGAATCGTCGCAAAATAATTTGGACTGAATCCCATATATTGTCTTGTTCGGGTATTCGATATGTGTATCTAACTTCTGCTTGTTCAATAGTCGGACCGGGAATTTCGATATAGTCAACACAGAATGTCGGCACATAACGCAGAACGTAAGGCGCTTTACCAAACATTAGAAGTCCGGCATAAGTGAGCAATCCGTTTCGGGTAATATTTACCTGTTCACAAAATTCAGCATCATCCACCTCTCGGAGATTGACAAGATTCTGTGTCTGACCAAGTGCAAATCTATAACTTTTTAATGTATTGAGATTAAGCATATCAATACTCGTATCAGGAATAGTCTCCTCGGTTTTCTTTCCAAAGGATTGATCACGAAACATGGCTCGTATCTCTCCCTCAGTTGCCCGTTGGTCTCCGCTACCCATTCTGATGAATGTGTTGATAGGACTACCATAATATACCGGTTTTAAATCAACTTCCGGTACATAAAAAGCAAGAAGCTTCTTACCGTCAATGTCGTATTGCTTAGAGGTTACCGCCAATCTTTGGTTAAACTTCTCTGATCGCAGAGTACCAAGAAAATCCTGTTCAAGTTTCTCAATATTATCCACACCCTGAATCTCGAATGTCTTGCCTGATTGTTTCACTCCGAGCACAATCCACCCGCCGGAGGTATTTGAGAATGCGCTGACGCTTTCCCAGATATTCTTCGGCAACTCAGATTTTGCAGCCTTGACTTCAAAATCTTCCCATTCTATGTCGTGCAGCTTTGCTACAAGTTCATTCTTGGTCATTTCAATTGCAAAGTTACAAAAATAACCTCAACAACTGCAATAATACTCATTTTATTAGCAATATCTTTGTTAATAGGCGCTAAATTATTACCTTTGCACCAAATTTAGTCTTTTAACTTAACTTTTTAGCTAAGTTTATGAGTGATTCAATAGCAAATTTCTATAACAGTCAGCCTCAGCCGGTCACAAATATTATCATCGGACTTGTTGTTCTGGTGTTTTTGATTTGGTTGATTGCCAAGCTATGCTCGGGCAACGGAACTGCTTATGATTCAAGCAATACCATTAGCAAAAAGACTTCTG
>CAMWIM010000029.1 GCA_947174335.1 uncultured Porphyromonadaceae bacterium | reverse complement strand
GCACCGTGGGTAGAGATGAAGTACTCCAACACTGAAAGGCCTTCCTTGAAGTTAGACAAGATCGGGTTTTCAATGATCTGACCACCCTCTGCACCTGCTTTTTGCGGTTTAGCCATAAGACCACGCATACCGGCAAGCTGACGAATCTGATCTTTAGAACCACGGGCACCCGAGTCAAGCATCATGAATACAGAGTTGAAGCCTTGATTTGCTTCAGTCATCTGTTTCATAAGCACCTGGGTGAGTTTTGAGTTCACATGAGTCCAGATATCGATGATCTGATTGTAACGTTCAGTGTTGGTGATATTACCCATCGAATAGTTTTCCATAACTTCTTCGACTTCGGCATATCCTTCATTAACGATTTCTTCCTTTTCAGCAGGGATGATAACATCACCGAGGTTGAACGAAAGACCGCCTTTGAATGCCATGTAATAACCAAGGTTCTTGATGTCATCAAGGAACTGGGCTGAACGTGGGATACCGCATTTTTTTATTACCTTTGAAATGATGGTACGAAGTGATTTCTTTGACAAGATTTCATTTACATAACCGATTTCTGAAGGCACAAAACGATTGACAAGCACACGACCTACCGATGTATTTTCTACAAGGTGACGAATCGGGTTACCGTTTTCGTCAATGTCGTCAACCATGACCGTTACGGGTGCATGGAGGGTTACTCGACCTTCGTTATAAGCGATTTCAGCTTCTTCGGGTCCATAGAATTTAAGACCTTCGCCTTTGTCGCCTTTGCGGAGTTTGGTAATATAATAGAGTCCGAGCACCATATCCTGAGAAGGCACGGTGATAGGAGCACCATTGGCAGGGTTAAGAATGTTGTGGGCACCGAGCATAAGCATCTGTGCTTCGAGGATAGCCTCATTGCCGAGAGGCAAGTGAACCGCCATCTGGTCACCGTCGAAGTCGGCATTGAATGCCGTACAAGCGAGCGGATGGAGCTGGATTGCCTTACCCTCAATCATCTTGGGCTGGAATGCCTGAATACCGAGACGGTGAAGGGTTGGGGCACGGTTGAGGAGCACGGGGTGTCCTTTCATTACGTGTTCAAGGATATCCCAAACAACCGGTTCCTTGCGGTCAACGATTTTCTTAGCCGACTTAACGGTTTTTACAATACCGCGTTCGATGAGCTTACGGATAACGAACGGCTTGTAAAGCTCGGCAGCCATGTTTTTGGGAATACCGCACTCGTGCATTTTGAGTTCGGGACCAACAACGATAACCGAACGTGCTGAATAGTCGACACGCTTACCAAGAAGGTTTTGACGGAAACGACCTTGTTTACCTTTAAGGCTGTCAGAGAGTGATTTGAGAGGACGGTTAGCCTCGGTTTTAACAGCTGACGATTTGCGTGAGTTGTCAAGGAGCGAGTCAACAGCCTCCTGAAGCATACGTTTCTCGTTGCGGAGAATCACCTCGGGAGCTTTAATTTCGATGAGTCGTTTAAGACGGTTGTTACGGATAATCACACGACGATAGAGGTCGTTAAGGTCTGATGTAGCGAAGCGACCACCATCGAGGGGAACGAGAGGACGGAGTTCAGGCGGAATCACGGGAACTGCCTGGAGAATCATCCACTCGGGTTTGTTGCGATTCTTTGAAGCGCGGAACGATTCAACAACCTGAAGGCGTTTGAGAGCCTCAGTTTTGCGCTGCTGTGAACCATCGCGGTCTGCGAGGTCACGAAGCTCAGCCGCAAGACGGTCAAGGTCAAGACGAACGAGCATATCATAGATAGCTTCAGCCCCCATCTTGGCGATGAACTTGTTGGGATCTGAATCATCAAGGAGCTGATTGTCTTTTGGAAGACGATCGAGAACCGAGAAGTATTCTTCTTCAGAAAGGAGGTCGTTGTCGGCAACGGTGTCACCCTTGTCTGAGATTGTAAGATCGGCAGCCGCACCGGCTTGAATCACAATATATTTTTCATAATAGATTACTGCGTCGAGCTTCTTTGAAGGAAGACCGAGAAGATAACCTATCTTGTTAGGGAGCGAACGGAAGTACCAGATGTGGGCAACGGGAACAACAAGTTTGATGTGACCCATGCGCTCGCGACGCACTTTTTTCTCTGTAACCTCAACACCACAACGGTCGCAGACAATACCTTTGTAACGGATGCGTTTGTATTTTCCGCAGTGACATTCATAGTCTTTTACCGGACCGAATATACGCTCGCAGAAAAGACCGTCACGTTCGGGCTTGTACGTACGGTAGTTGATGGTTTCGGGTTTGAGAACCTCGCCGCTTGATTTTTCAAGAATTTCTTCGGGCGAAGCGATGCCGATAGAAATTTTTGAGAATCCGGTTTTGGTTGATTTTTCTTTTCTAAAAGCCATTTTGAGTTATTAAAAAAGTATTTTTATTTTGCTCCGAAGGTCGCCTTTTGTCAGCCCGGTCAATGATTGAACCGAGCTGACTCGGGGACTGACACTCTTTTTAAATTTTTCCTTCAGCGGCTTCGGCATTGAAGTCTGTTGCCAAAGGGTCAAAGTGGAGAGTTAAATTTTAGTTTTCAAGGTTGATGCTCAAGCAAAGACCTCTAAGCTCGTGGAGAAGCACGTTGAGAGATTCGGGAATACCTGCCGGTGGCATTGGATCACCTTTAACAATAGCTTCGTATGCTTTGCTGCGGCCGGTAACGTCGTCACTCTTGATTGTGAGGATTTCCTGAAGGATATGAGCGGCACCGAATGCTTCAAGTGCCCAAACCTCCATCTCACCAAAACGCTGTCCACCAAACTGTGCTTTACCACCGAGAGGTTGCTGAGTGATGAGCGAGTACGGACCGATTGAACGGGCGTGCATCTTGTCTTCAACCATGTGACCGAGTTTAAGCATGTAGATTACACCTACAGTCGCAGGCTGGTCAAAACGTTCACCGGTTCCACCATCATAAAGATAGGTCTTACCATAACGGGGAACGCCTGCTTTGTCGGTCCATTCATTGAGGTCGTCGAGTGTAGCACCGTCAAAAATCGGAGTAGCGAACTTCTCACCAAGCTCACGACCAGCCCATCCGAGAACAGTCTCGAAAATCTGACCGAGGTTCATACGAGAAGGTACACCAAGCGGGTTAAGACAGATGTCGACCGGAGTACCATCGGCAAGGAACGGCATATCTTCTTGACGAACGATACGCGAAACGATACCTTTGTTACCGTGGCGACCTGCCATCTTGTCACCTACGCTGATTTTACGTTTTTTAGCGATATAAACTTTAGCCAACTGCATGATTCCCGAGGGAAGATCATCACCGATTGAGATGTCATATTTCTTACGGTGGAGCTCGGCATCAATCTCTTTAGACTTGCGCAAGTAATTGCGGATTGTGCGAGAGATAAGCTCGTTTTTATGCTGGTCGGCAGTCCATTTGCTAAGATTGATTGTATCGTAGTTGATATCACGGAGAACTGCAGCAGTGAATTTCTGACCTTTTTCGATAACATCAGTACCGAGGAAGTCTTTAACACCCTGTGAAGTCTTGCCGTTGGTAAGAGTAAGAAGTTTTTCAACAAGAACGTCTTTAAGTTTATCTTGTTTTTCTTCATATTCTTCGACAATCATCGGGAGACGTGCGTTGGTGGCACGACGGTTTCCGGTTGTCTTGGCTACACGTGAATAGAGGTTTGTTCCGATTACAACACCCTTGAGCGAAGGAGTAGCTTTGAGTGAAGCGTCTTTAACATCGCCCGCCTTGTCACCAAAGATTGCGCGGAGAAGTTTCTCTTCAGGGGTTGGATCTGATTCACCTTTAGGTGTAATCTTACCAATCATTATATCGCCGGGAACAACGTGAGCACCGACACGGATAATACCGCGTTCGTCAAGGTCTTTTGTAGCGTCCTCGCTAACGTTGGGGATATCAGAAGTGAGTTCTTCCTCGCCACGTTTGGTTTCACGAACTTCGAGCGAATACTCGTCAACGTGAACCGAGGTCAGGATGTCTTCTTTTACGACACGTTCGTTGAGAACAATTGCGTCCTCATAGTTATATCCTTTCCAAGGCATGAACGCAACCTTGAGGTTACGGCCGAGTGCGAGTTCGCCGTTTTCAGTTGAATAACCTTCGGTAAGGATATCACCTTCTTTTACTCGCTGACCGCGCTCACAAATCGGACGGAGGTCGATTGTAGTGCTCTGGTTGGTTTTGCGGAACTTGGGAATGTTATATTCTTTGACTGCATCTTCAAAGGCAACAAATTCATCGTCTTCGGTGCGGTCATAGCGGATGCGGATAACGGTTGCGTCAACATATTCAACGACACCGGGACCTTCAGCGGTAATCTGAGTGCGGCTGTCGCGGATAAGCTGACCCTCGATACCTGTTCCGACGATAGGAGCCTCACTGCGGAGCAAGGGAACTGCCTGACGCATCATGTTAGAACCCATGAGGGCACGGTTAGCGTCGTCGTGTTCAAGGAACGGGATGAGTGATGCGGCGATAGAAGCGATCTGTGTTGGCGAAACGTCCATAAGTTCAACCTCAGAGGGTGCGACAACAGGGAAGTCGGCATCAAGACGTGCTTTAACTTTATCGCGGATGAATGTACCGTCATCGTTAAGCGGAGCATTACCCTGAGCAATCACTTTACCCTCTTCCATCTCAGCTGCGAGATAAACGATTTCGTCGTTTTTGAGGTTTACTTTTGCATCGTTAACCTGGCGATAGGGAGTTTCGATAAAGCCGAGGTCATTGATTTTTGCATAAACGCAAAGTGAAGAAATAAGACCGATGTTCGGACCTTCAGGAGTTTCGATAGGACAGAGACGACCATAGTGAGTATAGTGTACGTCACGAACCTCGAAACCGGCACGCTCACGTGAAAGACCGCCGGGACCGAGAGCCGACATACGGCGCTTGTGGGTAATCTCAGCCAAGGGGTTTGTCTGGTCCATGAACTGTGAAAGGGCGTTTGTGCCGAAGAACGAGTTGATGGCCGACGACAAAGTCTTGGCGTTGATAAGGTCAATTGGGGTGAACACCTCGTTGTCGCGGACATTCATACGCTCGCGGATTGTGCGGGACATACGGGATAGACCGTTGGCAAACTGCTGATAAAGTTGCTCGCCTACTGTGCGTACACGACGGTTTGAAAGGTGGTCGATATCATCAACATCGGCTTTTGAGTTGATAAGCTCGATGAGATATTTAATGATTGAGATGATGTCTTCTTTTGTAAGCACCTTGACATCGAGAGGTGTGCTGAGACCGAGTTTTTTGTTGATACGGAAACGTCCAACTTCTCCAAGGTCATAACGCTTTTCTGAGAAGAAGAGGTTGTTTATAACCTCGCGTGCGCTTGCTTCGTCAGGAGCATCAGCGTTGCGGAGCTGACGGTAGATATATTTGACAGCTTCTTCTTCAGTGTTTGCCTGGTCTTTGCGGAGAGTGTTAGAGATGATTGAGTAATCACCGGTGTTTGCATCCTCACTGTGAACGAGAATTGTTTCAACGCCGGTATTGAGAATTGCCTCAATTACTTCATCATCAAGAACCGATTCACGTTCAGCAACGATAGCCGAGCGTGAAATAGTTGTAACCTCGCCGGTATCCTCGTCGTTATTGTCCTCATAATAGGTGTGCATAACGCGGGCTGCAATTTTACGACCTTTAGCGGCTTCAAGATTTTCGCGGGTAGCCTTGATTTCTTCAGCTTTTCCGAAAATTTGAATAATATCTTTTTCGTCTTCAAAACCAATCGCACGTAAAAGAGTAGTTACAGGGAGTTTCTTTTTACGATCGATATAGGCATACATGACATTGTTGATGTCAGTAGCAAACTCAATCCACGAACCGTGGAAAGGTATGATACGAGCCGAATAAAGTTTTGTACCGTTGGCGTGCATGCTCTGACCGAAGAACACGCCGGGTGAACGGTGAAGCTGTGATACAACAACACGTTCAGCACCATTGATAACAAACGTACCTTTATCGGTCATGTAAGGAATAGGACCGAGGTAAACGTCCTGAACAACGGTGTCAAAATCTTCGTGGTCGGGGTCGGTACAATATAATTTGAGTTTCGCCTTCAGAGGTACACAATAAGAGAGACCACGTTCGAGACACTCTTCGATGGTATATCTCGGAGGATCGATATAGTAGTCGAGGAACTCGAGGACGAAATTGTTACGGGTATCAGCAATGGGAAAATTCTCGGCAAAAACTTTGTAAAGTCCCTCGTTGTTACGTTGTTCGGGAGGGGTGTCGAGTTGAAGGAAGTCACGAAACGACTTTAGCTGCACCTCAAGAAAATCGGGGTAAGGAAACGGATTCTTTACCGAAGCGAAATTTATACGGGGTTTATCTGAAGTTACTGACATCTGAGAGATTGGTTAAGGGAACTTAAATTAAAATATAACACAAAAAGGTTAAGAATCTTCGTTTAAGAGGATTCTTAACCTAATCGCCTGAAAATCAGGCAATATTATTTAAGTTCAACTTCAGCGCCTGCTTCTTCGAGTTGTTTTTTGAGACCTTCAGCATCAGCTTTAGCCATGCCTTCTTTGATCACGCCGGGAGCGTTATCAACGAGATCTTTAGCTTCTTTGAGGCCAAGACCGGTGAGTTCTTTAACGAGTTTAACAACAGCGAGCTTAGAAGCGCCAGCAGCTTTAAGAACTACATCGAAAGAAGATTTCTCTTCAGCAGCAGCGGCACCACCTGCAGCGGGGCCGGCAGCAACAGCTACAGCAGCAGCTGCGGGTTCGATACCATATTCTTCTTTAAGGATCTGAGCGAGCTCAGTAGCTTCTTTAACGGTGAGGTTAACGAGTTGTTCAGCAAAAGCTTTTAAATCTGCCATTTTAGTATGATTTAATGTGTTATTGTTCAGTTAATTATTTTTATTTGTTTGCGATTGTTTCTACGCAGCCTGCGAGTTTTGCACCATTTGAAGTAAGAGCCGATACGAGGTTCTTGGCTGGTGACTGGAGAAGAGCGAGAATATCGGCGATAAGTTCGTTCTTGCTTTTGAGGTTTGCAAGGGTTTCGAGCTGATTTTCACCAACATATACTGTTTCTTCAACATAAGCGGCTTTGAAACGGGGAAGTTCTGCGTCCTTCTTTGCTACTTTTTTGAGGAGCTTGGCAGGAGCATTACCGGTGTTACTGAAAAGGATCGATGTCGAACCTTTCAAAACCGGGTAGAGTTCTGAGAAATCTCCCTCAAGGTTTTCGAGCGCTTTGTGAAGAAGAGCGTTCTTAACAACCATAAGTTTGATATCATCCTTGAAACAAGCACGGCGGATGTCGCTGGTTTCAGCAGCATCGAGACCGGCTGTTTCAGCCAGATAGAAGCAGCTGTATTCCTTGATGGTAGCTGCAATCTTTTCAATAATTAAAGCTTTATCTTCTTTTTTCATTTTGTCGTCAGTTTAAAGGTTATTCGTCGACTGATTTAACATCAATCTTGACACCGGGACTCATGGTGCTCGAAAGATAAATGCTCTTGATATAGGTGCCTTTAGCGGTTGTGGGTTTGAGCTTGATAAGAGTGTTGATGAATTCACGAGCGTTATCACGCATCTGTTCAGGTGTGAACGAGATTTTACCGATTGACGAGTGAACGATACCGTTTTTGTCAACTTTAAAATCGATTTTACCTTTTTTGACTTCTTCAACAGCTTTAGCAACATCAACAGTTACAGTACCGCTTTTGGGGTTAGGCATAAGACCACGGGGACCGAGGACACGTCCAAGGGCACCGATTTTACCCATGATAGCGGGCTGAGTGATGATTACGTCGATATCGGTCCAACCGCCTTTGATTTTCTCGATATATTCATCGAGACCAACATAGTCGGCACCTGCAGCTTTAGCGGCAGCTTCAGCATCAGGAGTACAAAGAACGAGAACGCGAATCTGTTTACCTGTTCCGTGGGGAAGGGTAACGACGCCACGTACCATCTGGTTTGCCTTACGGGGGTCAACACCAAGACGAACGTCGATATCGAAAGAAGCGTCAAACTTTGTAAAAGTAATTTCTTTTACTTTTTCGCAAGCCTCAGCAAGAGAGTAAGCTTTTCCTACTTCAAACTTCTCCAAGGCCAACTTTTGATTTTTTGTAAGTTTAGTCATCGTTAAAAAGAAGTTTTAGAGTTCGGGAAAAGTTCCATTTACAGTAATACCCATGCTGCGGGCTGTTCCGGCAACCATTGTCATTGCCGATTTAAGGGTGAAGCAGTTAAGGTCGGGCATCTTGTCTTCAGCAATAGCTTTAACTTGATCCCAGGTAATCTGGGCAACCTTGTTACGGTTAGGCTGAGCCGAACCGCTCTTGATTTTAGCTGCTTCGAGAAGCTGAATAGCTACCGGAGGAGTTTTAACGATGAAGTCAAAGCTCTTGTCAGTGTAATAAGTAATTACAACCGGGAGAACTTTACCAGCTTTGTCCTGGGTGCGCGCATTGAACTGCTTGCAAAACTCCATGATGTTGATACCCTTAGAACCGAGAGCAGGTCCTACTGGGGGTGAGGGGTTTGCTGCGCCACCTTTGATCTGCAATTTGATCTGTCCAGCAATTTCTTTTGCCATTGTTGTCGTTTGATTTTAAATATTAGATATTTATTAAGGCGAGAAAATCTGTTTTATCGACGGTTCCGATTCGTAACACAATCCATACCGTCTCCAGCATCATTCCCTCTCTACTTGCGAATTTTCGAGCTCAAGTGAAGTTTTGTGCCCGAAGATCTTTACCATAACCTTAAGTTTCTTCTTCTTGTCATAAACCTCGTCGACTTCGCCTGAGAAACCTTTGAAAGGTCCATCGTTAATTTTAACGATTTCGCCTTTCTGGTAAACAATTGACTCTTCGTCGGGGATTTCGCTAAGGTCATCAGCGGTGCCGAGCATTCTCATCACTTCGCTTTCACGGAGTGCTTCGGGCTTGGCATCTTTCTGGCGTCCCTTGAGGAAACCGATCACGTTTGTAGTGTTGCTGAGTTGGTGCATCACTTCGCCGGTGAGGATTGCCTCTACGAAAACATAACCTGAATAAAGATTCTTTTCCTTAACGACTTTTTTGCCGTTACGGACAGTCAGTACCTTTTCAGTTGGGATAACAACCTGAAACAGGAATTGCCCGAGGTCGGTGTTGCGCATCGCACCCTCGAGAAACTCTTTAACTTTGGCTTCTTTACCTGAAATAGCACGCAGAACATACCACGCACGACCATCAGAATGAGCCGCAGAAACAATTTCGTTAGAATTTGTATTTTCAGCCATTGTCTATAAAACTTAAAGGGAACCGACTTATAGGCTATAGATAAAGTGCATCAACTGATTAACGAGCTGATCCATGATGAGAATTATCAAAGCGATAATAACGGAAGCTACCATCACGATGAGCGCGCTTTTAATCAGCTGAGAGCCGGTAGGCCAAGATGTTTTATAACGAAGTTCGTCATAAGCATCTCGGATATTCGTAAGTATACCTAATTTCATTTTCTTTTATTTATTAGCACGGGAAGAGAGGCTCGAACTCCCGACACCTGGTTTTGGAGACCAGTGCTCTACCAACTGAGCTATTCCCGTATGTATAAAAATCATTCCTCAGCGAGAATCCTCAAACCGAGGAATGATTTTTTATTTTATATATCCCGAGGATTAGTCGAGGATTTCAGTGATCTGACCTGAACCTACGGTACGGCCACCTTCACGGATTGCGAAGCGGAGACCTTGGTCGCATGCTACAGGGTTGATAAGATCAACGATGATTTCTACGTGGTCACCGGGCATTACCATTTCTACACCTTCGGGGAGAGTGATTTCACCGGTTACGTCAAGTGTACGGATGTAGAACTGAGGACGGTAGTGGTTGTGGAACGGAGTGTGACGACCACCTTCTTCTTTCTTCAAGATATAAACTGAAGCTTTGAATTTGCTGTGGGGTTTAACAACTCCCGGGTGGCAGATAACCATACCACGTTTGATATCTTTTTTGTCGATACCGCGGAGAAGAAGACCAACGTTATCACCTGCTTCACCTTGATCGAGGAGTTTGCGGAACATTTCAACACCGGTAACAACCGATTTCATGTCTGCACCAAGACCCATGATTTGAACTTCGTCACCAACCTTTACGATACCGGTTTCAATACGTCCGGTAGCAACGGTACCACGACCGGTGATTGAGAAGACGTCTTCAACAGGCATAAGGAAGGGTTTATCAACATCACGGGGAGGAAGGGGAATCCAAGTATCAACTGCATCCATAAGCTCCATAACTTTAGCTTCCCACTGGGGTTCGCCGTTAAGAGCACCAAGAGCAGAACCGCGGATGATAGGAGTATTGTCACCATCATATTCGTATGAAGAAAGAAGGTCACGCATATCCATTTCAACGAGTTCGAGCATTTCTTCATCGTCAACCATATCACATTTGTTCAAGAACACAACGATACGGGGAACGTTTACCTGACGAGCGAGAAGAATGTGTTCGCGAGTCTGAGGCATAGGACCGTCAGTTGCAGCTACTACAATGATAGCACCGTCCATCTGAGCGGCACCTGTTACCATGTTCTTAACGTAGTCAGCGTGTCCCGGGCAGTCAACGTGAGCATAGTGGCGGTTAGCTGTTTCATACTCAACGTGAGCAGTGTTGATTGTAATACCGCGCTCTTTTTCTTCGGGAGCGTTGTCGATCTGATCGAATGATTTTACTTCAGAAAGACCTGCTTTAGCAAGCACTGTAGTGATTGCAGCGGTCAAAGTAGTTTTACCGTGGTCAACGTGGCCAATAGTACCAATGTTAACGTGGGGTTTGGTTCTTTCGAATTTCTCTTTAGCCATAACTTTGCTTAGTTAGTTTATTTAATGATATTTTTACTTGTTTTCAGGATAAAAAGCCACGACGGCACTCATGCTATCGGGGCGTATATAACAAAATTACTTTATTTTAGAGCCGATGGCGGGATTTGAACCCGCGACCTCTTCCTTACCAAGGAAGTGCTCTACCCCTGAGCTACATTGGCAATAATAAAAAAAAATTTGAGCGGAAGACGGGGTTCAAACCCGCGACCCTCAGCTTGGAAGGCTGATGCTCTATCGACTGAGCTACTTCCGCAAAAATAAGTGGGCGAAGATGGATTCGAACCACCGAAGGCATAAGCCAGCAGATTTACAGTCTGCCCCATTTGGCCACTCTGGTATTCGCCCTACAAAGCTTTCGCTTAACTTGAGCCTCTTGTCGGATTCGAACCAACGACCCCGAGATTACAAATCACGTGCTCTGGCCAACTGAGCTAAAGAGGCATTTATGTCAATTTTCTTGCTTTGACTTAACCGTTTTATCGGTTTTGCGGTGCAAAGGTATAAACAATTTTCTTAATTACAAAATATCACACAATTTTTTTTGATATTTTTACGTTGTGACGTAGTTAAAAAATGTTCACATTATTATATATATGTGTTTACATCACCAACGTGACCACCACATAAACGGCATGCGCAATCATTGCCGCACATAGTCCGCCTATTGTGTGAGCAAGAATCGCTTTCGGCGTCAATTCGCGATAGCCGAGCGAATCGAGCATCGCCGTGTGGGTCGAGAGATATCCGCTCCAGCACATGCCGATAGCTGTGAAAACAGCTATCGCATTACCATCAATCCAGCCTTCTGACGTGAAGCTCGGCACAAGACTCAAAGCCGCGCCGACAGCACCGAGTGCCGTAATCGGGAAAGCGACCAAATGGGGGTCACCGAATCCAAACAACCATTCAAAAACAAAGTTGATTTTATTGGCAAGCTTGGGCAACAGCTCAATCCCTTCATAGGCACCTCCCGTATAAACGCCCTGAGCATTAGGCCCGAACGTAAGAATCATCACAAGTGTCGAGATTATCAATACTCCCGGGATAATGGCAAGCCCTACATCGACGCCTGTCTTTCCACCGTCGAGAAGCGAGTTCAAGATGCGAATCGGCAACGACTTAACCTCCTTTTTATCTTCCTGTTCAGCCTTGTCGTCATCTTGAATCACATTTTCGTGAGCAAAATGGGGATAGGCTTTGATAACAAAGTGCTGCATGATGCGTGTCGAGATTATACAGCCACAGAAAGCACCGAAAAATCCGATAACCGGAGCAAGAAAATATCCTTGCCCGATCATAAACACGATCACCAGCAATCCCATACCGAAAGCCGTTCCGAAATTGGTCAACGAAATATATTGGAATTTCTTGAAATACTGCGAGAAACGTTTATCTTGAGACAGCGAGATAATCGCAGGATTATCGCTCAAGAATGTCATCACCGCACCCAACGACGCAACACCGGGAAGATGGAACAGCGGACCCATCAACGGGCGCAAAATCTTTTCTACCAGACTGACAACACCAAATTCAACAAACAATCGGCCGAGCGCACCGGTGACAACACAGATGCCCATCAGATACAAAACAGTGTTTATAAGCAGGTCGTGAGCGGTATGCATGATTGTGTTAAGCATATTAGGCACGCCCATGTGATGACCGATATACCAGAACAGACCAATGACAATAACAAGACATGGAATACCTTGCGGAATATACCCGGTGACTCTCTTCCAAAGATTTGAAGAAATTGATGTTTCAGACATTATATTAAGGTTTAATATAATTAATGTGGTAAAAGAATGGTTAACTAAGATTATTTTTTGATTTGCAAAAATACAATCTTTTTTTCAAACAAAACAACAATTCTCAAATAATAAAATATTTTTCTTAACTTTGCCGGAAATAAACATTCACATAATTACATTTTTCCACTCTTCAATCATGAAAATCCTATCATCAATCCTCCTTTCTGCTTCATTACTTCAGGCTGTCAACGTTAACGCCGCCGACTCCAAATTTACCGATGACGAACTGCTGAAAATGTCGGCAAAAATGCTGATGGTAGGATTTAAAGGCGACTCTATCACACCCGACAATCCCGTCAACGGATATTTGACCGATTTGGGTGTTGGCGGAATAATTTTATTTGATGTTGACCTTACGGGTGCACGCACCCTCGGCTCACGAAACATAACCACCGCCGAACGTCTGACAAAACTCACTTCCGACATAAAGAAACTTGCCGGCGGACGAGTTTTGATAGCCGCCGACCAAGAAGGCGGACGAGTTCAGCGACTGAAACCCCGATATGGCTACTCTCCCCTCCCCTCTGCCCGTAAAATCGGCGAAATTGACAACCGCGACACAACTGTTTTTTACGGAAAATTGATGGCTGACGAACTCGCCGCAGCCGGTATCAACGTAAACCTCGCCCCAGAACTCGACATCCACCGCGACGACTGCCCCGTGATTGGAGCCCTCGACCGCGCATATTCATCAGATGTCGAGAAAGTCGCTTATCATGCCGGTTTGACCGTTGATTGCCTGCACGAAAAAGGCATTTTGGCAGCCGTCAAGCACTTTCCCGGACATGGTAGTGCGACATCTGATTCTCACTATGGATTGACCGATGTCACGACCACATGGGTACCCGAGGAACTCATACCATTCAAGCAACTTATCAATAGCGGTCAAGCCGACCTGATTATGACCGCACACATCTTCAACCGCCAGCTCGACCCTGATATGCCGGCTACCCTGTCCCGTAATATCCTTACCGACCTGCTCCGTAACAAACTCGGGTTTAAAGGCATCATACTTTCCGACGACATGTATATGCAGGGCATAATCGACAATTATCGCATCGAAGACGCCGTCGTCGATGCGATCAATGCCGGTGCCGACATGCTGATTATGGGCAACAATATTTCAACAGGCTTTGAACCTGATCGCCCTGCTCGCATCGCCCGCATCATCGTCAACGCCGTAAAAGAAGGCCGCATCGACCCGAACAGGCTTGTTGAATCAAACCGACGAATCGATGCGGCAATAGACCGTATTACTAAAATCAAGCAGTGATGTGAGTCCCTGCCTGTGAATTATCTATAGCTTCATAGCGGGTGATAACCACCTCATTCACGCCCTGTTCGATAGCGTCCAGGGCGTTTGTTATTTTGGGAATCATGCCACCGGCTACAATTTCTTTTTGAATTAAATCCTGAGCGATTGACGGGTTGATATGACCAATCACGGTTGATTCGTCATCGGCATCCATCAATACTCCGGCTTTTTCAAAGCAGAATATCAGATTTACATTCAGCGATGGATCGGCAGCCATTGCAATCGCCGTTGACGAAGCGATTGTGTCGGCATTGGTGTTCAGGAATCTTCCCGTCGAGGGATCATAGCTTAGCGGGGCAAGTACTGGAGTCACACCGTCGGCAATCAGTCGTGCAAGTGTCTTTCCGTCAACACGATCAACATCACCGACCATGCCGTAGTCAACCTTTCCGCCGACACGCTTGTGTGCTTCGATAACCTTGAAGTCGGCACCCGAAAGCCCGACCGCATTAATACAGCGCCACTGAAGACCTGCTACAATTTTTTTATTGACAAGTCCGCCATAAACCATCATTGCCACTTCGAGCATTTCGGGCGAGGTCACGCGACGTCCTTCAACCATTTCAGTAGCCACTCCAAGACGTCCTGCCATGGCGGTCGCCGATGTGCCGCCGCCATGCACCAGAATTTTTGCGCCTTCAACTCGGGCAAAAATATCAAGGAAAGAGGCAAGTGCCTGTGGATTTTCCACAACCTTACCCCCAACCTTTATTATATTTACTGTTGTCTTTTTCATTTTGACTCGTTTTCGTTGCCTGCAAACTCCATGAGATAAGCTTTGATAAAACCGTCAATATCACCATCCATAACTCCGTTGACATCAGAAGTCTGGAAGTTTGTACGGTGGTCCTTAACTCGGCGGTCATCAAAGACGTATGAGCGTATTTGCGAGCCCCATTCGATTTTCATTTTACCGGCTTCGACCTTTGCCTGCTCCTCCATGCGGTGTTTCAACTCCTTGTCATAAAGTATTGAACGAAGTTGACGAAGAGCGTTCTCTTTATTCTTGGGCTGGTCGCGGGTCTCGGTATTCTCAATGAGAATTTCTTCCTTTTCACCGGTATAAGGGTCGGTAAACTGATAGCGGAGACGAACACCCGACTCAACTTTGTTGACGTTCTGACCACCGGCGCCACCGCTTCGGAACGTATCCCACGACAACAACGCCGGTTCAACTTTAACCTCAATAGTGTCATCGACAAGAGGAGTCACGAAGACCGATGCAAAAGATGTCATTCGCTTTCCCTGAGCATTGTAAGGCGATACTCTCACGAGACGATGCACACCGTTTTCGCTCTTGAGGTAACCGTAGGCATAGTCACCCTCAATATTAATTGTGCAAGACTTGATACCGGCTTCATCTCCCTCAAGAAGGTTGGCGATTGAAGTTTTGTAGCCGCTCTTTTCGGCATATCGCAGGTACATTCTCATCAACATTGATGCCCAGTCCTGGCTTTCTGTACCACCTGCTCCCGAATTGATTTTCAAGACAACGCCGAGTTTATCCTCCTCACGGCGAAGCATATTTTTCAGCTCAAGACCCTCGATTTTAGCGATTGCATCGGCATAAAGCGCATCAAGTTCCGATTCGTCAATGAGTTCTTCCTTGTAAAAATCCCAGCCGTTTTGCAATTCATCGACCGCTGTTTCGACCTCGGCATAACCCTTAATCCAGGCTTCAAGGTCTTTGATTTTTTTCATTTGGGCTTGTGCCTCCTTCTGATGCTCCCAGAAATCGGGAACATGAGTACGCAGCTCCTCTTCTTCTAATTGTATTTTCTTACTGTCGATGTCAAAGATACCTCCTCAACGCCAGCTTGCGTTCAAAAGTCTCTTTTAATTGTTCTTGTGTAATCATTTTTATTTATTTTATCAAATTAAATTTTCAATCAGAACCGATTGTCGCCTTTTACAACCTTAATCACCTTTTCAGGACGCAAAACGACTTCAAGAGGCGAACCGATCTCACTGTTTTGGGTAACAGAGCGATAGATATATCCGGGAGCCGACAAAATATAATATGTATCGACATCCTCGCCATATCTCAAAAATTCGTTTTCGTTGTTTTCAACTTGACGCTCAACAACTTCTTGACGCTCAGTCTTAACCAACGGGTCATCGGCTACATCGTCAAACGCTTCAATCTGGTGATTGTCAAGTTGCTCAATCATATACCGTTGCAACTCCTCAACCGATTCAAACAAAGCGTTAAAGCGCAATTCCAGACTTTCGCCCATATCAAGCAAATGATCTTGACGACGCAGCATATCGCTCAGCATATCGACATATTCAATCATCAGTCGATAAAGCGGTAATGATGCCTTGAACGACAAATCTTCGGTAATTCTCTCAAGTTGAGCCATTTGACTCTCAACCAAGCTTTCGAGTCGATGACCCAAAGAATTGACATTTTCGTTAATCTCTTCAATCTGTCGTGAAATATCGTGAGAATTTTCTCCGGTTTCGGGAGCTTCCTCATGATAATATTCGTCCATAATGATATTTTAGCGGTTAAATTACGCCACAAAATTACACAAAATAAAGCTATAAACCAAAATAGTACCATATCCAACCCATTAACATTCGTCAAATTTTTAATGTAACTTAGTTAATGTCTGTAAAAAATAGCCCATTTATTAACAAAATCTGTCTGAAAAGCATTATTTTTGTAGAGCCACACTGCATAATTAAAAATTCCAACCCTAAAAATGACCATATTAATAGTCATAGCGGTGATACTTCTTTCGTTAGCCGCAATCACATCGTTCAAGCCTGCAATGCCACCGGCACTGTTTGCCTACGCCGGGGTGTGGATTCTTGATTTCAGCGGTTTGATTGTTCCCGACCGGGGACTTATGATTTTCTGGGGAATAGTCACTTTTTTAGCTGTAATCATTGGTGTTACAGTACCTATGAAACGTGACAAACTCAGCCGTGGTTATACATGGATTGGAATCGGAAGCCTGCTCGGCATGGTTGCCGGTCTATATGTTTATCCCGGTGCCGGAATCATTGTCGGGACCTTTGTCGGTGCACTCATCGGCTATATGATTTTTCGTCGCACGATTCGCAAATACCGCATCAAACGACGCTTTTTTGCATTATTTTTCAACCTTGCCACACCGGCGATCATCTCTAATTGCATAGTTGGAGTCGCCCTTCAGTTGATTCTTGATGCATCGAGTGTAACCCTGTTCACCCCACTATTCAGTTAACTTAATCACGTCATCTATTCAAATTACAATAATGAAGAAATTTCTACTACTGGTTTTAGCAATAACCACCGCATATATGGCTCTTGATGCAGCCGGACCAACCACTCAGACTACCGAGAAACGCAACGCACCGCGTCGCCCCGACATGTCAAAAATCAAAGAAGAAGTCAACAATCCCGAGTCACAGTACTATTATCCGAAACTGATAAAGATGTATGAGCAGAACGAGACAATTATGAATCTCGAACAATATCGTCATCTTTACCTCGGCACAATGTTTCAGGAAGACTACAATCCCTACCGCCATTCCCCCTTGTCTGCCGGAATCGAAGCATTATATTATAAGGAGAACCATACCAATGCCGAACTCGATTCAATAATCAGTTCTGCCGAGCGACTTCTTGAAGACGACCCCTTTGATTTGTCGCAAATCAACTACCTCATTTTTGCCCTGCGTCATCGTGGCAAAAACAACCGTGCCGACATATGGCAATACCGCCTCAACCACCTTTTACAGGCTATCATCTCAACCGGAACAGGTCTCGACACCGAAAACGCATGGTATGTCATCAACCCCCGCCATGAATATAACATCATCAACTTCAAGAACGAAGTAGCTCAAGAACAAAACTATGTCGAACCATACTTCGACCACATTTCAGTAAAGAAAACAAGCGACAAATCACCCTCCGGCTACTACTTCAACATCCGCCATATCCTCGAAGAATACTACCGCAAATTCCCCGAGTAATCATCAAAGTATTTAGGATTAATCATTCGACTTCCATCAGCACGGCTGCCAAACCGTCATGGAATGACTTGGCTTGGCGGAAATTTGCAGGAATAACGAGTTTGCCGGAGGTGTCGATATAGCCCCAAAGTGAGGTTTTACCTTTTTTAACTGCGGCTAAGCCTTCCGAGAAATCAGTTGCTTCAAAATACTGAGACTTGATGATTACATTACCATCCTTATCCTTAAATCCGAATTTCTGATTTTCAACGAACCGCACAAGTCCGTCATGTAACTCATATTGCGGATTATATCCCGTCTCAAACTTTTGCTCAGGCTGAGATATGGCTGCATCATTGATGAAATTACCCTCTCGGTCTATGCATCGCATCTCTCCATCTATTTTTACAATAGCCCGTCCATCCTTGAAGTCTTCGGCAGCTTCATATTCAGGCTTGATGACAAAATTTCCTTCACGGTCGATATAACCTCTTGCCCATTCGACTTTTACAGCAGCCAAGCCTTCGTTGAAATCTGATGCGCCATCAAACGTTGGGGCAATCACACATTCCCCGGTTGGCGCAATGTAGCCCCATTTCAGTTCCTTTGCATTTCCCATATTTACAAGAGATTAAATTACCCTTCAATCATTTTCAAAAATTCGTCCTCGTTGATAACAGGGACACCGAGCGACGTTGCCTTTTCAAGTTTGGCAGGTCCCATATTTTCGCCGGCAAGAACATAGTCGGTTTTCTTTGAAATCGAACCGGCATTTTTCCCGCCGTGCAATTCAATCATCGCCTTGTATTCATCGCGCGAATGACGAGCAAAAGTTCCGCTGATCACGATTGTTTTACCGGCAAGAGCATCCGAACCGCCAATACTTTCACGGTTCTCGGCGGCAAATTGCAATCCGGCTTCTCTGAGTCGCTCGATAATCTGTCGATTTTCTGGTGAATCGAAATACTCCACAACGCTTTGAGCAATACGGGGTCCGATATCTCCGATAGCTGCCAAACGAGTCTCATCCATAGCCATCAACGTATCCATATCGCCAACCGAACGGGCAAGTTTCTTTGCAACGGTCTCGCCAACAAACGGGATAGACAATGCAAAAACGACACGCTCAAACGGAACGTTACGCGATTCAGCAACACCGTCAACCAAACGTTGCGCGCTCTTCAACGCAAATCTTTCGAGCCCGACAAGTTGCTCAACCGTGAGCTGATACAAGTCAGCGATATTTTTAATTAGACCAGCATCAATCAACTGTCCTACAGTTTCCTCGCCGATACCGTCAATATTCATCGCACGACGTCCGACAAAATGCTCGATACGTCCTGCAATCTGGGGCTGACATCCATATTTGTTGGGGCAAACCCACGACGCTTCGCCCTCGATTCTGACAAGCGGAGTTCCACACGCCGGGCAATGCGATACAAATTTTATAGGCGGTTCATTTTCTTGTCGAACCGACACATCAACCCCGGTTATTTTAGGAATGATTTCGCCACCCTTCTCCACATAAACCATGTCATGTTCGTGAATATCAAGCTGACGAATAATATCTTCGTTGTGGAGCGATGCTCGTTTGACAATCGTACCCGACAACAAGACAGGCTCAAGATTTGCAACAGGGGTGATGATACCCATTCGACCCACTTCAAACGACACGAAAATTAAGCGTGTTAACGCACGTTCAGCCGCAAACTTGTAAGCGATAGCCCATCGGGGTGATTTGGCTGTGAATCCGAGATTTAACTGCTGGCGGAGTGAATTAACCTTAAACACCAATCCGTCAGTGGCTACAGGCAACGATTTACGGGCGGAATCCCAGTGATTTATAAAATTATCGACCTCATCGATTGAATCAAGTCGGGTCATCACATCCGACACCTTAAAACCCCAGCTGCGTGCTGCCATCATATTGTCATAATGATTGTCGGCAGGGAGATTTTCGCCAAGCAAATAATAAAAATATGCATCAAGTCCGCGACGTGCAACCTCGGCAGGATTGAGAAGTTTCAACGTACCCGACGCCGCATTACGAGGATTTGCAAACAAAGGCTCTTCATTAAATTCACGCTCTTTATTGAGACGTTCAAATGCTTTCCACGGCAACACGATTTCACCGCGTATTTCAAACATATCGGGATAGCCCGACCCACTGAGAATCAGCGGAATCGACTTGATTGTCTTAACATTTTCAGTCACATCGTCACCCTTCTCGCCATCGCCTCGTGTGACAGCTCTGACCAGTCGCCCATTCTCATAAATTAAAGATATGGAAGTACCGTCAAACTTCATTTCACCGACAATCGTCACCTTTTCTCCGGCAAGCGAATTATCGGCACGACGTAAAAAATCATCGACCTCTTCAATCGAATAAGTATTACCGAGCGAAAGCATCGGATAAACGTGAGCCACCTGACGGAAACCGTCGGTCAGGTCGCTACCCACTCGGCGAGCCGGTGACAACGGGTCGGCAACCTCGGGATGACGGTCTTCGAGTTCGGTCAACTCGCGCATAAGTTCATCAAACTCGCGGTCGCTGATTTCAGGCTGATTCAGCACATAATACTTATGATTGTGGGCATTTAGCAAATCGCGTAAAGCAAAAATGCGTGATACTTCTGAGTCCATGATTTTATAATTATAATTTGCAATGTCAAATTTAATGATTATTTTTGTAACCTTACAAATTAAGCAGGAACAAATTAGCTTAAAAAAGCGTTTTTTTATTGTTACAATCAAGTGTTTTCAATCATGAAAAAAGCAATTTCAATTATATTGGCAGCAGTGGCGGTCATCCCGGCTGTCGCTTCAAAGCCCGATTTTACCGATGTCATCAACCGACTGGCATCGGTAAAAGACTATCACTCAAAAGCATCGGTCAACGTCCAGCTTCCTCAGGGAACCGAGGTCACATACGACCTTAACCTTTGGTCAACCCAATCGGCAGGTGACAAACATTTAGCACCCTGTGACTACCTCATCGAATGGACTTTGCCGACACCAAGCGGCGAAGCATCAGGCTTCACAGCCTACACCGACGGCAATCTTTTCCGAAAGATTGACACTCGCCTGCAGGAATATCATTTTGAATGGGACAGCATCCCGTTCCTGATCAATAATACGCTCAACGGAGTTCAGCGTAATTCCCAGTTTACCAACATCCTGCCTCAATTTATCGCCGAAGATTTAGCCCAAATCAGAGACAACGAGAACTGGACCTACAAGTTCACAGCCGACACAGTCAATCAAGGCAAGCCGGCTATTGTTCTCACAGGACGCATGACTCTCAACGGCTACTTAGCCAAAAATGTCCTCTATATTTTTGATCCAAAGACATTCATGCCCCGTCAAATTGAGATTGAAAACAATCCGACCAACATCAGCGAGCAACTGCTGATTACCAAATATGACGCAACAACAACCGAGAAAGTACCGGCATTGACCGAAGCCGAACTCATCGAACGCTATCCGTCAGATTTTGACAACTATCGCGAAAACAACTTCTCGGCTGAGAGCATGAAAGGCAAACCGTTACCCGGATTTTCGCTTCCGTCCTTAACCGGCGAACGCTATCAGCGTCAAAAAGGTGACCCTTTGGCTTCGCCCATGGTTATCGCTATCTTAGACCCGTCTATATCAACGACAAAATCATCGGTTGATGCGATGCGTTCAGCCGTCGATATGACACCCAAATCGGTTGATCTGATTTTCGCAAGCATATCGTCTGACATTGACGGACTGGAAAGTGCGACAGGACTCCCCCGCAACGGAGAGTATATGCTCCTTTCGGCACGAAGTTTGGCACGCTCATGTGGCGTTGGATCATACCCGACCTTCTTTATTATCGACACCCGCGGAAATGTTTCTGATGTCATCATCGGCTACCTCAATAATCTTGCCACATCACTCCTCGAAAAATTGGCGATAATAGATTAAACAGGCTGCTCAACGCTAAAAATTCATAATAAAAAGCTCTTTTGATGCCAATGATTTGTCTTATTGGCTGATAAAATGTATTTTTGTGGTCAATTTATAATTTCAAGCGAAATATGAGCGATAGCCTCGTTATAATCCCAATGTATAATGAAAAAGAAAATGCCGCGGCAATCATTGACGCGGTCATTTCTCTTTCCCACCAATTTGACATACTCGTTATTGATGACAATTCGCCCGACGGAACAGCCGCTATTGTCAAAGATAAAATGAATGAATATCCCGGTCGTATTCACCTTATCGAACGCGCCGGCAAGCTCGGGCTCGGCACAGCCTACATCGAGGGCTTCAATTTTGCACTCGACAAAGGTTATGAATATATCTTTGAAATGGATGCCGACTTTTCACACAATCCCAATGACCTGCTGGCACTTTACAAAGCTTGTGCGGTTGACGGCGCCGATGTAGCGGTCGGCTCTCGTTATGTAACCGGAGTCAACGTCGTGAACTGGCCTATGGGACGCGTGCTGATGTCATATTTCGCATCAAAATATGTCAGATTTGTAACCGGATTGCCTGTTCATGATACAACAGCCGGATTTGTATGCTACCGTCGTCGTGTGTTAAAGACAATGGAACTTGACAAAATTCGATTCAAGGGCTATGCCTTCCAAATCGAGATGAAGTTCACGGCTTCAAAACACGGATTCAAGATTGTTGAAGTACCAATCGTTTTTGTAAACCGCGTACTCGGCACCAGCAAAATGAGTTCAGGAATATTTGGTGAAGCTCTTTTTGGAGTTGTACGTCTCAAGACATCGAGCTGGTTTAAGAAATATCGAACCCCGGTTGAATAATCAATGAAACAACTTTTTTTCAACGCTACAATCGTTAACGGCAACCGCCGGTTCACCGGCTATGTTGTTGTTGACGGCGAGTTTATAGCCGAAGTCGGCGAAGGTGCGCCATCGCCCGACATCAAAGCCGACAAATCGATCGATTTTGAAGGAGACCTGTTGCTTCCAGGAGTAATTGACACCCATGTTCATTTTCGTGACGGCGGCAACGGCAACCCCAAAGGCGACATCGCCACTGAAAGCGAAGCCGCTCTTGCCGGTGGAGTCACCACATATTTTGATATGCCCAACACGACTCCGCCGACTATTGACCGCGAGGCTCTTGAAATGAAGACCGCCAAAGCCGGTCGCGATTCCAAAGTCAACTACGCGTTCTATCTCGGAGCGACCAACTCAAATTATCAGGAATTGGTTGATGGTGACTATACCCGTGTGCCGGGCGTAAAACTTTTCATGGGCGCATCAACCGGCAATATGCTCGTTGACAATCAGTCGACCATTTCCCTAATTTTTGCAGGCATAAAATATCCGATCGCTGTTCACGCCGAAAGTCAGGCTGAAATAACCAAAGCCACAGCCGAGGTCAAAGCTCAATACAGCGAATCAGAAGAAATTCCAATCAACCGCCATCCCGATATTCGCCCCCGTATTGCGTGTGTTGAGGCAGCCCGACAGGCAATCAACCTCGCTCGTCATACCGGAGCGCGTCTCCATTTGCTCCACCTCTCGACTGCCGATGAAGTTGAAATGTTCAAGCCATCGCTCGACTGCAAATCAAAGCAGATAACAACCGAGACCTGCCCTCATTACCTTATTTTTGGAGGAAAGGATGATTATGACAAATACGGTTCGCGAGTCAAATGCAACCCCTCAATCAAGGAGAAAAGCGATCGCGACGAACTTCGCAAAGCCATTATTGACGGTCGTATTGATGTCATCGCCACTGACCATGCCCCCCACTTGCCTTCTGACAAAGAAGGCGGCGCTTTGAAAGCCGCATCAGGTATGCCCGGAGTGCAATTTTCACTTCCGTTGATGCTGACTCTCACCAAAGAAATCGAAGGGCTGACAATCGAGCGAGTTGTCGAACTTATGAGCCACAATCCGGCTCTGATTTTTGACATTGACCGCCGGGGATTCATAAAAGAAGGCTATTTTGCCGATATCGTTCGTGTCAAAAAAGAATCTTCGACTATACATGATAATGATGTCAAAAGCCGTTGCGGTTGGACTCCCTACGCCGGTTTCACAACCGATTATCGGGTAATTGAGACATGGGTCAACGGCGGTAATCAGGCATCACAATGTCGCTTTTCCCGCAAAAATTCGTAACTTTGCATATCAAAAACCATCTTTGAAAATTTAAACCATATATATTATCAATGGCATTACAATGTGGAATAGTAGGACTCCCCAACGTGGGTAAATCTACTCTTTTTAACTGTCTTTCAAACGCTAAGGCTCAGTCAGCCAACTTCCCTTTCTGCACAATCGAACCAAACGTAGGCGTCATCACCGTTCCCGACGACCGATTGACCAAACTTGTCGAGATGTGTCAACCCAAAAGTGTCGTACCCGCGACTGTTGAAATCGTCGATATTGCAGGACTCGTAAAAGGCGCAAGCAAAGGCGAAGGTCTCGGCAACAAATTCCTTGCCAACATCCGTGAAACCGACGCTATAATCCACGTTCTCCGCTGTTTTGATGATGACAACATTACCCACGTCGATGGTTCGGTCGACCCCGTTCGCGATAAAGAGATCATTGACTATGAGCTTCAGCTCAAAGACCTCGAAACCATCGAAGCACGAATTGCCAAAACCCAAAAAGCAGCCCAGACCGGTGGCGACAAGGTGGCAAAAATGCAATATGAAGTACTTCGTCAATTCAAAGAAGCACTCGACGCCGGCAAACCCGCCCGCTCTGTAAAATTTGAGACCGCCGACGAACAAAAATATGCCAAGGAACTCTTCCTGCTCACCAACAAGCCTGTGCTTTACGTTTGCAACGTTGATGACGCTTCAGCAGCCAATGGAAACGCATACGTTGAAGCCGTCCGCGAGGCTGTGAAAGATGAAGGAGCCGGGATCCTTGTTGTCGCTGCCCAAACCGAGAGCGACATCGCCGAACTCGACACATGGGAAGAACGCCGTGAGTTCCTCAATGAAATCGGTCTGGAAGAGTCGGGTGTCAGCCGACTTATCCGAGCCGCATACGCACTGCTCGACCTTCAGACCTACTTCACCGCCGGACCCGACGAGGTCAGAGCATGGACTTTCATGCGTGGTTCAAAAGCACCTCAGTGTGCCGGAATCATCCACACCGACTTTGAAAAAGGCTTTATCCGTGCCGAGGTCATCAAATATGACGACTACGTTACTCTTGGTGGCGAAACCGCTGTCAAGGAAGCCGGTAAACTTGCCGTTGAAGGCAAAGAATACATCGTTCAAGACGGTGACATCATGCACTTCCGCTTCAACGTTTAATTATTAAATTAAACATAGATGGTTAATCGGTCAATCATATTAATCATTCGCCTTTACGCAGCAATTGTTGCCGTGTGGATGGTTATGAAACCGATTTTCATGGCAGTAAATCATTCAATTTACAGTCATACCGGAGTAGCAGATTGGTTCCGTGTCATCAAAGCAGGTTTTGCAATGGACTGCTCTATGGCAGCCTATCTGACTGTTTTTCCATGCCTGCTGATGATTGTCGGTCAATGGGTCGCGCGGCATAAAATAATTTCAGCCATACTCAAAATATACCTTGCCGTTATTTCATTTTTAATAGCGGCAACGTTTCTGTTTGACACAATGCTTTATACCTATTGGGGATTTAAGCTCGACACGACTCCATTATTCTACTTCTCATCGTCGCCCAAACTCGCTTTTGCGAGTGTTACAGGTTGGCAGTTCGTTGGCGGAGCAATCTCATTGGTTGTTTTGACCACATTAATAATATTATGGCTTTTTTATGCTACTGGCAAAGTGCCGTTTAACAACAAACCAGAGAAGAAACAACAGGTCGTATCGTCAATATGCCTTGTCGTGATGACTTTATTCCTGTTTGTACCGATGCGTGGAGGGTTTACGGTAGCCACAATGAATTTGAGCTCGGCTTACTTCACCGATGACACAAAGCTTAACCATGCCGCCGTCAACCCGATGTTCAGCCTGATGTACTCGATTGCACATGCCGACAATGTTAACGACCAATTCCGATTTTTTGACGACAAACAAGCGGACGCATTGTTTAACGAGCTGAACTACCCGGTCAAGCCTGACTCGACGGTCGTTATCGAAGCAACATTGAAAAACAATCGACCCGACATATATCTGATTATTCTCGAAAGCTTTTCAAGCCACCTGTTCAGCTCGCTTGGAGGTGAGAAGATTGCAACCGGGTTGGACAGTATAGCCAACAATAACTCTCTTTTATTTGACAACTTTTACGCATCCAGTTTCCGCACCGACCGCGGTATTCCCGCAATCTTAAGCGGTTACCCCGGGCAACCGACAACGAGCGTGATGAAAAGCGTCACCCGTGCCGCATCGCTCCCCTCGATAGCCTCGATGCTCAACGAGGCAGGCTACTCATCACATTATTATTATGGTGGCGACCCCAATTTCACCAATATGAAAGCCTACCTCGCCTCGACCGGCTACAAAACCATCGTTGGCGACACCGACTTCCCGATCAGCCAACGCCTTTCAAAATGGGGTGCGCCCGATGCCGCTCTCTTTGACAAAGTGAACGCTGAACTGAAGACTTACAACGCTGATAAACCACAATTTATAACCATTCAGACATCAAGCAGTCATGAGCCGTTTGACGTAGCACGTTCGCCACGTTCTGCCGACGAGCCTAAACAGGTCACAGCCTTTGCCTACACTGACAGTTGCGTGACCTCGTTTATAAACCGGCTTCATTCAACCGAGAACTGGGACAACTCGCTGATTGTGCTTGTTCCTGACCACTATGGCGCATACCCTATCGGGCTCGATAACCTGAAAGCCGAACGTCAAATTCCGTTGATAATAACCGGTGGCGCACTCAACACGAGCGGACGCAACCATTCAATCGGGTCACAAACCGACATTGCGGCTACTATTGCCGGATTGCTTTGTCTGGACTCATCACAATTCAAGTTCAGCCATAATCTGCTTGACCCGAAATCGCCAAGATATGCCTTTTACTCATCAAAAGGACAAATCGGAATGACGACACCCAACGGCGAGATTATTTATGACCTCGAAGCCGACCGCCCGATTTATCATCAAGGCGACTCCACTCTAATCTATAAATCTAAAAGCTATTTACAAATTCTATATCGCGACCTCGGATCGCGCTAAATCATTAATAAAATGCTGGAATTTTTACTCGACATAGATCAGGATGTTTTCCTGTTTTTCAACGGGTTTCACTCTCCGTTCTGGGATCGCGCGATGTTTATGTTTTCAGGTCGGTTTATATGGGTGCCAATGTATTTCGTGATACTTGTTGCTACATTTCGATCGTTCAACCTGCGCATTGCCATCACGTGGACCATCGCTGTCGCTTTATGCATCTTATTGGCTGACCAATTCTGCGCCACGATTTGCCGTCCATTGTTCGAACGACTACGTCCTGCCAACCTTGAGAATCCGCTAAGTCAATTTGTTCATATAGTAAATGACTATCGTGGCGGACGTTACGGTTTCCCGTCATGCCACGCCGCCAACTCATTTGCACTCGCAACGATACTCGCCTGTATATGGCGTGGATCACGTCTCAAATGGTTTATATTCATCTGGGCGGCAGTTAATTCCTACTCAAGGGTATATCTCGGGGTTCACTATCCCGGCGACCTGCTTGTCGGCGCAATTGTCGGCTCGTTAATCGGACTTTTAGTATTTTTTGCAGCGCGTGCAGTAGTATGGGAAATGGTTAAAGGAGATATGAAAAGCGCACGGCCAAAACAGCGTTACCTCCATCTCAACAACTACGTAATCCCTTACCGTACAATCGACATCGCAGTCCTCACCGGCATTCTAACAATGTTAGCCATCCTACTGATTACCATTGACTAATCAACCTACGCTATCTCCCTGATGGCGTGTCGCAATCGCGATTTAACGGCTGAGGCGAAGTGGCTGATACTGTTGTATCGCTGACCTGTGACGAAACAATGATTTAATATCTTTTCCATTGATTCGAGGGTCATCCCTTTGGGCAAAATTTTTGAAAGCTGAGTGTCACCCGTGGCGATAAGATATTTGATGAAGCCCTCAATGATATACATTTCGGGATGGGCGGCGTAGTCGATTGATTTAAAGATTGGCTGAGAGTTTGAGGTTGTTTCAGGTTGTGATGATTCGGGTTGGGGTGTTTCCTCTTTTGCCTCCTGAGCTTGTCTTTCTCTTTCCATAGCTTCATGCTCGGCACGCGCTTTCTTAGCCTCACGGCGTTTGCGCATACGTTCGCGGCGTTCGGCATCAACAGCCACTTCATCGGCTATCGAACGCATAAAGACTCTGACTGCATTACATACAAAACAAGGTGGGGTCATTCGACCGTGAAACAAAAAGTCATACAGTGCTACAACACATCTTTCACGTTCCATACGGGGCATTTTATCCAGACGCTCTACCCATGATTTTTTAAAAACTATCTTTTCCATAAAATTAAATTTTGATAAAG
>CAMWIM010000028.1 GCA_947174335.1 uncultured Porphyromonadaceae bacterium | reverse complement strand
CAACGTTGTAGGCGAGCCGTTCAATGTTATGGAGGCGATTGCTTACTTTTTGCAAACGGTTATGATTGCTGTGACACTGATTGTTGTTGCCGTTCCCGAGGGCTTGCCGATGGCGGTCAATCTTTCGCTTGCCTATTCAATGCGTCGAATGTTGAAAACCAACAATCTTGTCCGTAAAATGCACGCCTGTGAAACAATGGGTGCGACAACTGTGATATGTACCGATAAAACCGGGACATTAACCCAAAACCGTATGCAGGTTGCCGATGCCAAGTTCTTCGGAAATCCGACCGAAGATGTTATATATGAGGGTATTGCTGTTAACTCTACTGCCCAACTTGATATGTCGGGCGAAAAACTCGCTGTACTCGGTAACCCGACCGAGGGCGCGCTCCTTTTGTGGCTTAATGAAAAAGGAATTGACTATAAGGCAATAAAGAGCAAAGCGGTCAATGTCGAGGAGTTGCCTTTCTCCACCGAACGCAAGTATATGGCAACCGTCGTTAAGTCGTCGAACGGCAAGAAAATACTTTATGTTAAAGGTGCTCCCGAAATCATTTTCGGAATGTGTAAAAATACAGCCGGTGTCACAAAAGCTGAGATTGACGCTCAACTCTTGACTTATCAAAACCAGGCGATGCGTACTCTCGCGTTCGCTTATCAGGAGCTAAAAGACGATGACAAGGTAATTGATAATAAAAAGGTTATTGCCGACAATCTGACATTTCTTGGAATTGTTGCGATCTCCGATCCTGTTCGCCCCGATGTGCCTGATGCAGTCAAAGAAGTTATTGATGCCGGCATTGCGATCAAGATTGTCACCGGCGATACTCCCGCAACAGCCAAGGAAATCGGTCGTCAAATCAGATTGTGGAACGATGAGACCGATGACGACATTAATATTATCACCGGTCCTGAATTTGCGGCTTTGACCGATGAAGAAGTCTTTGACCGTGTGATGGACTTGAAAATAATTGCTCGCGCTCGCCCGATGGACAAGAAACGTCTTGTCGAAACGTTGCAGAAACATAATCAGGTCGTTGCCGTTACAGGTGACGGTACAAACGATGCCCCGGCGCTGAAAGCCGCTCATGTCGGACTTTCGATGGGCGACGGTACCTCGGTTGCTAAAGAGGCGTCAGATATTACCATTGTTGATAATTCATTTGCTTCGATTGGGCGTGCCGTAATGTGGGGCCGCTCGCTATATCGTAATATTCAGCGGTTTATTTTGTTCCAGTTGACTGTAAATGTCGCCGCCTGTTTGATTGTGCTTGCAGGTGCATTTATGGGTACCGAATCTCCGTTGACTGTCACTCAAATGCTTTGGGTAAACCTCATTATGGATACTTTTGCAGCTATGGCTTTAGCTTCATTACCTCCGGGCCGTCGGGTTATGGAAGACAAACCGCGTGACCGTCGGCGATTCATTATTAACCGCCCGATGTGGAATTTCATTGTCGGTGTAGGTCTCTTGTTCTTCGTCATTTTGCTTGCTTTGTTGCACATTTTTGAAAGCTTCGACGTTGAGTCGATTGTAAATCTGTTCAGTTGGTTGCCTCAGCAAGCCGGAGCGCCTTCTCTTACTGCAATTGAGTTGTCGATGTTCTTCACGATTTTCGTGTTCCTCCAGTTCTGGAATATGTTTAATGCAAGAGCATTCGGAACCGAGCAGTCGGCATTGAGTCTTAAAGGTTGTTCAGAGTTCAAGCTGATTGTATTTTTCATCTTTATCGGTCAGGTAGCAATTGTAAACATTGGCGGTAGCTTCTTTAATGTATGCCCGATCAGCTTGACCGATTGGGTAGTAATTATCGGAGCGACCTCAATGGTGCTTTGGATTGGCGAAGTTATGAGATTTGTCGGTCGCATATCAAGAAATGATAAAATTTCTTGACCTTAAAAAGGTTAATGACCTTTATGAGCCCCGACTCAGCCGTGCAATAAACCGTGTGGTTGAGTCGGGTCGTTATATAGTAGGCGAAAGTCTTGACCGCTTTGAATCTTTGATGAGAGAGGTCTCGGGAGCCGATTGTGTGGTTCCGACCGGTAACGGACTCGATGCACTGACTTTGATTTTGGAAGGCTACAAGATTCTTGGAAAATTGAAAGAGGGCGATGAGATAATCCTGCCTGCAAACACCTATATCGCAACGTTCTTAGCGGTCTGGAGAGCCGGACTTAAACCCGTTGCGGTGGATGCCGACCGGTTGACTATGAATATTGACTTTGAAAAGATAGAGTCATCAATTACCGATCGGACAAGAGCCGTTATCGTTGTTCATCTCTATGGCAAGATAGCATTTACAAACCGGTTGAACGAGCTTAAAAATAAATATGGTTTGTTGGTGATTGAAGACTGTGCCCAGTCAATCGGTGCAAAACTTAATTCGTTCAGTTGTGGATCGCTCGGCGATGCGTCGGCATTCAGTTTTTATCCCACCAAAAATGTCGGTGCGTTGGGCGATGGGGGAGCTGTGGCAACTTCCGATGCAGAACTTGCCGATGTAATCAGAGCTCTCACCAACTATGGGAGCGACCGGCGTTATCATAATATATATAAAGGTGTAAACAGTCGGTTGGATGCCATTCAGGCTGCGGTCGTAAACATTAAGCTTGAATTGATTAATCAGATATCAAGTCGACGTATTGAACGAGCTACGTTATATAACCGATTGATTAACAATGATGCTGTAGTCAAACCTGAGTTCCAAGATGATGGCTCAAACGTTTATCATCAATATGTTGTCCGCACAAAACATCGCGATTTGTTCCGTGCTTTTTTGTTGGAGCAGGGTATAGAAACAGACTGCCACTACGGCGTGGTGGCGATTGACCAACCATGTTGTAGCGGCGAGTTTACCGGAGATTATGAAGTAGCACGCGATATTGCGGCTACCTGTGTTTCACTTCCTGTGGGCGACCATCTCGACCATAGTCAAATTTGTCAGATAGCCGAAGCTGTCAATCTTTTCAAGGCCAATAGATGATAGAGTTATAGTCCTCGGTGTCAGCAGTCACGCGCAGTGTTATGTGTGCGCCTTCAATAACGGGCGAATTGTGGAAAACGTGACCTATTGGTGCGTTAAATGCAACGGGATAGTTATACGGCTTGACCATTTCTGAAATCATGTCTTCCATTTTCTCATAATTATGGTCAGCCTGATAATCAGTGAACTGACCGACAATGAGACCTTTAAGGGTTGGAAGAACGTTGTTAAGAACGAGTTGATATAACATTCGTTCAATCTTATATATCGGTTCGGCTACATCCTCGATAAACAGAATTGTGTCAGGAAGAAGCAAATCATACGGAGTAGAGATAAGATCGGCAAGCACCGCAAGGTTTCCGCCAATCAGCTTGCCATCGGCAACTCCGGGACGGTCGTATGACGATGATTTGAAAAATAAGTTGGGCTGTTCCCCTTTCAATATGCCAAAAAGCAGGGCATTGTCGGGGTCGTCGGCTCCGAGTCTGATGTGAGAACACATCGAGCCATGCACCGATTTGATGTTGTGTTTGTGCATCAATGCGTGTAGAGCCGAAATGTCGCTGAATCCGATAACCCATTTCGGGTCTTTTGACAATGGCAGTTTGTCGAGACGATCAAGAATATGAACTACGCCATATCCGCCACGACCACACAACACTGCACGAACCGAAGGGTCGGTCAGAGCATCGTAGAGGTCTGAAAAACGTTCTTCGTCGGTGCCGCTGTATGAGCCCCACTTGCCAAGGGCGTGAGGCATTATCTCGACTACATATCCTTGTTGACGAAGTATGTCAGCCGCTGCATTCACATGAGCGGGTACGGGGATTCCGGCGGGGGAAACGATTGCAATTTTATCACCCTTCTTCAGGGGTTTGGGAGTATTTATCACTTTTAATTTCAGAATTAAATGGAAGAGATTAGGCAACCTGAACTTTAACGCCGGCTCGGTCGCTTATTTTATTGGCAATTTCTTGAAGCTCGTCTTTTTCGACTTTGACAAGATGTTCTTCGGGCGTTTTGCGGTCTATTGAGTAAATCATAACCTCACGCGGTTTCAGTTTTTTATAAACCTCGATGAGCGCATCTACTTCGGCGTCGGTAGTGTTGTCTATTTCAATGCCATCATGAGACCCGCGCAAAAACATTGTTTGAATAATCAGGTCATCGCCAAACTGTTTCATTGAATTGACGATTGAATCGACCCGATAAGCCGGGTAGGTAGGTCGGTCGATTAATCTGACTGTCGAATCAATTGCCGAATCAAGTTTCAGAATATTGTTGTCAACACGTTTGAGAGCCTCGACAACCGATTGATTATCGATGCGGGTCGAGTTACTTAAAACGCTGATTTTTACATTTGGGAAATAGCGGTCGCGTAGTTCGATTGTGTCATCGATAACCCCCTTGAAATCGGGATGGAGAGTTGGCTCTCCATTTCCCGAAAAAGTTATGACGTCAAGAGTCTCGCCCTTTTGTTTCATATCGATAAGTTTCTCTTCAAGAAGTCTTCTTACTTCTTCACGACTTGGAATACCCGCTTTACCGGGACCTTGGGCATTGAATCCCGCCTCACAGTAAAGGCAATCGAAAGTGCACACCTTTCCGTCGCGCGGCATCAGGTTCACGCCAAGCGAAACTCCAAGTCGGCGACTGTGAATCGGTCCGAAAATTGTCGATGTAAAAAGGACTGTTTGCATTGTGTTGATTTCGCTGAAAAATCAGACGGTTAAGATTTCTTTTTCTTTTGCAGCGAAAATCTCGTCAATTTTTTTGAGATATTTGTCGTGGAGCTTTTGAACGTCGTTTTCAGCGTCTTTTTCAACGTCTTCGCTCATTCCTTGTTTGATAGCCTTTTTGAGACCTTCGATTGCGTCACGACGTGCGTTGCGAACCGATACTTTAGCCTGTTCTGCTTCAGCTTTTGACTGTTTTACAAGTTGTTTACGACGTTCTTCAGTCAACGGGGGAATTGAAAGACGTATTACTTCACCGTTGTTTTCAGGTGTGATGCCGAGTTCGCTGTTGATTATAGCTTTTTCGATTTCTTTAAACATCGCTTTTTCCCACGGGGTAATAACGATTGTGCGCGCATCAGGAACCGAGATGTTGGCTACATTTGAGATTGGAGCAGGGCTGCCGTAATATTCAACACGGATAGCATCAAGAATTTTAGGATTGGCTTTTCCTGCACGGATGTGAGCGAGTGATTCATCGAGGAATGCTACTGCCATTTCCATTTTTTCTTCGGCAGGACCGAGATAGGTTGCGGGATTTGTCATTGTATTTTTGTTTTGATTATTATATCGAGATTAATAAACGTATGTTCCGATGTTGTCTCCCTCGATAACTTTCAGAAGGTTGCCGGGAGTGTCCATGTCAAAGACAACTATCGGGAGGTCGTTCTCTTTGCAAAGAGCAGTGGCGGTCAAGTCCATGACTTTCAAACCGCGGGCGAGCACTTCATCGTATGTGATTTTGTCAAATTTGGTTGCGTTCGGATCTTTTTCGGGGTCAGCGGTATAGATTCCGTCAACGCGTGTGCCTTTGAGCATCACGTCAGCACCAACTTCGATTCCGCGAAGAGCCGAACCGGTGTCAGTGGTGAAGAACGGATTACCCGTACCGCCTGCCATGATTGCCACTTTACCCTCGCCAAGCGATTCGATAGCTGAACGATAGCTGTAATGCTTGCCGATTGGATACATATTGATTGCGGTATAGACTTCGGCGGGTTGTCCGTTGGCTTCGAGTGCCGAACTGAGTGCGAGTGAGTTGATTACTGTCGCAAGCATACCCATCTGGTCGCCCTTGATGCGGTCAAAACCTTTGGCTGCACCTTGGAGTCCGCGGAAAATGTTACCGCCACCGATGACAATAGCCACTTCAACACCCATTTTGACAATATCTTTGATTTGACGGGCATACTGGTCGAGGCGTTCGGTATCGATGCCATAACCTTGTTTACCCATGAGCGATTCTCCGCTCAGTTTAAGAAGTATTCGTTTATATTTGGTAGCCATATCAAGTAATTTTTGAATTATAAATCTTTAGCGTATGCCTGGCGGCGGCGGTGTTGACGGCGTTCAAAATATTGCCATTGATTTTGAACGTTGCTGTTGTCCTCAAGCTCGGGGTTTGATTCGGCAAACTTGTACCCCGATTTGATATATGCAGGGATGAGGTTTGAGAACAGAAGCGCGTTCACACCACGGCTCTGATATTCGGGCTTGATTGCCACAAGCAGCAGATCGACACAGTCGTTTTTGCCGAGATAGGCTTTCAACAGATGATACCACCCGGTCGGGAAAATACGTCCGCGTGATGCCTGAAGTGCCTTTGAGAATGAGGGGATTGATATGCCGACACCCACGAGTTTGTCCTCTTTGTCAGTAATTACACATACATCTTTCAGCTTCAAAATCTTAAGGTACTGGTCGATATAGTGGTCAATCTGTTTGGGAGTCAAAGGTGAGTAGCCATACAGTTTGTCGTATGCTTCATTGATGAGTTCAAACAACTCGTGACCATATTTTTTTGCGAGTTCGCCTCTCGATTTGAAAGTTGGTACTTTAAGTCCGTAACGGCGGGTAACAATGTCGGCGATGCGTACAATTTTTTCGGGACATGCATCGGGCACTTCCATACGGAATTCAACCCATCCCGCTTCTTTTTCCATGCCACGGCGTTCCATGTGACCGGGGTAGTAGGGATAATTGTATATCGTTGCCATTGTGCCGATTTCATCAAAACCGTAGGTCAACATTCCTTCATGGTCCATATCGGTGAATCCCATCGGTCCGACAATACGTTTCATACCCTTGCTACGTCCCCAATTTTCAACCGCATCCATCAATGCGTCAACAACTTCGTTGTCATCGATAAACTCTATGAATCCGAAGCGTAGGGTCGGAACGCCTGTACGTTCGTTAACGGCACGGTTGATAATCCCGGTTATACGACCTACAGGTTTGCCGTCGCGATATGCCATGAACGATTGAGCTTCGCAAAATTCAAAGGCAGGATTGGCTGACGGCAACAAAGTGTTGACATCGTCCATAACCAATGACGGTACAAAATATTTGTTACCCTTATAAAAGTCAATGCCAAATTCGACGAAGCGTGTAATTTCGCTTTTGGTAGGCTTAATTTCTTTAATTTCAACTGCCATAATTTAGAAAATCTTTTGGATAGACGTGTCGGGAGCGCGATGTTTAAACGATAAATCGATGTGGCGCTCCTCTTGAACTTTCTCTGGTGGAGCGGGAGCCCACGGCGAGTTAATCCACGCCAAAACAATAACCATAATCGCCAAAAAGATGATTATGGTGATGTAAAGGCGGTTTTTATTGTAGTTGTTTAGTGCTGATTTCAGAGCTTCAATGTCGCGGTAACGACGGGCGGGATCTTTTGCCATGCATTTGACGGCAACGCGCCTTAGTTCGGGGTGACGTGTGGGAGCAGCATCAAGAACTTTGTTGAGAATGACGCCAAAGTTGTAGATATCATCAGCCGCGTCTGCCGGCGTCAGATGATTTTTTTGGTCAAAGCCAACATCAATCAGTTTGAGATTGTGAATGTTGTCGGTAAAGATTACACGGTCGGCTGTCAGGGGATGATGAACAATATGATTTGACTGAATGTACTGCAGAGCCTCAACGAGTTGGTTGGTAACCTTTTTGATTACATCTTCGTCAACTTGTTTGTTATCAATCAATGTTTGAAGTGAATCGCCATGAATATTGTCGGTTATGATACACATGCCAAGCCCCGGAACTTCTTCAAAGTCGTTGATCATAACGATGTGGGGATGGGCAAGATTATACCTGACATCAAATTCTTTCTCGATCAGGCTTCGGTATTCGGGATTGTCTCTAAACTCAGGTTTCAGAGCTTTGAGCATCAACTGTTTACCATATTTTTTTGCTGTGTAAATCTGATAGAACTCCTCGTCCCATTCGGGCAAGTGTTCTATCTCGGTCCATTTCTCAATCGGTCGAATTGAATTATCGTTCATAACGGTACTTCTTTACAGCTTTTTGTTATATTTTACAAAGTTACTAAATTTTGGGGAATTAGGAACAAAAAAGCAAGAAAACCGTGCAGAAACCGTTAGAAAGTAATCGTATTAGATTGCCGAGTGGTGTTCAATTCCTTTATTCGGCAACTTTATTGCTTTAAAAAGCCTTTTTCAATCAGGTAGTTGTCGGCGATATAATTGTCGCTCTGGATATATAACCCTGTGCTGCGTTCTTGAAATTGTTTACAAGTTGTACTATGATAAAAATCCTTCAGTGCTTGTAACGGAGGAATACCCAATATTTCGGCAATTCGACATGCGATGACACCCATACGGCTCCATCTCAAAATATCAAGCACTTCTTTGTTGTAATTATCCATTAGTCTGACAATTTAACTGATTCAGAGAATGTTAAGTGGCGGTCAAGCATATCTTGATTAAGAATGCAAATCTGATTATTGGGCTTCAGATATTGAAGACGCTTGAGAGCCCCTTCCTCTGAAATCAGTCCATTAATGAATAAGTTGACTGTATCAATAACACGGTCATTAGCCACACCTCCCTCAATATAATCATATTCTTGCCATACAGGTTCGCCTTTTCGACAAGCCACGATGAAGTTGAGCCATTCTTTATCATAATTTTTAAATATCTTGGTCCGCGCCTCTTTGAATAGATTTACGCGGTCAAGTAGATAAACGTTAAGAATTGCCGGTTGCTGTCTTTCAGAAGCACGTCGGGTAGCCCACATAACCGCTTGATCATATACATCAGTCAGATAAAAGCCCGGGCCAAAGTCAAGGTTTTTTCTGCCTACGCCACACAATGGTTTGGCTATCGGTTCGGTTGACGCGTGGTATATCTCTATTTTATCCATTTTTTACAACGTTATTAGCTTCCCAGCGATTGAGAGTTTCGATGATATTATCTGTAAGGTTGTTTCTATCCTCTGAGTGAAGTGCCTCATAGTGAGGATAGATGTAATTGTCAATTAGTCCGACTTTCTCCATTCTTCCGAGCATTTCATCGTATTGACAGCCCAAACGTTCGGCTGCGCTCTCAATGCAAGATGCAACAAATCCTATTTTTATCTCTTCGTCGGTAAGTTGATTCCACGTTTCCATAAAAGTAAAGATTCAGTTAGAGTTATTCGGCCAATTTATAATAAGAAAGCCTGAAATATTTAAATTTCTTATTTAAATGCTTTGTTTATTTTGTTAATTAGTGTGTAAAAATCAGAATGGCTTTGAACTTTAACTGGAACTGATTTGAATTTATTTAGGAGTTCTCTTTTCAATTCATTTTTTGCTGATTTTAATTCTTGTCCAGTACTAAATGATACTCTTCGTATGAGATCTGGCTTTTCTCCTGCGATTGAGGTGTAAACGAATGGAGGAATCAAGCCTTCGATACATTTTTTCCCTGATTCATCCTTACCGATAGGGAAAAAATCGATATTCTCCTTGAACCCAATGGTCGTTGCTGCCTTTTTAACATCATTCAATCGGTCAAGATCGACGGTGAGAACAACTTTACTGAATTTTTTTCGAATAAAATTCATCAGTATATTATTCTTGACATTATCAGCTCCATCATAGTGATATATTTCAATATCTTGGGACAAGGCATTGTCTCTGTGAATATCTGTTTGAAAAAATTCAAAATAATCTTTATCAATGATTCCTTCAACTAGTAAAATTTTAGAGTGATCACTGAATATTAGATCTTTCATTGGTCCAAAATCAGCAGGATTAATACCAAGTGCAACGGCAAAAGGTTCATACCATTTATCGGTATGCGTATCTATCACGTGAGAGGATGAGTCTTTACTTTTAGGTTTAGTATTTCGATTTATTAAAATATTGGAGTCTGGAGATTTAAAACTCAATAAATATGGACTGTGAGTAGTTGTTATTATTTGAATTTTTAGCTGATTTGCAAGATCTTGCAGTATCCTACCAAATTCAGCCTGTGCTTGTGGGTGGAGAAAACATTCAGGTTCCTCGATAACAACAATAGGAGATATTCTGTCTGAATCTAATGACGATTGCTGTGTTCTTTTTGCGTTAAGAATACTAAGGAATATCATAGTTCTATTCCTTGTCCCGCTCCCCCAATCATCCAGAGAAACATCAGCCCCCTTTTCTTTAAGAGCAATATCAATGGATTCACGTTCAAAATTAAGACCAGGGGTTGAGAAACTTACTTCATATTTGTCTTCTAAATTACCTAATAATTTAGTTAATTCTGTTTGATGGTTTTTTAGTGATCTTTGTATAATCTTAACCAGTTCTTCTTTCTTACGGTTAATAGAATCTAAATCGGATGTACTTATAAAGTTTGAGATTCGATCCATATTTCCTTCAAAAGGATTGAAATCAAAGTTTGTTGAATTATGAAAAATTAGACATTCTGTACTTCGTACTCTTTTTAAAATTTCTCTTCTTTGAAAATCATCGGAAACTTCTCGTTCTCCCAAGAAAATCGAATATTTTCCTTCGTTTTTACTTGTTAAAGTATGTCCAATCTTTAATATTTCAACTTCAGAAATAGTAAAGTCAGAAGAGTCTTTGAAAATAAATTCAGTGAAGAACTTAAAAATAGATGAATCGCAGTCTTTGTGTATTTCTAACTCAATTTCAACGAATATGTCCTCTTTGGAATCTTTTTTCCAGCTTGTAATTTCATCTTTCCAATCAAATCCACTTCCGTAAATGGAGTTACCTCGAAAACGAAAATGGGTATTGGGGTTAAGGATGGTTCTTATTGCTTTTATGATATTTGATTTTCCAGCATTATTTTTACCACTTATAGCTGTATAGTAGCCAGTAAATTCAACATCTACATTTTCGAGTGTGCGATAATTTTGAGCTGTAAGTCTTTTTATAAACATAATTATATTTATAATTTATATTTAATTTGTAAAATTTATTTATTGAATCGGATTTGAAGGTTTAATTTAATATAATATTTATCTTTTACCTTGAATACTTTACCAAAATCGTGGCGGGTTGTACTGGGAGTATCGAATTTGGTATTGTTGAATAGATATTCTTCAAGGTCGTTGCGATCAAAGAAGTGATAACATACCACATCACCATCTTCTTTGACAACGATGTAACCGCCATTGGCATTGAATGAACCGTCCCAAGGTAAAGAGACAGTCATACCTAAGGCGAAAGCCAAAAGGAACTGCTTAATCTTGTACGCATACATCGGTTGCCCTTCGGGACTATTTATGCGCAGAGGATCTTCTTGTGTAACCTTTCTGCAAGTTGACGCTACTTCGCTCCCTTGCCCTGTATAATATTTCTCCATACAAGCAGCCACAATCCGCGCCATACCTAAGTCAAGCATAGTAAGATTGTTGCGTAATGTCTCTCCGGAAATTTCTGAAAAACTCCATAAGCCACCAACCTCACGGATATAATCAAACTTCTGTTTGAACTTATCCAAGGAGTTAATGTATCTCATCTGTGCGTCATTGATTCCTTCTATCTTGAAAATAAAATTTGAGGCATCCTTATTGGAATTTATCAACGTTGAATCTCCTCCAAGTTTGGATTTGATACTGTAACCCAATTCCGGCTTTGATCCGGTAGCCAGATTATGAATTACAATTCTAATATCGGCTTTATCTGTTGATTTTGCTTTGACAGGTCCACAATCAATTTCCTTCATAAATTTGAGAGTTTCCTCGTGCTCTCCACCACCAATCTTCTTTATGGCTTCAAGAAGATTAGCTGCCTCAATCCGAAATCTTGCTTGAGGGATTTCGATATGAATAGTTTCTCCCGCCACAAGGATTGATTTCTTTGCAGCGTGCACCTTGTAAGCATTTCTATCAGGGGCATCGTTACGGAATATTTCCAGAATAGGATAATATCTTTCATCGTAACGATTCAAATGACCATCACCGCAGTAAAGTCTACCGTCAGCGAGTAATTTGAAGAACGCATATACTTCGCTCCATTCACCTTTGTTTGCCATAATTATAATGAGAGAATCTTTTTAGCTGTTAATACTTTGAGCAATTGAGAAGCTGTTGCTTGAATAGCAGGAACGGCCACAGAGTTGCCAAATTGCTTATATGCAGAAGCATCAGCAACCGGAATCTTGAAGACAGGCTTACCATCGCCATTATCATATACAGGATAACCCTGAAGAGCACCCCATTCTCTCGGAGTCATGCGTCTCCAACCATCGGTATTGTATTCTCCTTTGATACGAGTGGTAGGGGTAAGGTCTGTCTGTCGTTTGTCAATAACGATATTTCTCTCTCTCCCCATACCGCCGACAACGATTGCATTGGCAATGCCATCATCCGGTATAATTTCATATCCAAAGCCATTCCCTTTACTTGCATGACGTTCCTTATGTGCAATGAGGGTATTCACGTATGTAGTAGAAAGGTAGTATTTGGACGGAACAGGTTCTTTTTCACGAATATCAATGAAGTGTTTGGTAACCTCTTTCTGTTCAGGGTACTCAAAATCCTCTTTCTTAATACCTAAGTCCTTCCTGAATCCAACGATATAAATACGTTCTCGATGTTGGGGAACACCGAAAAACATAGCATTAACAATCTTGGGATCCGGCACTACATATCCAACTTCGTCAAGCGTGTTAAGGATAGTCTTTAGGGTTTTGCCCTTATCATGGATGGCTAATCCCTTAACGTTCTCCAAAAAGAAAGCCTTAGGTTGTTTTCTGCGAAGAATCTCAGCGACATCAAAGAAGAGAGTACCTCGTGTTTCTTCAAACCCCAGTCGTTTCCCTGCAAGAGAAAACGCCTGACAAGGAAATCCGGCACAAAGAATATCAAATCCGTCAGGAATGTATTTCTTCGTATATTCAGATGTTATATCGCCAAAAGGAATCTCACCATAATTAGCATAGTATGTTTTCTGGGCTTGTGCGTCCCATTCCGATGAAAAGACACATTGACCACCTAAGTTCTGCAATGCCATTCTAAACCCACCTATTCCGGCAAACAGATCAATAAAGGTGAATTTTGGGCTCTCGGGACCAGGGAATGGAGCTTGAAAGACATCTTTAAATAAGGAATACTGAAGAGCTGACGGTTCTGACACAATTGAAGAATCCAAATTTGCTTTAGCGGCATCCTGCGATGTCGTCCACGCCTCAATCAATTCAGCCGATTTACTCTGATAGCAATCACCTTGCTTTTTGCCTTGAAGCATAAGTGCATGGGTAACAATGGCCAACTGTGCCGGAAAGGGGATAATCTCTCCGTCATCATAGCAGGTGCGTTGGTCATATATCTGGACGGGACCCGCTTTCTTGAAACCCATATCCATCAAGGTAAATGTCAGTCTATCTTTATTTTTCATTACTTAGGTTCGAAATCAGTTGATTTAAAGTCGTTTCTTTTTCATGCGGTTTAAGTTGGCATTGCCAAATGTCAATAACTTTCCAACCTAATTGGGATAGTTTCTCCCTAGTTAGTTTGTCACGCTCAACGTTACCATTAATCTTTGCCAACCAAAAATCACGATTGGTTGCGGGGATAGTGGCGTATTTACACTTTGGATGACCATGCCAAAAACAGCCGTTTATAAAAACGACGGTTTTGTATTTAGGCAGCACAATATCCGGTTTTCCGGGTAAATCCTTACGATTGACCCTATAACGATAGCCGTTAGAGAACAAGAATTTACGTACCATAATCTCTGGTTTCGTATTCTTGCTCTTCACGTTAGACATGCAACGATGTCGCTGTTCTTTCGTTAAGACGTCACTCATAAGGATATTATTCCGAAAGATAATGCAAAGTTACGAATTTTTCGTGGATTTTTTGTTGTAATTTCCGTATTATTTGATGGCATACATCGCAAATCGTCCAATCCTACTCTCAACTAACAACTGCAAAATTAGTAATTTGTTGGAAGAAAATATTCTTTTGCAATTGAAAATTAAGTTTTTTGCAAGGTTATACCTCTTATTGTTATTGGAAACTTCAGGGCATGTTTTCTTCTAGATCAACGAGACGATTGTCTTCACTGTGCGGTAGATGTTTTGGAGGGTAGTTTCGGGTTTCATGGCTTCGGTTAGGGCGCAAGGAGCGGAGATGATTGGAAAGACGGCATCAAATGGTGATTGGTTGATTTGAAAGTTGGAATCTACTGAGCCGCAGATGGCGACGATGCGGTGGATTCCTATTTTTTTTGCGCGGATGGCTATGCCGTAGGGGGCTTTGCCGCCTAATGTTTGATTATCGATTTTGCCTTCGCCGGTGATGACGAGGTCGGCGTTAGATACGAGGTAATCGAAGTTTGCGAGGTCGAGAACGGTTTCGATACCCGATTTGATTTTGGCATTGGCGAAAACGGCGAGGGCTGCACTTAGTCCGCCTGCCGCTCCACCTCCACGGATCTCTGCCATACCTTTAAAGCCCGCTTTGTTAGCGACTTTTGAGAGGTTGAGTAATCCGGCGTCGAGTTGGTCAACCATTTGGGGCGTCGCTCCTTTTTGAGGACCGAAAACGCGGGCTGCACCTTTGGAGCCGCAAAGGCGATTTTCGACATCTGATGCAACGATTAGTTCGATATTTGACATGACGATAGCATCGGTTGAATCGATTGAGCGAATTAAATTCAGCGACCCTCCATTTGGCGCAAGTTGCTGACTGTCACGGTCTAAAAAACGGTAGCCGAGTGCTTGGAGAAGACCTATCCCACCATCAACGGTTGCCGAACCTCCGGCTCCGACGATAATTTTATTGCAACCGATTGAAACAGCGTGTTTTATCAGCTCTCCGACACCTGATGTTGACGTAAACATCGGGTTGAGTTTGTCGCGTGGAATTAGTGTTATTCCGGCTGCCGATGCAGTGTCGATATAAGCGGTTTTGCCGTCATGACTTATCCCGATTTCAGCTTTAATCGGCTGTCCAAGCGGATTAACCGTGTCAACGACAACCATTTTGCCACCTGTCGCATTTGCCAACGCTTGAGCTGTTCCTTCGCCACCGTCAGCGACTTCAAGAACCGTTACATCGCAGTCGGGTAGCGCGTCACGAACGGCTTCAGCCGCCTGATTTCCTGCTTGAAGCGATGAAACTGAACCTTTGAATGAGTCAATGGCTATGACAACTTTTTTAATCATTTTTTTGAGGGCTTGTCCTCAAGAGATTTTAAAATATTATTGACGTATGGGGTGGTTTGAATAGCTGACGCATCGGTCAGATATTTAACCGCATTCTTTTTGTTGTCGAGGTTTGACGGATTCTCACGGTAAAGGTCATAATAATAGTTGCCGAGAATCAGCATAACTTGATAGTTCCGAGGGTCAACCGTCAAAATTCTATGATAGGTTTCAATTGCTTTGTCGGTTTGATTCTCAATGAGATAACCGCGAGCAAGTGTCGATAGAAATCGAACATCGTTGGGCAGTCCCTTAAGCATGAGTTCACTGTAGCTTATCATCATCGGTCCGTTGTTGCGGAACGTATAATAGTCCATCAGATAGTTGTCGGCAACACGTCTCATCCAAGGTATATGGCGCTTTACCTGAAGAAGATAATTTTCATAAAGAGCGGTCATACCTTGTGCAAAACTTAGCTGACGAACGTGATAGAATGTTGAGTCAATGGCTATTTCATGAGAGATTGACTTCTCGGTGAGCGACATTGCCGAGGTCGTGTCATTTTGCATCTCAGCCGACACGATTGCGTATGCAAAATCAGAAGCTGACGCATCATCCTTCTCGATCAACAAGTCAAACATTGCCGATGCGCTTGCCCACTCTTGCTGATCGTAAAACCTAAAAGCTTTCTTCTCGATTGAAATATTACGTTGCGCAACGGTCGTAAGGGCTATTAAACCGGTGATGATGAGTAATATACGTTTCATATAGGCTGATGTTAGTCGGTCATGCCAATGCCCGTGAGTTCATAGAACAAACGCATGAAGCGCCACGCAATAATCTTAGATGAAAAATGTTTGTCAACATGCTCATGAAGCGATTCGCGAGACAACGGACTGCTAAGAGCCCAGATGATACCGTCGGCAAGCGAACGTGTGTTCTTATATTCAGCAATATAGCCATTCTGGAGGTGTTGCACAATGTCGCGTTGGCCACCTCGACCAAATGTCACGGGAATACAGCCGGCAGCTTGTCCTTCGATGAGAGTTCCGGGAAGGGTTTCAAAAAGCGACGATGACACAACAACCGAAGCCGCCGCATACATATTTCGGAGTACATTGCCATCTCTGATTAAGCCGACATAATGATGGGGAAATCGCATATTCTCAATCGCTGACGGGTCCTTAAGTTCTCCAAAGAAAATGACTTCGGTTGAGTTGGCGATTGCCGGATGTTCATCAAATATGATATTGAGAGCTTCGATAGCGTAGGGGAGTCCTTTGATGGGATCGTCAAGACGGGCTGCGCCAATGAGGATATATCGTTTGTCTTTGCTCATTCCAAATGGCTTGACGCTTTCCTCGACTTCGGTCTTGAATGTTTCAACAGGGAAGGCGTTTGGTATAACCTCGATGCGTTGTTTCTTGAGAAGTAAACTCTCTATGGCTCGGTCTTTCAGCCAGTTGCTGACCGGAACGAAGACAATCCCCGAGTCGTTGTAAATTTTACGTTTACGTTCCCAAATTACGTTTGACAAATCGTTTGGCGCACGGTCAAGCCCGAGGAATCGGCAGTTACCACATCTTAGAGTATAGTTACGACAGTCGAGTGAGTGATGGCAGATGCCGGTAAAACACCACATGTCGTGCATTATCCAAATGATTTTTTTACCCATCTTTTGAAGACGTTTTATGTCTTTGAGTGACATCAAACCCTGATTAATCCATGATAGAACAATCACATCGGCTTCTTTGATGAGTTTATTCTTGGTTATTCCGATACTTGTTGATGCGGTCGAAACCTTGAAAAGACTGTCACGGACAAATCCGTTATGGCGGAAAATATCCCAACGTTCCATCAAAAAACTTATGCCACGTCTCAGTCGGGATGAGGGCACATAGACATACGGGTCAGAAGTATATTTTGTCATAACAATCATCGACGCGTCAACGCCTTCATTGCGAAGCGCATGCATAAGCCGATAGGTTACGACTGCCGCTCCGCCGTGAATGTCACTGTGGTTGATGAAAACAGCTTTTATAGGACGGTTTGTCATTGTATTTCAGGTTGTGAAGGTTTATGGATAAGGGGAATCTGTTCGCGACGCAAAACGATTGCTATATAGATTGCAAGCAGAATCGCACGAACGCCGTAGTTGATTATTGCAGAAGGAGTTGTCGTGACAATCCCTATGCCGTAAAGTACTGCGGCAATGATAACGTATGATGCTATTCGACCGACTTTATAAGGAATCGGGAATCGTTTACGTCCGGTAAAATATGAAGCCACCATCATTGTTGCGTAGCAGAAAAATGCCGCCCATGCACATCCCAAATATCCCATACGGGGAACGAGGGTGATGTTGAGAAGAAGGGTAACGGCAAGTCCGCCAAGCGAGAACCAAGTGCCCCAGATTGTTTTGTCGGTCAACTTGTACCATACCGAGAGATTGAAGAAAATTCCGAAAAAGAGTTCGGCAATCATAATAATCGGTACTACTTTCAAGCCCGAGAAATAGGCGGGTGAAATGAAATATTTCAGGATGTCGATGTAGAACATCACGCCCATGAAAATGAAGAGCGCGAATATTATAAAAAATGTCATCGCCTGGCTGTATGCCTCGGTTTTGCGTGACCCGTCAGCCTCTTTGTTATTGGCAAAGATGAACGGTTCGTAGGCAAATCGGAACGCTTGGATGAACATGACCATCACAATCGCAATTTTATAGTTCGCACCATAAATACCAAGATCTGCCATTGCTTGTGCATGGTCGGTGACGAGCCAAGGATAGATGATTTTATCAATCGACTGGTTCATGACGCCGGCAATTCCGAGAATGAGCAACGGGAACGAGTAGCGGAGCATACGTTTCAGCAGCTCGCCGTTAAACGACCAAGTCTCGTTTGTAATCTCGGGATAGAGCATTAGCAACGTAGCCAGCGAGCTGATCATGTTGGACAGGAATATATACCCGATTCCATAATCGGGGTTGTAGAACATATCGACAGAGCCGGGTGCGACTTTGTCGAGCCACGGGCAAAGGATGAGGAAAAACAGGTTTAAGCCTATGTTCAGTCCGATATTGATGAGCTTAAGCGTTGCAAAACGTACAGGTCTCTTTTTGAAGCGGAGATATGAGAATGGAATTGCCGTATAAGCATCCACGCCAACTGCAATTGCCATCATCCAGATGTATGACGGATGTCCGGGACACTCGGCAATGTTTGACAGCGGCACGCAGAACACGCACGACAAAACAATGAAAATCATTGAGGTTACACCTAACGATGTCATCGATGTCGAATAGACCATCGCGGGATTATTCCAGTCTTCATGATTGGCAAATCGGAAAAATCCTGTTTCCATGCCATAGGTAAGAATAATCAGAAGTAAAGCCGTGACTGAATAAATATATGTGACAATACCATATTCGGTGCTGTCAAACAACGTTGTGTACATCGGCACAAGGCACCAATTGAGAAACCTGCCGATGATGCTGCTCATGCCATATATGGCTGTGTCTTTAGCTAAGCTTTTTATTCCTGCCACTGTGATTGGTTTATTATGTGGGGCTTAATGTGATATCGAGTTTCAGTCTTCAAAAAGACCGCCTGTCGGGCGTTGTTGACCGAGATGCTTGTAGGCGAGATCGGTAACTTCGCGACCGCGGGGAGTTCGTTTGATAAATCCTTCTTTGATGAGATATGGCTCGTAAACATCTTCAACCGTTCCGGGGTCTTCGCCTAGCGCAGTCGCGATTGTGTTGAGCCCGACAGGTCCGCCGTTAAATTTGGTGATGATAGTCATCAAAATTTTGTTATCGACTTGGTCGAGTCCATATCGGTCGATGTTGAGGGCTTCGAGCGACGAACGAGCTATATCGGTGTTTATCACTCCGTTACCGATGATTTCGGCAAAGTCGCGAACGCGACGCAGAAGCGCGTTGGCAATACGTGGCGTACCACGGCTGCGCAACGCAATTTCGTGAGCTGCAGAAGGTTGACATTCGACATTCAGCAATCGGGCTGACCTCAGAATGATGCGCTCAAGCACCGGATGATCATAATATTCGAGGTGGCAGTTAATGCCGAAACGGGCGCGTAACGGTGCAGTTAGCAAGCCGCTTCGGGTGGTCGCGCCGACAAGAGTAAACGGGTTTAATGACAGTTGAACCGACCGTGCGCCGGGTCCTTTGTCGATTGTGATGTCGATGCGAAAGTCTTCCATCGCCGAGTAGAGATATTCCTCGACAACCGGACTCAGACGGTGAATTTCATCGATGAAAAGAACGTCGTTAGGTTCGAGCGAGGTCAAAATTCCGGCAAGATCACCCGGCTTGTCAAGCACAGGTCCCGATGTCACTTTGAAACCTACGCCAAGCTCGTTTGCGATGATACCCGACAGAGTGGTTTTACCAAGTCCGGGAGGACCGTACAGCAAAAGGTGGTCGAGAGGTTCGCCACGTCGGCGAGCCGCTTCAACAAATATTTTTAGATTTGAAACAATTTTGTCTTGTCCGGCAAATGCGTCAAATTGGGAGGGGCGGAGCGCACGCTCAAAATCGCCCTCGCGTTCGGCGCCGCGAGACCTTATGTCAAAATCTTGATCTTCCATCAAAGATATTTTTCGCCGTAAAGCATTTTAACATCATTGACAACCTGACGGAGTTTTTGTTCTTCGCTCAAGGGACAAACCAGAAGTACGTCGCCTGTGTCGGCAACGATGTAGTCTTTAAGTCCGTCAACAACAACGAGTTTGTCGTTTTTGACCGCAAAAATATTGCCGGTTGAGTTTAATGTCATGACGTTGCAGTTGCGGGTCACGTTACCATCCTTGTCTTTTGTCGAGTTATCGCGCAAAGAACTCCATGTGCCGAGGTCGCTCCACCCGAATGAAACTGGTTCGACAAACACGTTATTGGCTTTTTCGATGACGGCAAAGTCGATAGAGATGTTAATGCAACCTGCAAAGTTTTCGTTAATAAATTCGGATTCGCGTGGAGTGCCGAAGCAATCAAGACCTTTGTCAAAGAGACGGGTCAAGTCGGGAGCATGGGTCTCCAATGCTTTTTTGATTGATTTGGCAGTCCATAGGAATATACCTGAGTTCCAGAAAAATTCGCCACTTTCTACAAATACTTTTGCGAGTTCGAGGTCGGGCTTTTCTGTGAAAGTTTTGACATAGTTGATGTGTTCGCTCGCGGGCATGCCGATTTGTATGTAGCCATATCCGGTTTCGGGACGTGTCGGTTTGATGCCGAGGGTGAGCAAAGCGTCGTGAGTTTCAACAAATTCAAAACCGTTCAGGATGCTCGCTTCAAATTCGCGTTCGCCGGTGATGAGGTGGTCGCTGGCTGCAACCATCATGCTGGCTTCGGGGTCAATGGCGGCGATGTGATAGGCTGCCCATGCGATACAGGGCGCGGTGTTGCGACGTTCGGGCTCAAGCAAAATCTGAGATTCGGTCAGGTTGGGAAGCTGTTCGCGTATGAGCGAGGCATAACGTCCGTTGGTGATTACGAAGATGTTTTCTTCAGGAATCATCGGGCGAACACGGTCGTAGGTCATCTGAAGAAGTGAGCGCCCGGTGCCTAAAAAGTCGATGAATTGTTTGGGACGGTCAGTACGGCTATATGGCCAGAAGCGGCTGCCGATACCACCGCACATTATAACGCAATATCTATGTTTATTTTCCATTTTTAAGTGCTATTTTATGATTTCTGTGGTTAGATTTTTATTTTGTTTGCTAAATTAGTTATTTTTTTTCATATTCTAAAATGCAGGGATATTTTTTTTGGAAATTATATTTTTTGATGTACTTTTGTAAACTGAATAATTCACTGATTTTCCAACTTTAAATTCAGAATACATGAAAAAAAAGATATCAGAAATATTTGAAGATCGTTTTGGCGGTCAAGGTTCATTTTATGCATCGGCAGGTCGTATAAATCTTATCGGGGAACATACCGATTATAATGGCGGGTTTGTTTTCCCGGGTGCTATCGACAAGGTGATAATGGCAGAAATACGCCCTAATGACACAATGACTGTCCGTGTTTTTTCGATTGATTTGAATGAATATGCCGAGTTCGGGTTGAATGAAGATGACAAGCCGGCTCAGTCGTGGGCACGTTATATTTTTGGCGTTTGCCGCGAGATTTTGAAACGTGGCGGTGTGGTTCACGGTTTTGATGCTGTATTTGCGGGGAATGTGCCCCTCGGTGCCGGATTAAGTTCGTCGGCAGCATTGGAATCATGTTTTGCATTTGCGCTCAACGACTTGTTCAATGACAACAAGATAGACAAGTTTGAACTGGCTCGCATCGGACAGTCAACCGAACACAATTATTGTGGTGTGAAATGCGGAATTATGGATCAATTTGCATCGGTTTTCGGTCAGAAAGGTAAGCTGATGCGTCTTGATTGCCGTTCAATGGAATATGAATATTTCCCCTTTAATCCCGAAGATTATGAGCTGATTTTGGTTGACTCTGCGGTTAAACACGAGCTTGTCGACTCGCCATATAACCGCCGTCGGGAATCATGTGAGCGTGTGGCTCGCCGACTTGGAATCGACACCCTCCGCGATGCCGATATGGACATGCTCGAAAAGATAAAAAGCGACATCACTGCCGAGGATTATTTCCGTGCAAAATTTGTGATTGAAGAGAAACAGCGTGTGCTTGACGTTTGCGATGCGCTCAATCGTGGTGATTATGAAATGGTTGGCAAGAAAATGTATGAGACTCACGCCGGATTGTCAAAGGATTATGAGGTCAGCTGTGAAGAGCTTGATTATCTGAATGATGTAGCCCGTGAATGTGGTGTTACCGGTTCACGCATAATGGGCGGTGGCTTTGGCGGGTGCACAATCAATCTTGTAAAAAAGGATTTGCGTGATAAGTTTGTCAAGACAGCTGTTGAGAAGTTCACTATGAAATATAGTCATGCGCCAAAAATATACGACGTCGTAATCAGCGACGGAGCAAGTAAACTTGAATAAAATAATGATGATGAACACTAAAGCGATTTTGTCAGTAAAAAATTAATCGTTATTTTTGTGTTCATTATCTAAAAAATAAGATTATGACTGAAGAAGATAAAAAGCAGCTTTCTAAAGATGAAGATGGGCTTTTGACTTATGAATATCTTGCAAATCATATAGATACATGTGATCAAGAGCTCGAATTTCTACTTGAGAATATGCGTCGTGTCGATCAATCGGGACAGTTCCTTGTCAGTACAGCCCGTTATCTTAACGCCATCGATGCCGACCACTATAAAGATGCGATCAGCCACTTGATTGCCGATGCTATCGAGCGCGACCGTGAACATCGTTATATCGCTGCACTTCTGCCGGATATCTGGGGCAAGGATTATGCCGACCATGTCGATGAGTTGAATAAAACCGACGACAATTTCCGTCGAATTTATAAAAGAATTTATCCGTCAGGATTTTAATTAAATTGCAGAACGAAATGCAAAAAAGAAGATTTATCACATTAGGTGTTTTTGTTATCGTCTGTTTGGCGGTGGCTTTTGGAGTTAGTTCAAAATATAAATCAAATATGAGTAAAAACAATTCACGCGAAGTTATCGCCGACATCAAAACAACAATGGGCGACATCAAGGTTAAACTTTATAACCAAACCCCGTTGCACCGTGATAATTTTGTAAAACTTGCCCAAGAGGGATATTATGACGGTGTGCTTTTCCACCGTGTTATAAACGATTTTATGGTTCAGACCGGTGACGGCGATTCACGCGATGCCGCCAAAGGGAAGGTTCTCGGCAGCGGCGATCCCGGCTATACGATTGAAGCAGAGATACATTATCCCGAACTTTATCACAAGCGTGGAGTCTTGGCTGCAGCCCGCACAGGCGATTCGGTCAACCCCGAAAAGCGATCTTCAGGTTCTCAATTTTATATTGTAACCGGTAAAACTTTCAATGATTCGACTCTCGCTCAAATTGAAAAACGTCATCAGGTGAATATGATGCAGAAAATTTTCAATCGTCTTCAGGTTGAAAATCGCGACACCATAATGGAGCTTCGTCGTAATCGCGACCGCGAGGGGCTTGACCGCCTTCGTGATGAGCTTGTTGCTAAGGCTGAGGCTGAATATGCAAAGGCTCCGTTTAAAATTCCCGAAGACCAGAAACAGGCTTACAAAGAGCAAGGTGGTACACCCCACCTCGACGGAGACTACACTGTTTTTGGCGAGGTCATTGAAGGAATGGATGTAGTTGACAAAATTCAGAAAGCAGAGACCGATCGCAACGACCGTCCTCTTGAGGATATTCGTATTCTCTCTGTTAAAATCGAAAAATGACAGAAAATCAGCTGACCCTCCCCAACGGAATGAGGGTAGTACACCGCCACGACCCGTCAACAGCGATGGTGGCGGTCAATATTTTGCATGATGTAGGTTCTCGTGATGAGAATCCTCAATTGACCGGTATGGCTCATCTCTTTGAACACCTTATGTTCGGAGGGTCGGAAAATGCACCTGATTTTGACGGCGAAATTGAGCGTGCCGGCGGCATAACCAACGCATGGACAAGTCCCGACTTTACCAACTTTTATGACATTTTGCCAGCCCACAATATCGAGACGGCATTTTGGCTCGAAAGTGACCGTATGGCTTTGCCCGGTTTTACGCAGACAAAACTTGACAATCAAAAAAGTGTTGTCATTGAGGAATTTAAGCAAACGTGTCTCAACCGCCCTTATGGCGACATGATGCATAAACTTCGCGGTCTTGTATATAAGGTGCATCCATATCGTTGGCCTACAATCGGCTTGACTCCCGAAGATATTGAGAAGGTTACGCTTGAAGATGTGAAAAAATTTTTCACACTTCATTATGGACCGGAGCGTACAGTCCTGTCTGTCATCGGGAATGTGGACCGAGACAGTGTTTTTTCGCTTGCCGAGAAGTGGTTTGGCGACATCCCGGCGCGTCCCGGTTACGTTAGAAATCTGCCAAAAGAGCCGGTACCCGATTCACCGCGAATGTTGATTGAAAAATCAAATGTTCCGGTTAATATGCTCCATATCGCCTTTCCGATGGGTGGATATAAAGATGAATATTATTGTGGAGCCGACTTGTTGACCGACATTTTGGCATCGGGAAATTCGTCACGCTTTTATCGAAATTTATTGCTTGGCACTGACCTGTTCAGCTCTGTGGATGCTTGCATTTTGGGCTCGGAAGACCCCGGTTTTCTCCATGTGATAGCCGCCATGGCTGACAATAACCCTGAAACATTGACAAATGGTGAGAACTGTATTAAAGATGAGTTGCAGAAGTTACTCACTGACGGAGTTACTCAAAAAGAGGTGACCCGAGCAATCAACCGTTTTGTCAGCGATAAAACTTTCGAGGAGATAAATTACGGGACTGCCGCTCAAAATTTGGCTTTGGCAACTCTGCATAACGAAAAACCCGGAGAAAATCTCGAGACATATCGAAGTCTGACAGCCGATGATGTCAGCGAAGCTGCCAAGTCGATAATTGATTTTTCACGTAGCTCGACTCTCATTTATGAGGCTCAATGAAACAGCAATCGTGTTATTTTAAAGCGTTTATAATCATGTCGTTGGCTGCGTTTTCGATATTGACCTCGTGTTCGGTTAAGAAAAATCGGGCAGCTACGCGAAATTATCATGCATTTGTAACACGGTATAATATGCTTTATAACGGAATGACCCGCTATCATGAAGCTGTCGATGAGATGATTGCAACGTTTGTCGATAATGATTCGACTGTTATGTTGCCCCATCCTGCCGATGCAAAGGCAGGTGTAAATTCCACGCGTTTTGACTATTCGATCGAAAAGGCTCAGAAGGCTATTGCATTGCACTCGATTACAAGCCGTCCGAAGGGTAAGTCAGGACACAGCCGTGACCCTGAATACCGTAAATGGATGAGCCGTAAAGAGTACAATCCCACGCTCTCCGAAGCGTGGTTGCTGTTGGGAAATTGTTACTTCATGAAAGGGCGGTTTGATGAGGCTTTTCAGGTGTTTACAGCTACCAAATCTCGTTTTGCTCATGACTCTAAAACCGTTGAAACGAGTCGCATAATGCAGGCGCGTTGTCGGGCTGATATGGGTTGGATTCTTGAAGCCGGGATGATACTCGACCGGGTCGATGATAAATTGCTCTATAACAAGAAATTAAAATATCTCTACTACTCGACAAGGTCAATTATCGAAGCGGAAAGCGGTGATAATGAAAAGGCTGCCGGGTCAGCGATGATTGGTGCTGAATTTGCGCCAGACGGTGTATTGGCATCACGTTTGAAACAACGTGCAAAGATGTTGCTTGAAAAAAATCTCGATGTTGATACCGCATTGTTGGCGGTCAACTGTATTGACCTTCCCAAAAGTGAGACAAATTACCCGAACGATACAGTCTCAACTGAGCCGCCGATTATGCATGTCGTTGATAAAATGCCGTTTACTTTTGATCGTGCTGCGGTCCACGAAGTTGTCTTTTCATTCGATAGTGACAGCATTAATGTGAATAAATTAATATATGAAATTGCCGATTTTAATTTCTCGACATTTGATGTTGAAGACTTTGATATTAACCGTTTCGGAGAAAAATTATCGGTTGGTAAATTTGACAATTATGAGCATGCCGAGTCATATATTAAAATGTTTGTCAGGTCAAATATCCAACCGGTCAATAAAGTCAGATTGACAGCAATATCGGCTGACGACTTGGAGGCAATGACAAGCAATGCGATTAGCGTTGACGACTACCTTTCTGCCCGCTCAAAAGCGTGGTCAACAAGCGAAAATAAATAAACTAAACATATTAAAATGACTGAAGAAATTATCATAAAATCGACCGATGACCTTGATGAGGCTGCCCGCCGATTTGCCTCATTGATGGGTGATTACACAATTTTTGCGTTTTACGGACCGATGGGAGCCGGCAAAACTACATTTATTAATGCGCTCTCGCGTCAACTCGGCGTAGAGGATGACCCGACAAGCTCGCCTTCATTCTCGATCATAAATGAATATCGCTCTAATTCGACTGCCGAATTGATTTATCATTTTGATTGCTACCGACTTGAGTCAATCGATGATGCGTTTGAAATCGGTGTGGAGGACTATTTTGATTGTGGAGCTGTTTGCTTGATAGAGTGGCCCGAACGCATCGATGAGATTTTACCCGACGACACGGTTAAGGTGAAAATCGAGGTTAATCCCGACGACCAAAGCCGTAAGTTGACTATTGATTTCCCTGAAATATGAATTTGATAGAGGTAGCCGAGGCTACATCAACAAATACACTCGCCGCGTCAATGCCCGACGCTCCACACGGAACTGTAATCATGGCGATTGCCCAGACTGCAGGGCGTGGACAACGTGGAAATTTATGGGAGTCGGAACCGGGTAAAAATCTGACCGTTTCGATTGTCGTGAGGCCCGATAACATTTTGGCTCACGAGCAGTTTCTGATTTGTCGTGCTGTGTCGGTTGCGCTTGTGCAACTCCTTGACCGGGGGTTGCCTGATGAAGTATCTGCCGAGATAAAATGGCCCAATGATATTTATGTCGGCGATAAAAAGATATGTGGAATTTTGATTGAAAATTCACTGACCGGAGCCTCGATCGACCGCTCGATTCTCGGTATCGGGTTAAATGTCAATCAGCGCATCTTTGTCTCTGATGCTCCAAATCCTGTGTCGATAATAACCCTGAACGGTGGTGTCGAACTCGACCTCATGCCGTTGATCGATATGTTGTGGGAGCTTGTAGATGAAAATCTCAAACTGTGCTCGACCGCTGAAGGTCGCCTGGCACTGACTGAAAATTATGATTCTCATCTTTGGCGAAGTACCGGTTTTCATACGTTTGCCTATCCCGACGGTCAACGTTTTGAAGCTGCGATTAAGTCAATCGGAGATAATGGAATAATGACACTCCAAAAACCTGACGGCTCGACTCAGTCATTTGCCTTTAAAGAAGTTCAGTTTGTGCTTTGACTGCGTGAACAAAATGTAATATCAGTTCGTTATTTTAGTATAACTAAAATTGTAAAATAATGAAAAAGATATTACAACTTCTCCCGGTAGTGGCATTGATGCTGATGGCTTCGGCTTGTGATTCACATTCAAAGCTCGCCAAAGATATAAACGGAACATGGGCTTCGACACCCGAACGATTGACCGACAACATCGGAAACTCGTCATCAATCATACGTATTCTTGAGTTTGACAAGCTGCCTGAAAAGAACGGCGGTACGCTGATTATGAGCGGATTGATTTCGGTTAATTCGGCTGTTCCTCAGGGTGATGCTGTTGATTCTCCGATTAGCTATACTGCCAGTGGTGTTGCTACAATTTCAGGCGAATGGACTGTGCAGGATGATGATGAAATCACAATATATCTTGACCCGAGTACAATGAAAATTGATGTTGATCCCGAAGGTGTTGTACTCGACTATAACGTTCTGACCGCGTCGTCAGCTCCTGATACAACAGCAATAAAACCGGCTTTGGCAAGTATGGTGAAAAAGGCCATTTCAACCGGAGTTGAAACAAAATTTTTCAATGCCAAGAAAATCGACGACATAAAAATCAAGGACAATATAATGTCGTGTGAAATTGATGATTATGACATCACTTTACATCGTCAGAATGTAGATTGACAGGCACATATCGATTATCTCTAACCTTTAAATAAAAACTTTGGCTTCAAGTTGCTACTTTTAAGTAACTTGAAGTTTTTTTATCTTGCGCATTTCTGTATAAAAATTGACGAAAAGGTATTATTTATTTAGTCAAAATTGCTAAATTTGCGCATGTTTTTTAAAACTTTTGAAAATGCATAGCGACATCAAACCTATTTGTATATATGACAAGGACTTAGACTTGTTTGAAAGTCAATATATTGTACCCGAGGGTATTTCGTATAATTCATATATTATTTCTGACAACAAAACCGCATTGATTGATACGGTTGACGAACGTAAGGCAGATGAATGGTGCGAGACAGTCAATAAGTATTTTGTTGACGGTAAAGCTCCTGATTATCTTATAATTCAGCATCTTGAGCCTGACCATTCGGGTCGTATAGGATGGGTGATGGATAAGTTCCCCGATTGTCGACTCGTTTGTACTGCAAAGGCTCATTCGATGCTGTCAAATTTGGTTGAAAATGCCGAACGTTTTGACGCCCGTATTGATGAGGTCGGCGATGGCGATACTCTCGATTTAGGTAAACACAAACTGCATTTCATCACGGCTCCAATGGTTCATTGGCCCGAGGTGATGATGGTTTATGACGAAGCAAGTCATACGCTTTTCTCGGCTGATGCATTCGGTCGATTTGGTAATCCCGATCCCGGCGAACCGTGGGCTTGTGAGGCTCGTCGCTATTTTTTCAATATCGTTGGAAAATATGGTCGCCCTGTTCAAGCCGTCTTGAAGAAACTTGCCGGTAAGACTGTCGAGACAATAGCTCCGCTCCACGGTCCTGTTCTTGAAGGGGATATAAGCAAATATTTGACATTGTACGACACTTGGTCGTCTTATCGTGTTGAAACTCCAGGGGTTTTGGTGGCTTATGCCTCTATCCACGGATTGACTGCCAAAGCCGCAGAGTTCTTGGCTGAAGTGTTGAAAAAGCAGGGCGCTCCCAAGATTTCAATTACTGATTTATGTCGTGACGACATGGCTGAAGCCGTTGAGGATGCGTTTCGTATGAGCCACATGATAGTGTTGTCTCCGACCTATGACGGTGAAATTTTCCCACCGATGCACGATTTTCTGCATCATCTTTCGCTCAAAGGATTCTGCAACCGTCGTGTCGCTATCGTTGAAAACGGACTCTGGGCACCGACCGCAGGTCGCAAAATGAAAGAAATGCTCGGTGCGATGACCAACATCGACATTGTTGAACCCGTTGTCACCCTCCGTGGTAGAATGACCGATGCCGACAAACAATTCCTCCAAACCTTAGCCACCAATCTCCTTAAAGAATAATACAATAACATAAAGAGAGTTGGGCAACGCCCAACGATGTAACCCCGCTTCGATAGAGTGACGTTTTTTTCTCAGCTAAGGCTCTAACGAGCCATGACTGAGAAACTTAAATTTATCCTCTTCGAAGAACCGGTTGGTCGGAGATCAACAACCCTGTTTAACCCCATCATCCAGCCGGAAGGCTCGTTGGTGGGGTGATT
>CAMWIM010000027.1 GCA_947174335.1 uncultured Porphyromonadaceae bacterium | reverse complement strand
ATTGAGCCGCCCCAACCTTCTTCAAGAACACGAACAACAGCCACGGTTTCTTCGACAGCAAGCACATCGATGCGAGCTTTGAAGTTGTCGCCCGCACCAACTGTGTCAACATTGTGGTAGAACTGCTCGATAGAGCCACGTTCAACGGCTCCGTTGAGAATACCAAAAAGTACGGCATCATTGGTGAACAGAGTTTTTGCGTATTGGCTATTACCCTCGGCAACGCTCTTTACAAATTTTTCTGCAGCTTTTGCCACTGCATCATATTCTTTAATTTCGTCTCTCATAATTGTGATGTATTAAGTTTGTTTTATGTATGCAAAATTACGGCTGTAATACTTAAAAATCAAGTACCGAAAAATTATTCATATACCGAAAATTTTTTCGGTATATGGTAGTTAGACAGTTATTGATTAACTTTGCAGTGGTAAAACGAAAAAATTATAGATTAATGGCATACGAGAAAAAAATACCGGTCGATTTAGATTGCCCCTTGCGTCTGACAATGAGTCTGATTGAATCAAAATGGAAATCGTGTATCCTCGATGAGTTGAGAAGTGGCGAGCCTATGCGACCCAGTGAAATTCACAAATGTTTGCCCGAGGCTGCGCCACGAGTTCTGGATATTCAGTTAAAGGAGTTGATCGAAGACGGTCTCGTTGAAAAGAAAATATTCCCGGAACTTCCCCCACGTTCTGAATACAAAATCACTCCACTCGGTGCGTCCTTAATCCCTATCGTCGACCAAATGCTCAAATGGGGCGAAGATCACTACGATATTTTTGAAAAGAAATACGGCAAATAATCGATTTTATGAACGAAAAAAGTGATTTTATAATATCTTTTGACAGCGACCGATTGGGCTATGGAAAGGTAGTGCTTGATAACTCTGACAAGGGCGGATTATTGCCCGGCGTGACTGCGATAATCGGTAAAAATGGAAGTGGAAAATCGACTTTAGGAACTATCATAGCCAAGGGTCGATATGCTTTCGGTAACCGATTGGGTTTCAGTGATAAAATTTCAAACATTAAGATGCTGACATTCACTGATATTCATTCATTTACGGGACTGGATGTGCAGTATTACAATCAGCGAATGGAGGCTACTGCCAATGATGATGTGCCGACTGTAGGTGAAATTTTCAAGGAGAAACTTCAATCGCCTGTATGGGTTAAATACGCCGAAATATTCCGATTGATAAATATCGAGAGTAAGAAAATTAACTATCTGTCGAGCGGAGAGTTACGAAAGCTTCTAATCATTAATATCTTATGTGATAATCCCGAATTGCTGATTCTTGACAACCCTTATATCGGACTCGATGTTGAGTCACGCAAAGATTTCGATGAGGCGATGAGGTTATTGCGCGATAATGGAATATCAGTCGTATTTCTTTTATGTGACAAGGCTGATGTTCCTGATTATGTTGACTCTATCATCGCGATGAACGACTGCAAAATCAGCTTCCCGATAACCGGAACCGAAGAAATTTCTCAATTTTTGAAGCAGTCAGATAAGAGTAACGGTCAGGGTATCATTACTTTGCCAACTAAAACTTCGACGCTGAAACATGGCGACTGCGACATCGTCTTTTCAATTAAAGACGGGCACGCCCGATATGGTGATAAAAAGATTTTTGAAAATTTCGACTGGACTGTTCGCCGGGGAGAATGTTGGGCTTTGAAAGGTCCGAACGGCTCAGGTAAATCACTGTTGTTAAGTATGATTTGCGCCGATAATCCACAAGGTTATGCCAACGACATAACCCTTTTTGATCGCAAACGAGGTTCGGGCGAAAGCATTTGGGAAATTAAGGATGCGATTGGATATGTCTGTCCCGAGATGCAACTATATTTCAAATCAAACGACAATGTTCGGGAAATAATCATTCAGGGAATGCGCAATTCTTTAAATAGATATAAGGAATCAACGCCCGATGAACGAGAAGTTGCCGATCATTGGATGACAATAATGGAGATAGAACATCTTTTAGATCGAAAGTTTTCAGACCTTTCGTCGGGAGAACAACGTCTCGTAATGCTGGCAAGAGCGCTTGTCAAACAACCCGATTTGTTGGTGCTTGACGAACCTTTACATGGACTTGACAGTGATTATAAAGAGCGAATTAAAAAGCTTATCAATGAACTGATATACAAAAATGGCTCAACATTGATTTTGGTGTCACACTATGACAGCGAATATCCCGATTGTATAACGCATAAAAAGTCTATGGTGAAATAAAGAATGGGTGGTCTGACATCCGTTATTTGTATAATATTATAGAGTGGGGACTTCAGCATCAAGACACTATAATCACACACCGAGCTAACTATTTAGAAAGAATATAGGAGTAGACTATTAAAGTGTTTTGTACAAAATTATTTTACTTTGTCGAGCCGTGAAATGAATTGGGCGAAAAGTGGATCGGTAGAGAGAAGTTTAGAGTTGCCAACGACGATGAGGTGACTTTTCGCGCGGGTTATAGCTACGTTAAGTTTGCGGTCGATTGTTTTGCCGTTTTCGATGAAGCGAGATGATGTTAAAAAACTCATTTGGTGGAGGTGGCGCGCGGTAAAGCCGTAGATGATGTAGTCGCGCTGACTGCCTTGGAAACGTTCGACGGTGTCGATGGTGATGTCGTTGAGCTTTTCTATTTTTGAGAGTGCAAGATATTTTTTGATGGCAGCTATTTGTGCGCGATAGGGCACAATGATTCCGAGCGATGTTTCGGGGTTGAAGTTTTCGCCCTCACGATTGAAAATTTCTATGGCGATGTCGGCAATTACTTTGGCTTCGGCGTGAGATGCGTTTGAGCCGGGGTGGTCGTCGCTGTTTTTGTCAGATACATCAATAAATAGCAGACGGTTGCGATTCATTGCTTCGTTATAGATGCCGGCTACTGATTTTTGCTCTATCGGTGCGGTTTGGTGGGGTAGCGGGACAACATCGAGATTGCCTCCATAAAATAAATCTGATGCAAGTTGAGATATTCCGGAATGCATTCTGCCTTGTCTTTCAAGGAAATATACAGAGTTTGACGGATATGTTCCATCGGGTTGTTTCAGAACGCTCAACATTCGTTCAAAGAATGATATGCGACAGTCAGTCAGTCCGATTTTATGTAGTTCGGGATTGTCAACTCGAGATCGTTCGATTGGTTGCATGACAACTGCCGGGAGCTGACAATGGTCACCGATGAAGATGAATTTTGAAATGGAAGGGGTGCCGTTTGTGTTGCGTGCCGACAGCAGTCCGAGGATGTGTGGCTCCAGAATCTGTGACGCCTCGTCGATAATAGCCAAATCAAAATGTTTGAAAGTAAATAGGGTTGATGCAGCGGTTGTGAGGGCTTGAACAGTACCGACCACGACCGATACAGATGAGATAAGTCGCTTGACGTCGCTCACGTTTTTGCAGTCTTCAAGTTTTTCTTCAAGAAGTCGGAACGTGTATTCAGGAGCACAACCCAATGGAGAGCCGATGCGGATATAATCAATTTTTTCTTCTTCAAGACGAGCGCAAATTTCGTCAACGGCACGGTTTGTATAAGCTCCCGCAAGAATCGAATTGCCGTGAAGCAGATGCTCGCGCAAGATGTTTAGGAGTCCGTGAGAAGTTTTACCCGCACCTGGAGGTCCGATGATTAAAAATAAGTCTTGAGCCTGCAAAGACTTTAAAATCAAGCTATTGAGATTACCATACTCTCCGATGAGATTGATGGTTGGCTTTGATTTGGGTTTTCGTAGTCCGATAACTATTTCACGTCGTCGTTGAGGTGCCGACAACAGAGCATAGGTGTTGCGGTAAAGCTGTTTGATAGAGCTGTCGATAAAATCATGTTCGATAGCCCATAAATTCCCCGATTTAAATATGTTCTTATTTGATTGAGGAGCACGAAGAGAAAGCATAATTGACTCTGTGTCAATTGATATTACTGATGCTCTTATGGCAATAGAACGGCGCAAGTCGGGCTGGTGACCTTCTTGATAGGAATAAAGGACGACAATGTCACCACGGCGGAAATTTGATGTTGAGTCGCTGTCTTCGCTGTCATTAAATAAAAGTCGGACTGTTTCGATTGGTTTATCGTTATCGTTGTCTATGGTCAAAGTCAGATTGTCGCATAAATCACCTGCAATCTTTTTGTCGGTCGGTGGCACAGTCCATGCTGCTGAGAATCCGGCGGAGGATGTTTCGCCGTTGAACCCGGTTTTAGCATAAGAATGTTCCATCGCCACGAACTTGAGCATTCGTTCGACGTATGCGACAATAATCGGGTCAGCCTGTTTTATGATATTTAAAACCGATTCAATCTGTGGTTTTTGGTAGTTGTTCCAAAGTGTACTGTTGGTTTTGGCTACATTTAAGTCATCGGGAACCAGATTTTTGATTGTCGCAAACCCATCGCCGTCAGCACATAGTCGTTCAAGGTACGCAATCTCGTTCCTGACTTTAAATGCATCGGCAAGAAGTCGAGGTGCAATGGAGGTGCGGACAAGAGGAGTCGGATATTTTGAATATAAAAGAAATGATGATAAATCTTTACCTTTTATATCAAAATTGTAATGTAGAATTGCTTGATACAACAGTAATTGAACATAGTGGGGCGTGGCTGGTTTTGGTGCACCATGCGGGTCGCTTCCCCATGCTCCTTTCCCCGATTTTTGCTCGACAAGAATTGCAAAATCGGTTTGCAACATATCCATACGTCCTTGCAGTCCTAATGTCTCGCAGAAGAATGATGGCTCGAGCAACATTAGTGTCCTGTCAAAACCATTTACCAAAGCTAATCCCGAATTGACTGCCTGCTCGATATTGGCGAGTTGCAGTTTTGCATCGTTATGGAAAGAGTTATCAATTTCGTTGCATGCGGCAATACGCAACGCTGTTGTCTTAAAAAATTGTTTGACGGCTTCATTGTAGTTGACAGACTCACTATTATAGTTGTTCACTACCATGTCGAGCAATTGACCGGCAAACAAGCCGAGAAGAATCGGACGTGTAATTTGATCGGATTCCAGTTTTTTTATGACACCGGTCCATGCTGAGGTTCCGTATGCTGTAAAACACTCGGCGACTGATGAAATATCGACAAGATGGTCGGGTTCATAAATTATCAGTTCGGGAATCAGAGCCGAGCCGTCGACTGAATAATTTATAAGATTATATTGATCGCCTGGATGAGCATATTCTGCAAGATAGCTGAAATCAAATGAGTTATCTTTTGTGCTTGATAGAAGTACGGTCGCCTCTGTCATGTTGCCGTCATCGATCCGTCCGACAAACTTTCCGTCAACAATTTTGTCAAGGATAAATCTTATCGAGCGGTTCCATATCTTGACTTTGTGTGGCGATATGACACGTCCCGGGAATCGTGCCGATAGTGTAATCGGGATTGGCACTGAACTAAGTATCTCAACCCATCGTGCAAGAGTTGAAATGTCGACTATGAGTGCATCATCTGACAGTTCAAAATCATCATTCGGGCTGTCGAGCCGAGCCAGTCTGTAACGCAAAGAGTGAATTCGGGCTATATCATTTGATGATATACGTTTACTGCCAATCTTCTTGATTAGAAAATCAACGCGAGGCAGCAATCCCGAAAATGCGATGCCAAATGGCCGAGTAGCAATATCGGTTGCTAAGTTGAAAACACGTCGGATTGTCGAATAAATGTCGCGCTTTGACTCTTTGGAACCAATGAGTTTATCTAATATTTTATAAATGTCATTGGCTAGCTTTAAGTCAATTAAAGATTTGGCGTTGCTCATTTAGACGGCAGATTAATCGAGTCGGGAGCCTGAATTAAACCTTCTTTGATTAACATTGCCGAGTCGGCAGGAGTCAACTCTTCATACGCGGTATTAACCGTTTGCTTGGGTCGGTTAAGTCGGAGTGGAGCTGATGCACGAGCTGATCTTCTGAATACGTTTTCAATCTGATTGACAAGGTTGATGCGCGTCGTATCGGCAATTGCAACCATGCGAGCGGCTGTTTCGTTCTTGAATTTAGCACCGCCGAGTCTGATTTTGAAATCATCAACCGGACCTTTGATATTGATACCGAATTTGAATGGTAACGGTGATTTTAATACCGATATATGGTAGTCGAGATTCATGTTCAAGTCGTTTGTTCCCATGACACCGAGACGATAACGGTCAATATTGAACAAGAACGGGAATATCTCGATATTAGAATTTTCGACAACAATTTCGACATTCATGCTATCAATCATGTTGCGTTTCTTATTCTTGAACATTAGCCATTTAGATAGCGATTTGAAAGTATCGGCATCAAGAAGCACGAGACTGTCGCCTGAAAGTTTGATGGCTGCCTGGAGCGATGGAATGTCAATATTCATCAATGAGTCGACCTTTGATGTTGCCGCTATGTCGGCATTGATGATACCGCTGAAGTCTTTGAGCAGAGGCATGAGCGTGTCAATCGCCGGCATCATGTCTATGAATTTGGCGATATGGAAATTTTCGATTTTCATACCTACACCAAAGTCAATGTCCTTTTTGTTCGGAGCTGAATATAGTGCTGAAATATCAACTGAACCGATGTCGGTTGAGGCTGAAATTCGATGCAAATTTACTGCATTATCGGCAATTAAAACTGACCCTTTGAAATTGTGAAGTAAAAGGTCGGTATAAATGACGTTCTTAGCCCTCACTCGAAGTGTCGCATTGAGGTTTGACGGAACGACAAATGCATGGGTGACAGTGCTGTCTGACAACGAGTAATCGGGCGTGTCGTCAAAATCGGAGAGACTTGAATTTTCATCATCGGAGACAACCACATCGGTTATCAACAGTTGACTGATTTTATTCACATTGATCGTGTCAGATGTTACTTTAAAGTCGATTTTGATAGTGTTGTTGCGTTTGCGGGTTAGGGCGCGACGAAGGTTTGAGACTGTACCCGAAATGGTGAAATCGGAATTTCCCATTTTATAATACAGATTTTTTAAGATGAGACTATCGGTGTTAAATCGGAAGTCAATATTTTTAACACGGTTTGAGACGGGGATGGCAGCCATTCTAAAGCGACCGTTTCTTGATGTGACTGTGCCGTGGATATCCCATTTATTGAGAAGTACTTTCAAACCTGAATCGACTTCAAGATCAAGATCGTCTTCTGATGTCTTGGCTTGTTCATGACGTTGACGTAAAACACGGGTAGAATCGTTTGAGGTTCTGATTCTTCTTTGGCGTATCTCCTTCAGGTGCATTGTTACGTCAAAATGATTGCCTGAGAAGCTTGCAATGTCATGTTTTTGTGCACCGGTAATGCGTTTTGCATCAAAAACAAGCGATAGCTGAGGTGCTTTGGCATTATTGTTGAAACGGGTAAGTGATGCGCGGCAATCTATGTCGGTCAGTTTAAGTCGGAGAGAGTCGGTGCGGTCATCAAGTCTGATTGATTTGAACGATAAAACGCCACCGAAAGGCATTACTGTTTTCGGGTCTTTACGTCCGGGAGTAATTCGCGTGCCCACTCCACCTTTAAATCCTTTTATTAGGGCTGTTATCGGTCCGGAAATGAAATTGACCGAGTCGGCAGTCAATGATATTGTCAAGAGCGAATCGACCATCGGGCGCGAATCTGTGACAAACTTCTTGTTCGTTCCAAATTGCAGACAGCTGTGGTCAAGTCCTGCCGATGTTGCGGAGTCGAGTGAGATCATGTGGAAGTTGTCGAGGTCAATGTCTCCTGTAATTTTCATCTTGTGAAATTTGTTGGGACTTAGGTAGCTTTGATGTGCTTTGATTGCCAAGTCAGCTGAAAGTTTTCCCCCGAGCGAAGCAAAGAATTTATTCCATGCCTGACGCGGAAGACGGTTTATATCAAACCGCGCTTTAATTTTACCATCGACATAGGGATCAGACATAATATTCTTGATTGTGGCTTTCATGTCGACATCCATCACACGTCCGTCAATAATAAATTCTTTAACGTCAACTGTTGAATTATCAAGGTTTTTGCCGTCAACCAAGTAGTCGATATTGGTGTTAAATCGGTCAAATTTAAGTCCGGCAAAATAGAATTTACATTTCGGTATCTCAAAATTACCTTTAATTGAAGGAATCATATTTACCGTATCTCCAACTGTGTAAGGCTCAAACATACTGCCCGTAAGGTTTATTTTCATGTCTGAATCGAGAGTTGAAATCAGTTTTGGATCCATGTCGGGAACACGTTTGACGATATATGAAAGAGGCAACTGGTTTAATTTGAAATCGAGACTCTTGATTATCATTGAGTCAGCCATGTCAATGACTGTTGAGAATTGAGATGAGATAGAGTCGATTTTCAAGTTAAAGTTGTTCAATTCTATGGCATTTGGTTTGTCGGGAGTCCATTTAACCGAACCGTCCACAGCAACGGCTATAGAATCGAGGTTGACTAAATCAAGCATCGGAGTTTCCCCCGTGCCTTTAAAACTGAGACGATAGTCGGGCGCTTCTTTCCCTTTCAAGTCAACGGTCTCGATATTGATTGCCAAATCAAGAGAGTCGGGAAGTGATCTGAATTTTAATGGCGCGGCGTCGATAATTGCAAATCGGTCAATTGAGAATTGAGGAATTGTTGAGGTACTGTCTTCTTTTTCCTCCGTGTCGCTTTTGAATATGTCAAAATTGTTGTGTGAGGCATCGGCAACCACGAGGTTAACTTTAGCCCTTTCGATAATAACGTCATAAAGGGTTATACGACCGATCATCAGGTCGGCAATATTAACGCCACCATGAAAACATCCGATTGAGAGAAGCGAATCGGCATCGTTCGGAAGTTTTTGTGAGAGCGAATCAGGTGCTGATTTTAGAGAATGGCTGATTAATTCAACCGAATCAACATCGAGGGTCAATCGTGGAAAGGTATGCCAGAACGTGAGTTCAACACGGCTGATTTTTGCCTCACCGTCAATCATTTTGTTGACGTTGTCCTCTACAATTGAGGTGAGTTGTTCCGGTTTTAGAATCCATACGACAAACGATATTGCAGCGACGATTAGCCCGATAATACCGACAAGTGACCAACCGGTTATTTTAAGTATCTTAAGCCAAAGAGGCTTTTTTGTTTTTTTGACGTTAGAATCGCTCATATTTGTTTAGTAGTAGTTATATGGTCGTGTTGTAATGTGAAAACAGGTCTGTTTTTGTTCAAATATAACATAACACCGTCCTTGTTCGCGAAATTCATATAAAATTTCGCCCAACAGATTTTTTAAGTCTTCCTTAGTTCGGGGAACGACAACCGAGTCACAAATGAATTGTGAATAACTGATGTCAAATGTTGTGCCGTAAAGATGAGCCGAAGAATCGACTGCATTTTTATTGACTCTGCGAAGTCCGGCTATCGTTTCAGGCGTTCGCAACAAACTTGTGACTTTCAGGCGGTAGGCTCCACCACCGCGGGCATTCAGCGTATCGACAAATGCTTTGCCAATATCACTTAGAAGCTGTTCAGCTTCAGGCACAAGATATGGGAATGAATGATTTAGCTCGTCAATATAGTAATATGGCCCGTTTTCGACCTTGACGATGGGTTGGGTTATCGTCCAAATATCGGTAACATCTTTTATCGGAGTTATACCAATCTCTTTAGCCGCCGATAGATGAAGCTTGTTTCGGTCATTAAAGACCCCAGGTAAATATGGAAATCTTTTGACTTTCAATTTTACTCCGCCCGAAGGCATATAGTCATGGTGAACCGAATAATCAACAGTTGACACAGCCGAAGCCCAATCTTGGTCCTCTTCCTGAGTATCTTCTTGTTGATTATTGCAGCAATACAGAATTGCCGACATCAACAGTAGGGTCACTATGATTGCTAAATTCTTCATTAAATGCTATGCTTGCGTCTTACCGAGCGGGCTGTTCCGGCACGGGTAGGAGTAGTTTTTTCTTCTACAGCTTTTTTGGCGACCGCTTTAGACTTATTTTGCTTTACATTAGTATTTGAGTTGTTAAAAGCGGGCGTCCACAAACCCTTTTCAAAGGCAACCAGACTTTGCTCAATGCTGTCGCGGGCATGAGCAAGGTCGTCAGGGTCGGGATATAGCTGAACAAGTGTTTTGTTTGTCGTATTTTGAGTCTTGTATAAATCGCCTTTATACATGTTCATGTCAAAGAAGTTTTCAATCGAGTGACGGACAACGTTATTATTGTCGTCAGTCATAACCATAACCGAATTGATTTGAGTACGAATATCGTCTAACATCACCCAAAACATTGGATAACGGATGATTTCAGAATTTATACTGCGACGTTCAAGCACCGGGCAAATGGCTTTGACAACCCGATTGAATTTGCTTGCCCGACTGTCAAAATAGTAGTGCTCAATGATATAATATCGCTCGACATCGTGAGATGGAATGTCATTGGCATTTATATCAAACCGGTCAAAAAGCGATGAGATATTGACCGCTGTTCTATCATCAAACCGTTCTGTATCGTCTTGATATTCATAAGCTTTGATGTCGCCTTTTGAAATCAGTTTAAGAAGAATGGCAAATAAATCTTTGCGGTCGTCAGATGTGTTTTTTAATGCACCATTAGGCGATTTTGATAAGTCAAGATCGCGATATACAACTCTGAGCCACTGAATATTATCATTGTTTGTCTCACTCGATTGCAGTTGCATTGGCTTTATGTTATCAGTCTCGTTTCGCTCAATTGTCTTGCGGCGAAGTTGGGTCGCGGTAGACTTTGATTGGGCAAAACAGACGGTTGTAGCAACAACCGATAAAATCAATGCTATTATTTGTTCTGTTCTAAACATATTGCAAAGATACGAAATTCAATTTAAATAAACCTCAAAAGGAGACAACTGACGTACATTTCCGTCAGGACCTTTGGCTTTGATTGATGTGATGAAAAATCGTGAACCTGATTTTAAACGGCTGATTTGGTCGGCTTGTCGTTTTGAAAAACCGGCTCCGTTACTTTTCTCGGGGATTGCATTGCCCATTGAGTCAATAAAAAGAGTTTCAAAGCTGATTACGTCAAATTTTACGTCAAGTATCCCGTCATCAATTGATGCGCATAATTCCGGTGAATCGAGCAACGCTTTGCGCTGAATTGTTTGGGGACTCCCATAATATCTGCCTCCTGTAAATTTGATGAACGCTGTTGGGTCGGGGAGTAGCCTGACTTTAAATTCTTGTCGCGCGACCTCGATTGTTGTCTCGTTGAGTAGGGCTTTGACTATAATCGTTACGATCTCAGCTCCTTTGTTTGGATAAACTGACCAGTTTGTGCCAATTTTTGATAACTTGCCACCTGCAACATCGACTTCAACATTTGAATCGATTACGCCGGGTACTGAAACGCTTATCGGATTTTCTATCCCGGCATACACTATGTTCATCATACTTGCCGAGATCGTCGCTGTTGGTTCGATTACATAATATTCACCTGTAAATGGCAGTTTCCTGATGCTCCCGTCGCGCTCGGTAACACTCATTAAGCCGTTATATGTTACTTTGCCGGGTTTGGTTGCGGTGGAGCGATATACTGAATTTCCTTCGGGTAGTTTAACCCTATTGATTTCGATAATTGGTTGGCTTGTTGAGTCGATAGCTGCGAGAACGATGTCAGCACAATATTCGCCGCCTTGCATGACTATTTGACTTTTGGGGATTACAAAAGCGTTCGTCCGGTTTACTCGCAGGTCGGTAGCATCAATGCCGTTTAAAAGAGAAGTGAGTGCTTCGCTTTCGGTATGCATGATATCGCTTTGAATTTTAGATAGTTGAGTCAGCGCGGCGATAACCGGCTGATTGTTGAACTTTGCAATCTCCCATTCAACGACTCCTTCTGAAGTCTTGATTGGGTTTGTTGACAGAGTGGAGACTATATTGTCTGTATTTGATCTGTCACTTATGAATTTCGATATGCGGGCACTGAACTCGTTAATATTTTGTCGTAAACTATAGCCTGAATTGGTTGTAGGAGATAGCATGACTTCAGACGCCGCACCAAGATTTTCGCGGTTTCTGATATGGGTTATATCAGCATCCTTGCCATCGGTCTCTCTTGCAATTTCCAGTTTCAAGGAGTCAATAGTGTTTAGAAGCAGGTTTGACATCTCAACGACTTGAGTAGCGTCAATCAGAGCATTACCCGATTTTGTCGGATTGATACGAGCGGCTTCCGCGATTTGGCTGAAAAGGATATCATTTCGTGCTTGAAGTGCTTTGTTGGTTTTTATCAAGCCGTCATCAACCTGCGACACTCCGTCAAGAACATCGCTCGAAATATTGAACGCAAGCATTGCCGTCAGAACGAGATACATCAAATTTATCATACGCTGACGTGGCGACACTCTATTAAATTTACGACTCATTTTTCTTTATGTTGGAGTGGATTTTCAAGTGCCGACAGCATATTGGCATAGATTTCGTTGAGTCGTCTCATATTTTCGGTCAGTTCTTCGGCTTGTTCGCAATATTCGCGTGTCGCTTTGTCTGCGCGTTCGGCAAGAGAGGGGTCGGCTGTAGCCGAATTATGCGGTGTCGACGGTGTGTTGTTATTTGTTGCTCTGTTATCTTCTTGGATTTCAACGGGTAAATCAAAGGCTGTAATTATGAACATTACAATCTCAGTGCCAAGTCCAATTGCCAATAACGCATTGCCACCGGGCAGATGTAGTATCTTGAACAATACGCCCCAAATGACGATTGCCGCACCGATGCTGTAGGCAAAATTAAAGAAAATTTGTCCGCGGTAACTTGATATAAAGTTTGAAAGCCGTTTAATCAAACTCTTGTTCTTGTGTTGTGCCATTTGGTTGAATTACTTACGTTTACCATTTGAGAAACCGATGTAGGTTCTTACACATCGAAAGCCTATATAGCTGCGTTGCCCGTTTTGATATTCCCACATCCTGATGTCGCTGCGGATATTGTGGGAAACATCTTTCCATGACCCGCCACGCACAATTTTACGTTTCAAGTGAGAAGGTGCATCAGGAGATGCGTCATATCTATATTCGGGGTTTATGTCAGATGTCATGCGGCTGAGGTTCTCGGCGTATGCAGTTGAGGTCCACTCGCTGACGTTACCTGCCATGTCATAAAGACCAAAATCGTTAGGATTGTATGACCCGACACCTGATGTAATCACGAAGCCATCACGAGTGTAGTTCCCTTCGTTTGGCTTGAAATTGGCATAGAAACACCCTCGGTCTTCGGCAAATGTAACGTCACCATTCCAAGGATAAATATTATCATTTTTACCTGCACGAGCCGCATATTCCCATTCTGCCTCGGTCGGGAGGCGGAATGGCTCAATGTGACCGGCATTTGCTCCCAAAGATCGTTTTAGAAAATCGGTACGCCAGTTACAGTAAGCATTTGCTTGTTCCCAACTTACTCCGACAACAGGGTAGTTGTCATAATTGCCATGAGAAAAATATGTGCGGACGTATGGTTCGTTCATCGAATTTTCAAAATCGTTAATCCAGCAGGTGGTATCGGGGAACACGTTAACGATGTAAGTGTTTATAAAATCGTATTCGCTCGTTAGTCTGCGTGTAATCTTTTTCCTGATGATTTCGCCATCTTCATTGATGTAGGCTGTATCTTTTGAAATTACAGGGGCATCGGTATAGGAGTATTCGTTTGTTCGCGGGTCTCGACGATTTATCCGTTTGACGGCTTCGGCATTGTTATAGACCTCATATCGATAGTTGAGCTGTGTCGGATCAAGCTCTCTGATGCCGGTAATAGGGTTGGTGCGATACATTCCGTCAATGACGCGCTGCTCATCTTCATCGGCAGTGCGCCATGGAATTGGCTTGTTCCAATTGAGCCGAGGTTTGATCGGATTACCTTCGCGGTCTTCGATGATTTTAAATTCTTCATTTCCGCAATATGCCGGGTCGGCAAGACGTTCCCTGATGATTGAATCTCTCACCCAATGGACAAATTGACGATATTTCGCATTGGTGACCTCGGTTTCATCCATCCAGAATGCATCGACCGAAACTCCGTGTGAATCATTGACCGTGCTCCACAGACTGTCTCCGTTTTGAGGCCCGGCAACAATTGACCCAGGACTGATGAGCACCATTCCGTAAGGCGCATTATCGTTCCAACGAGCTGCAGAAACTCCGGTGACTTCACCTCCTGATGTCATTCGTGAGCCGGCGCAGGATGAAAGGATTGTGAGTAGAGTTGCGATTGTGATGACTGATTTATGTTTTGTTATTTTCATATCAGATTGATTTTACATATATCGAATACTTTTTGAGACAAAGCATGTTGGCTCGTTCAAGTTGATTTTAAATGAATAGCCTGCAAATATCTGATGGCTAAATATCCTAATTTCAGTAGCTTGGTCGGGAAAAGAGAATGAATAACCTAAATAAAAGTCGTCAAAGTTAATTCTTGCGGTAACGGCTGCAAAATGAGATGATGACCATCCTCCACCAATCGAGAATTTTCGCCAAAACCTCAGTTGCCCGAGAACATCGGCGCGACTGTATGAAAAATCGGTGGAGTACATTGCTGATGGAATAATTTCAACGATTCCTGCCGGAATTGTTATTCTGCCATACAGGTGCCCGAGGCTGTTTTGTTTTGTGAAAAGCTGTGTCGCTGATATGCCTAAATTAACCAATTTATTTTCAAACATAACCCCGCCGTTAAGGCTGAATCGGTTGCGTTTGAATGTGATGTTTTCACTGCTTGATGTTGTTGATGAGTAAAAACCGGGAGCAATTCCGTATGAAACGGTCCCGAATTTAAGGGTATAATTTCCGGCAAGCTGTAAATGAGCTTGTTTAAAATTAGACTCACCAACTTTATAATATTCGGCATCAAGTCCGACTGAAAAATCGAAATAGTCGGTTGAAAGTGGAAGAGTGCCTGCAAAAAGATAGTATTGATTTGTAGGAGAGTTGGATTGAGGACTAAAATCGCCAAGTATATTTAATCGGCATTTGTTGTCTGTGTTAATAGATGAAGCCGGATTGTATGCTGAAAGTAAGTTATGGTTGTCAACAATCCATCCGGGAGATATTGCAAGGCAATTTTGTGTCGAAACCAACAGAATGGTGGCTGCCAACAGCCATATTGATTTAATATGTTTTTTCAGCCACCCGCTCATCACTCAAAATAGAAAGTTAAAACAATCATTGACGTTTTTGCCCGTTTGATTGATCGGGTTAAATTCAGTGTATCGTCATCGGTGAGATCAGGACGATTGTGCTGAATGGCATCGGTCAGTCCGAAACAAAATTTGAGTTCGGGATTAAGTTTGAAATAAGGCATATAGATGTCGCACCCCAAGCCGATGCTTGCCATTAAATCAAAGCATTTTAGTGCGATTATCTCCCCTCGGCGCCGATTAACATCGGCTGACGGAATGAGTCCGCCCGAGATGTATGGTCTGACGTTGTGGTATCTCATTGCTGAATATTTGAGTTCGACAGGGCAAAGCAGATAGACCGACTTTAGGCTTTGTTTCATTGTTTCACCGTTGTTTTGCTCACACATTGTAAGGTTTCGGTTGCCAATCATCAAACCCGGTGAAAGTCTTAAATTAAATGAGTTGGATAATTTGAAGTCAACGAGACCGCATAAATTGAATCCCGGCGAATAGGCGTTGTTTTCGACGACCCATTTAAGATTGTCGGGCGTAGTATATCCGTTATTCTTGATGGCTAATTCTTGAAGATGAAGACCAACACCAAATCCAAGGTGCCACGTTCGTTGATCGGCTTGTTGATTAAAAAGCCGTTTCTCGCTTAGTTGTGAAGCCTCGACGTTGAAGAACATAAACCATACGAAAATGGGAATGAAATATCTTACGTTTCGGCTCATCGTGAGGCTGGAATATAATTACAGTCGCGCCAGCAGAACGCCAACATAGGCGACATATTCGGCTGCAAGAATAGCGCCTTCAAGACGCGTAATTGTTCGGGTTTTAAAGAACCAACCAAACAGATAGAACGCAATCGAGGCACCGAGAAGTGTGAGAAGATCAAAGTTGCCGATCGAACCGAATGGGAGGGGAGTGATGACTCCTGAAATACCAAGAACTACAACCACATTAAATATATTGCTACCGATAACATTACCTACTGCAAGCTCGGGTTTGCCTTTTACTGCGGCTACAATTGAAGTGGCTAATTCAGGGAGTGATGTTCCTGCAGCAACTATAGTGAGACCTATAACTGCATCACTCACACCAAGTCCGGATGCGATTCCCGATGCACCATCAACAAACTTGTCGCCACCCCAAACTAAGGCTGCAAGTCCGACAACAACATAAATAATTGATTTGGCAAGAGCCATCGGTTTGGTTTGTCCTGATTGTTCGGCTTCGGCAAGGTCAGGTTGCTTGGCGCTTGCAAATGTATATCTCATGAACAGCAAAAAGAATATCAGCAAAAATATTGCGCTGACTCGTGACACCTGATTTATTCCGCCATCAAGTATTGAGCTGTTGCCCAGAACGAGTAAAATAACAGATGATAATATTACCATCGGAATTTCAAGCGTCATTATATTTCGTGATACGACAATTGGACGAACAATTGCAGTTATGCCTATGATTATCAATATATTAAAGATGTTGCTTCCAACAACGTTACCTATTGCGAGCGGAGCGTTCCCGGCAGATGCTGAAATAACTGAAATAGCGAGCTCTGGAGCCGATGTCCCGAATGCGACAACGGTCAATCCGACAATCAGGTCGCTGATACCCATGCGTTTGGCTAAAGCAGATGCCCCATCGGTAAGTGCGTTTGCACCGACAAGAATCAAAATCAGTCCGACAATTAGCCAAACAATATCTAAAAACATATTATATAAAATTTTTATACTTCTGCAAAAGTAAGAAAATTTGATGAATTAAAATTAACTTAATTAAAAAAAGTTTATAAATTAAATTAACAAATAATTTAAGTGGAAATTCTTTGGAATAGTTGAAGGGTTAAATAAGGTTAAAGTGTTACGGTTTTGTATTACAATTTATATGGCGGATTATCATATGTAAACAATTGAATCAATAAATGATATGGTAAATATTGATGTTTAAAAATATTAACAATCGAAACATATTTTGAATAATTGGTGTCAAAAATATTTGCATAATTCAATCATGTATTATAACTTTGCAAGTGTGTTTTTCATAGTATTAGATTAAGATAAAGGTTTAGAGAAGGTGCTGTCGTGAGACAGCACCTTTCATTTTATAGAAAATGAGATATTTACATAAATTTAATCCGGAATATTTATGGCAAAATCAGGCTCAAATTGGCGAACAATCGTTTTAGTTGTTGTCCTTTTCATTTCCTTTGTTATGTTTGGATTTGGATTGGCTATTTACGGAAACACTTTGACTAAGTGGTGGATTCCGGTTGTACCTGCGCTTACATTTGCGGCTGTTACCACGCCTCTTTTTGTCAAACGATGGCGTGGGCTAACTGAAAGCCGATCATCTATATACAATGCAGCATGCCATATTTTTACCGCTTTTTCGGTGGCTTATTTTCTATTCCTTGGCTGTAATTATTTTTTTGCTGATGATTCGACACTTGTAGTTGAGAAAACCGAAGTCGTTAAAAAATATTCAAAAACTCATACCCGTTATCGTCGTGTCAGCCGTAACCGACGTGTGCCCGACGGTCATTATTTTACCTATCACATCCTTCTCCGCTTCAGTGATGGACGCGAGAAAGAGCAGGAAGTTAAACTGCAATCTTATAACCGAATTCGTACCGGCAGCACACGTGATGTAAAGGTCGAGAATGGCTTGTTCGGGCTGGCGGTAATCAAGCATTAAAATAACGAGAGGCGATGTATGGTTTACATCGCCTCTCGGTTTATATGTCGGTTATTTTATTTTCTCAGGGGGATACGGTTGTCATCCATCGCTGCGCAATAGGCAAGCCATGCTGCTATGCAGGCGTTGACCTGAAGGTCTGATGTCACCAGTCGTTCGTATGTGTCAGCGAGTGTGTGATATGTGCGGAAGTAGTCAAGTCCATCCTGAATGAACTGGAACGCAGGCAAGCCTTTGTCAGAGAATGTCACATGATCTGTACTGCCTACGCGACGCGGTGAAATCGTCCCGAAACCGAGGCTGGCAATCGGTTTGCTCCAAGCTTCGAAAAATGGATTTGCCATATCGTTTTCCTCGTTGTAAATTCCGCGGAAACGTCCTGCGCTATAATCCATATTAAGGTAGATTGCAAAGTCTTTAAAGCCGGGAAGCTCTTTGTCGGTCTCAGGGTCAATAAGTTTTGTGTCACGATAACCGCGTGAACCATAGAGTCCTTGTTCTTCACCACCCCAAAGTGCGAGACGGATTGTGCGTCGCGGTTTGAGATTCAGGTCTTTGAGAATTCGCATTGCTTCCATCATTGTGATACAGCCCGAGCCATCATCTGCTCCACCTGTTCCGCCGTGCCATGAGTCCAAGTGTGCGCCGATTAGAACAACTTCGTTTTTAAGTTTCGGGTCTGTTCCCGGGATTTCGGCAATGATATTGTTGATTACAGGACGGTCGGTAAATTGGTTTTTAATGTCTATTTCCATCTCAACCTTGTGTCCGCTGTTGATCAGTCTGACCATTCGGTTATGAGCTTCGATGGGAAGTGCAATTTGGCAAAGAGGTTCGGGATTGCCGATTTTATAGTTGACTCCTCGTGACCCGGGAATGTTAAATGTTCCGTCTCCGGCAATAACAGCGAGTGCACCTTCGGCACGAAGAATCGAATCGGTCGTGAATTGTCTTTTGGCAACTGCTTTGCGATCGTAAGCCTGACGACGTCCCCCTTGGCGAGGGCGCGTGTCTGCTTCCATGCTTTTAAGTTGTTCGTCGGTATAACGGCTTGCTTGTGGACGGAATGAAAGTTCATATTTCCCGTTTATGGGCTGAAGAATGATTTTCCCTTTCAGCTGTCCGCTATATTTTTTGAGTTCGTCGGGGTCGTTGATATCGACAACGATACATTCTCCCGAAACGAGTCCGTCGGTACTTCCCGACCAAGCCTTGGGTGTAGAAGCAAAGGCTGAATAATATGGCGATGTCATTGCGACATAATTTCGTTTATTATCCCAGCCACCCTTGTCAAAGTCAGATGCCTTTTCAATTCGTGCATTGTCAAGTCCCATTGAATGAAGTTTGTTGACAACTTCATGCTCGGCACGAACTTTCATATCTGAAGCGGCAAGTCGCGGACCGAGATAATCTGTGATGAATTGAGCGAGCGAATCAACTTTTGAGTTGTGGAATGCTTCGTTTTTTATGCGATATGCAATTTCAAGGGGTGGGGTTTGCTGAGCTTGAGCTGACAATGAGAGCAATGATGCGAGTGCCAGCATTTTACTGAGTTTTCTCATTTTTTTATTTTTAGTTTAGAGCGCGATTGGTTTATTTTTCAGCAAATTTACAAATTTATAGTGAAAAATCCTTTAAGTGATTGATAAAATAGAGGCTTTACATCTGCTTTTTGAGAAAACGCAAAAAAAAAATTACTCGTCATCACGACGAATAATCTTTTTACCTTAAATCTAATACCATGAAAAACTGATGCAAAGGTAAATATTCTTTTGAAACTGAAAAAATATAATTGAAGAAAAATTTATCTATTAACATGATTTAACTATTATCCATTTTGATTTACTTTTCTGTCAACTTTTGATAAGTCATATTTGTTTAAGATTATGATTAGATTTTAAAACTTAATAATTCAGACAAATGACAGTTGGGAGAGCCGTTAGATTTTGCAGATGGCGAAGCCGATATATATCGGATAATGTTTATCTCGCTATGGTGGCAACCTTAGTTGGTGCTGTTGCGGGGTGTGCCGCGCATTTGTTGAAATTATTGATTACTCATCTTGCCGATTTTGTCCGTCCGGATATGCACGCCGGCTCGCTCAATGTCTGGCTGTTGATCCTCCCGATTATCGGTATATTACTTACCGGAATATATGTCAGATATATCCTGAAAATCGATATTTATAAGGATGTTACGGTTCTTATAAATGAGTTGCAACAACATCAACGCCCGTTGTCGTCGAGTTTGATGATAGCACCGATCATTGCCAATACGTTGACTTTGGGTATGGGAGGCTCGGCTGGTCCCGATAACCCTATTGCATACGCTTCGGCGGCTATCGGCAGTAATTTTGGACGTTGGTTTTTGATTCCGCGGTCGGCACGCACGCTTATCGTTGCTTGTGGTGCGGGTTCGGGTATTGCCGGAATATTTACAGCCCCGGTTGCCGGATTGCTATACACGGTTGAAGTCGTGAAATATCCTGTTACCCGTGTCGGAATCATTTTGTCGGCTATCTGCTGTTTGACTTCGGGTATTATTGCCTTTATGCTTGCAGGTATGTCGTTTGACGTGACGTTTGACTACTCAGGTTTACCTTCATGGGGAATGTTGGCAATTGGCGTTGTCCTCGGGTGTTTTTGTGGATTGTACTCGTTCTATTACAGTTATAGCAAAAATCGTGTTGAAAAATATTTTGTAGGCATTCAAAACCGATGGAAGGCAAATGTATTGTCAGGCTTGGCGGTTGGTGTCATGGTAATGCTTTTCCCGGTATTGTTCAGTATGGGATATGATACGATAATCGGCTTGATAAATGGCAATGACTCGACAATGGGTGCTGATTTCCCGTTTTATGCCGGAACAATTTCACCGGTTATGATGATTGTCCTCGGATGTTGTGTCCTGCTCTTGAAAAGCCTCGCAAATGGTGCGACAATGTCGGGCGGTGGTGTCGCCGGCGAGTTTACTCCTTCACTTTTTGCCGGAGCGGTGACCGGATTTGTCTTTGCTCTGACATGCAAGGTGTGCTTCGGGCTTGAAATTCCGTTGCCTATTTTTGCATTGATGGGTATGGCTGGGGTGATGGCAGGTGTTATCGGCGCACCATTGACCGCGATATTTATTACAATCGAGATGTCGGGAGCATATCACTACTTTCTGCCGATAACTCTTGTTGCCGTCGTGTCGATTGCCGTTAAAAAGTTCATTGATTTTCGCCTTGTCAAAGCCGGATATAACGTTGATGTTCATTAAAGATTGGTCTCATATTTATAAATAAGCACCCGGCTATTTTCATAATTCAACCTTTTATAGTACTTTTGCAGAAGAAAACCAACAGTCATCTTTATGCAAAAAAAAATAATCATCCTTGACTTCGGCTCACAAACAACTCAGCTTATTGGACGTCGAGTCAGGGAACTTAACACCTATTGTGAGATTTTGCCCTACAACAAGTTTCCGTTTGGAGACAAGTCTGTGATTGGTGTGATTCTCTCAGGTTCGCCGTTCTCGGTTTATGACGAGAAGGCTTTCAAAGTCGATTTGTCAGAAATCAGAAAGCATTTCCCCGTTTTGGGTATCTGTTATGGTGCTCAGTTCATGGCGTTCAGTTCGGGCGGTAGTGTTGAGCCGGCACCAAGTCGCGAATATGGTCGCGCTCACCTTTCATGGATTGATCCCCAAGACCCCTTGTTCAAAGGAATTGAAGTTGGCAGTCAGGTTTGGATGAGCCACGGTGATACAATCACATCGGTACCGGCTGAATTTAAAACCATAGCATCAACCGATAGCGTTAAAAATGCCGCATTCAAAATCGACGGCGAGCAAACTTGGGGCGTGCAGTTCCACCCCGAAGTTTATCACTCAACCGACGGTGTGAAACTTCTCTCAAACTTTGTTAAGGATATATGTCATAGCCAATGTGACTGGGATGCCGAGTCATTTATTGAGTCAACTGTAGCGGCTCTTCGTGAGCAACTGGGCGACGATAAAGTAGTGCTTGGCCTTAGTGGAGGCGTTGACTCGTCAGTAGCTGCCGTACTTCTTAACCGTGCGATTGGCAAGAATTTGACTTGTATTTTTGTTGACCACGGTATGCTCCGTAAAAACGAATTTAAAGATGTGATGCGCGATTACGAAGGTCTCGGACTGAACGTGATCGGCGTTGATGCATCAAAGAAATTTTTCAGCGAACTCGCCGGCGTAACCGACCCCGAAAAGAAGCGCAAAATCATCGGAAAAGGCTTTGTTGATGTGTTTGATGAAGAAGCTCATAAATTGACCGATGTGAAGTGGCTCGCTCAAGGTACAATCTACCCCGATTGTATTGAGTCACTGTCGATTACCGGTACAACAATCAAGAGTCACCATAACGTGGGTGGTCTCCCCGAAAAAATGAATCTTAAACTTTGCGAACCGCTTCGTCTGCTTTTTAAAGATGAAGTTCGTGCCGTAGGACGTCAGTTGGGTATGCCTGAGCGACTTATCTCACGTCATCCCTTCCCGGGTCCCGGTCTCGCAGTTCGTATCCTTGGTGATATTACCCCGGAAAAAGTGGCTGTACTTCAAGAGGCTGATGCAATCTTCATAAACGGACTCCGCGAGTGGGGTTTGTATGACAAAGTATGGCAAGCCGGAGTGATTTTGCTTCCGGTTCAGAGTGTAGGCGTGATGGGCGATGAACGCACCTACGAACGTGCCGTTGCACTCCGTGCCGTTACTTCAACCGATGCAATGACAGCCGACTGGGCACACCTCCCATACGACTTTATGGCAAAAGTTTCAAACGACATCATTAACAAAGTGCGTGGTGTCAACCGAGTATGCTACGACATCTCGTCAAAACCACCGGCAACAATCGAGTGGGAGTGACCCTGTAGGGACGCACGGTTCGTGCGTCCATGACTAAATAAAAAACACGGAGCTGTACCAATATTGGCACAGCTCCATTCTCAATCAATTTATTATTATCAATATGAAAGGTACGATTGAGGTTGATAACTTGAAAGTGACTGCTCATCATGGAGTGATGGAGCAGGAGAGGGTCGTGGGTAACCGATTTGAGGTAACCGTTCACGTTGATTGTGACTTTGATGAAGCCGCTCGCCTTGACAATGTTGACCTTACGGTTGATTATGCCAAAATTGTAGAAATTATTAATGAGGAAATGGCAAAACCGTCTCTGCTGATTGAAGCCGTCGCACGTCGCATCGCAATGCGAATTGCCGACCATTGGCGCGACCTCGTTATCGGAGGAATGGTTCGCGTTGCGAAAATTACCCCTCCAATTCCGGGTCAAATGGATTCGGTCGCAGTAGTTTACCGCTGGTAATATTATTTGATTTCCAAAGGTCCGTCAAGATAGACACCAAAAGGATATTCGCTTTCCTCGATTTTGATAGGTGGTATCTTGCTTTCAAAAAGAATTAGCGGACCCCCGCGGAGAACTTCCTTACGGTTAGGATAAGCATTTTTGCCCTCTTTTACCTGATTGCCGACAAGAGTCAGAAGATCAAACGAAACCCCGTCGGTAACATAAATCGGCTCGATTGATGTTAAGCGGGTAAAGCCGAGCTGACTTTCAGTTCCTGATATTATGCACTTGGAATCATAGTTGCTTGCAAGACGTATATCGGTAGAAATAAATCGGCAGTTTTCAAATGATACATCCTGTTTAATATCTAAGTCTAATGAATCGGATGCAATATCCTTGAGTATAAGCAATCTAACGCCGTTTGTATAGATTGAAGTCGGAATATGTTTCAACGTAACCGTTATCTCGGTTAAAAGATAATCTTCAAAGTCGGGAAGGGTTGAAACTCTAATTGTGCCTGCTTCTTGATTAACAGTGACTTTGTCGGCTAACTCTCCCGATTTAAAAATTATAGAGTCTGTTTGGCCGGGGACAACTGTAATACGGTTATGTCCGTAATTGGGAAAATCAAAGGCTATAGAATCGACATTAGCCGATGTAAATATGTGATTACAAACGACATCTTGTTTGGGTTTTCCCTTCAAACGTTCTGTTGCGGTTGACATCACATAGACGTTCATTGCAATAAAAAATACAATGATTGCTACTCCTGAGTATATTAATGTTTTGGTCGATTTTTTCATTTCTCAGTTTTATTAATGTAATTTTGAAACATTTCTTTTACTTCGTCAGGCGAAAAGCCGAGCATTGACAGTCGATTGAAAAAATAATTTATTTCTGAGTTCATAAATTGTTCGCGTCTCATCATCATAATACGTTCCACGGCATCAGTAGCCACAAAATAGCCGATACCTCGACGGTTGTAGATGATATCTTTTGATTGCAGATATTCAACCGAACGCATTGCAGTGTTGGCATTTACCTGATATTGAGCTGCGATGTCGCGAACCGAAGCAATTCGCTCCTCAGGTGCGGGATGTCCGAGAGCTATGCGGTCTGTGATATCATCGGCTATCTGGAGATAAATCGGTTTGTTATTGTCAAAGCTAATCACAGTTCGGTCTCCTTATATTTTATGTATGAAACAACTGACAAAACTACAGCAATTGCTGTTAAGACACCTAATGCAGTCCAATAGGCGAGGTCAAGGTGATATTCCCACGGTCTTAAAATGTTGCCGTATCGGAATAGAAACCAAGAACCTAAGGTTTGAAGTGCGATTATGATGCACACTCCTTTGAGAAACGCATGCTTGGGCGAATACACGCTGACGGTCGTGAAGAATGATGACACGCATGCTGTGAATGAACAGAAAAGCAATATCGCTTTGACTCTCGTTTCATCAATAAACGGATTAATAATAACAAATTGAGCCTTAATCGGCATAATGCTGTCAACCAACACGCATCGTATCAGGTCAATTATGCAGACTGATGTCAAGAAAAACAGGGCAGGTGCAACACCATAGATCAATACACGTGTCCAGAATTTCTCGGCTGAGGTTCCGACGCTCATAAGCTGGTTGATTTTCCCGGCTTTTGTGCGGAGTGAAGAGAAGGTCATCGATGCTGCGATAGCAACGATAAATAATCCCAAGGCAACCATTGCAAGTAGAATTGGCAATTGGGCGGGATCTTGAAATGCCGAGTTATAGAAGTAATCGTTTTGCTTCCAATTGTCATAGGCATTTGAGCATATCAGAATTTCTGAAATCAAAACTACGCCGACAATCAAAGCTAACTGCCATCTGATCTGCTTCATGTTTGACAGAATTTCGCGCTTGATGTGCATCCACAGGCGCGACCACAAAAATTTATCTTGAGTTATATTATTTCTCATTTTATCAGTTGTTTAGTAGAATTTGTTTAATTTCAGAAGGCTTTTCAGCGGCGAGTTCATATAACATTTCGAGGTTGATTTCAGTTTCAGGCGATTCGTCGGTTCTGATGCTGACTATGTTATTGCCCCCAAAAGTCGGCTTGCTGAATATTTCATTTTGTGATGGCGTTGCCCCGTTTGCAATCATTTCAAAACACAATTTGTTTGCGATGAGTGAAACGGGAGAGTCTATAACCGGTAATCCGTTTTTGCCGAGAATAATTATGTGGTCAAGCAATTTTTCGACATCATGAATTTGATGGGTCGAAATTATAATTGTTCGATTATCATTCATGTGTGAAGCTATGAAGCGGCGGAAGTCGGCTTTACCGGTCACGTCAAGACCGTTAGTCGGCTCGTCGAGCAGTAAAATCTCGGTGTTGCAGGCAAGTGCGAAACTCAGAAAAGCTTTCTTTTTCTGACCCATGGAAAACGATGCCATATTGATATCGGTGTCAAGTCCGAATGCTTTTAGATTTTCTGAAAGTTCGTCAAAACTGAATTTTGGATAGAACGGTGCATTCAACTGGCAATATTCTTTCATCGTGATTGCAGGCAAAGTAAATTCTTCGGGCACAATGAATATTTTCGACAGTATCGAGGGTAATCTAAGTCCGGTTGAGGTGCCATTCATGGTCACTTCACCCTCGTTGGGTCGCAAAAGTCCTGATATTAAATAAAGTAGGGTTGATTTCCCTTGCCCGTTTGGTCCGAGTAATCCATATATTCCTCCCTGCTCGACAGTGAGGTTTAGATCATTGAAAACCCAATGTCCTTTAAGGTAGCCGAATGATAGATTTTTAATTTCAATCATGTTGTTATTGTGTATTAGTGTGATAGAACACTGCAAATGTATGACAAAGTTTCTAATCTGCAAAATAAAATTGAAAAAATCGTACATATCTGTCATGCGATTTAATTTTTTATGTCTTTGAGACAACATTTATGACTTTGATATCGTTATTCTTTATATAGAATAGTTTCATCACGAAACATAGTCATTTATAAACAAAGTTCAAGATTTATGGAATTACTTGATTGGCTTGTGAAAACGCTTCGCGAAAATCCTGCGATTGCGATATTCCTCACATTGGGTCTCGGTTTCTGGATTGGGAAGCTGAGATATAAAACGTTTTCTTTAGGTACGGTTACATCAGTGCTACTTGTTGGTGTGTTGGTCGGACAACTTGACATCCCTATCCCCGGTCCCGTTAAACAGGTATTTTTCCTGTTGTTCCTGTTCGCGATAGGATATAGTGTCGGACCTCAATTTTTTGCCTCACTCCGCGGTTCAGGTTTAAAACAGGTGCTTTTCGCCGTTGTTATGTGCGTAATTGTACTTGTGACGACTCTCGTCGTAGCGAAGCTGTTCCACTATAATCAGGGCGAAGCTGCCGGACTTTTTGCCGGAGCGCAGACGATTTCAGCCGTGATTGGTGTCGGTGGCGATACAATCAATACCCTTAACCTTTCGGCTGCCGATAAAAAAGCAATGATTGACATCATTCCGGTTGCATACGCAGTTACATATATATTCGGTACAATCGGCTCGGCTTGGATTCTTGGCTCGCTCGGTCCGGCATTGCTTGGCGGACTCAAAAAGGTCAGACAGCAGACCGAAGACCTTGAGCGCAGTATGAATCAAGACAGCGCAAGCTCCGACCCCGCGCTCATTAATGCGTGGCGTCCGGTTGTTTATCGTGCATACCATCTTGATGGTGAAGGCTTTGATACGCCACGAACGGTTAAAGATTTTCAAGACCTTGCCGAGCAAAAAGGTCATCGATTGTTTGTTGAGCGTGTTCGCTCAGGCTCTCAGGTGATAACTCAACCAGCTCTTGATTATGTAATAAAAAAAGATGATGATATTGTGATTTCGGGTCGTCGTGAATTTGTGATTGACGACGTTGAATGGCTCGGTAAAGAAATTTCTGACGCCGAACTGTTGTCGTTCCCTGTGGAACGCATCCCGGTCATGGTCGCTTCAAAATACATTATCGGAATCACTGTCAATGATTTAAGAAGTAAGCCCAACGTCTATGGCGTGACAATCGACACTATAAAACGAGGTGGTGTAGAGATTCCCGTAACGGCAACAACCCGCTTGCAGCGTGGCGACATCCTTACTATCAGCGGTCCTGTTTCTGATGTTAACGCCGCGGCTTCATATATCGGCTATGCCGACAAACCTACCACTGCTTCTGATATGGTCTTTGTAGGTCTCGGCATCGCAGTCGGTGCTTTGATCGGTGCGATAACATTCCATCTCGGTGGTATTCCGATCAGCCTTTCAACAAGCGGTGGCGCATTGATCGCCGGTCTTGTTCTCGGATGGTTGAGGTCTAAACACCCGACTTTCGGTCACATTCCCGATTCAGCTGTCTGGGTGTTTAATAATGTAGGACTTAACATGTTTATCGCTGTTATCGGTATTACTGCCGGACCGACATTCATTTCAGGCTTACAGCAGGTCGGATGGCAGCTGCTGGTTGCCGGTATAATTGCAACCTCACTCCCGTTGATAATCGGTATAATCGTTGGCGACAAACTCTTCAAGTTCCACCCTGCAATCACTCTCGGATGTGTTGCCGGTAGCCGTACAACAACCGCAGCCCTCGGTGCAATTCAAGACTCCCTGCAGTCGACAGTCCCGGCTATGGGCTACACCGTGACATACGCAATCGGTAACACATTATTAATATTATGTGGACTTGTGGTTGTGTTCGTGATGTAATCAATGTAAATATAATCAGTTAATACATATAAAGATATAAATTATGAATTCAAGTATTCGCAACAAAGAACAGGAGCTCTCAAAAATGAGCCCGTTTGAAATCAAAAATACTCTTATCGAGCTTGCAAAAAAAGATGCTCGCAAGTCAACACGCCAATTCCTCAACGCCGGACGTGGTAACCCCGACTGGATTGCTACCGCTCCTCGTGAAGCATTCTTCCTTCTCGGTCAGTGGGCACTCAGCGAATGTACTCGTACCTACAAAGCTGACCCCGGGATTGCAGGTATTCCCGAAAGTGAAGGTTCTATGGATCGTCTCCAGCGTTTTTTGATGGCAAACTCGGCTCTTCCCGGTGCGCTTCTGCTTCACGATGCAATTAAATATTGTATTGAAACCTTGAAAATTGATCCCGATTCATTGGCTTATGAATGGGCTGAAGGCATCATCGGTGACCAGTATCCTACTCCGGTGCGTATGCTTGAACACTCTGAAGAAATCGTAGCCGCCTATATGGCTCAGGAGATGGGTAACAATGCCCCCGGCTTGGGGAAGGAATATGACTTCTTTGCAACCGAGGGTGGTACAGCCGCTATGTGTTACATATTCGATTCTCTTCAGGCAAACCGTCTTGTCAACCGTCACGACCGTATTGCCCTGATGACCCCTATCTTTACCCCTTATCTTGAAATCCCCGGACTTGATCGCTATCAGTTTGACGTTGTCAACATTCAGGCTTCAGAAATGGATAAAAACGGACTTCACACATGGCAATATCCCGACTCTGAGCTTGACAAACTCCGCGACCCGTCAGTGAAACTTCTCTGCCTTGTCAACCCGTCAAACCCGCCATCGTATAAACTCGATGCGGCATGCATGAAAAAAATTGTTGATATCGTGAAGAACGACAATCCTAACCTTATGATCGTAACCGATGACGTTTACGGTACATTTGCCAAAGACTTCCGTTCATTGATGTATGAGTTGCCCCAGAACACCCTCTGTGTTTACTCTTTCTCTAAATATTTCGGTGCAACCGGATGGCGTCTTGCCGTGATCGGTCTTGCCAAAGACAATATCTTCAATCGTTTGCTCGCTGAACAGCCCGAAATTCAGCGTAAAGACCTCTTCGAACGTTATCGTTCTTTGACTCCCGAGCCTGACAAAATTTCGTTTATCGATCGTATCGTGGCCGATTCTCGTTCAGTTGCTCTTAACCACACAGCCGGACTTTCAACTCCTCAGCAAATTCAGATGGACTTGTTCGCTCTGATGTGTCTTATCGATAAAGAAAACATATACAAGCAGGCAATGCAAGATTTGATGCAGCGTCGTCTTGAAGCTCTTTGGAAATCAGCCGGTCTTACCCTTGTAAAAGATCCAGATCGCGTAGGCTACTACTCAGAAATCGACATTATGGTTTGGGGTAAGAAATTTTATGGAGAAGAATTCTGTGAATGGCTCAAGGCTAATTATAATCCGCTTGACATTGTGATTCGACTTGCCAAAGACACTTCGGTAGTGCTTCTTAACGGTAGCGGATTTGCCGGACCTGAATGGAGTATCCGTGCTTCGCTTGCCAACCTGACAACCGACGATTATGTCAAGATTGGTGAAGCAATCAATCAGATTCTTGAATCATACCACAAAGAATTTGTCGAAGCAAAAAATAAGCATTGACTATAGCTTAACAACTACTACACAATAATAATTTCATGATTCCGAATCGAGACGTGAAGCCCCGGTTCGGAATCTTTTTAAACCTGTTTTGTTAAAAAA
>CAMWIM010000026.1 GCA_947174335.1 uncultured Porphyromonadaceae bacterium | reverse complement strand
TTTGTGTTTCTATAATCCAATCTCCGGTCAATCCTGCCAATTTACCCACTTCTTTTATGTGCGCATTGAATTTCTGATTGGAGATTTTGGGAAATAAAGAAGGATCCGGTTCATCAGGAGCCGGAGGATATTTCGACAATATGCGCAACGCATCTTCGGCAAGCGGTATGCGCTTTCTCTGACCTGTCTTTTGTGCCGTTGTATCAAGAATATCGCCGTCGAGATTAGACCATTTAAGAGCTATAACCTCGGAAAATCTCAAACCGGTAAAGCAACAGAACACGAATATATCTCTTGCTCTGTCAATCGCCTCTCTATGGGTTGGGAAAGTCATAATCGATTGTAGCTCGCCCGGTGTCAGTGCAAAATGATTTACAGCAGTGTCTGAGGTGGTTTCATCATGAAAACGCTGCTGATAACTTTGGTATTTTAGATTTCGGTTATAGCCTTTCTTAGTAGCCCAGTTTAGAAAGGTCTTTATATCTTTCATAGATTTGAAAACATAGCCGTTGGAGAACCCCTTCCCAATTAAGAACAATTCAAATTTAGCAAGCAATTCATCGTTGATGTCCTCAAAATACAATGTTGATCTGAACTCTGACAGATGTTTCTGCATCGTCTTGTGCTTTGTAAGCGTACCTTTCGACCACTGAGCAGTTGCAGGAGTTTCTTTCAACTCTTTTTCCCTTTCGTCAATAAGAAGCTGATAAGTTTGTCCGACCGTCAATCGAGTACTTTTTTCTTCGTCAAGTATTCTTTTGAGTTCTTCACGTACTGTAGTAGGCGTTACCTCTTCCTCTCTTAACTCCAATTGTGCGAATGCTTCATCAACGGCAGAGGTTATCTTTACAAGCCGCTGATTTATGTCGGTAGCCGAAACATCGTCTGAATTGAAATTGTTTCGCTTTACTCTTTGAGTCTTTTCATCCCACTTACCGGGAGCAATACGGTAGCCGGAATAATACCATATGCGTTTGCCTCCAAAAGTAATGTCGGTATTAATAGGCATCTCTTCAGGAAAGTTGCCATTCTTATCTTTTCGCTTCTCCAACCGGAAGCTGACACGGTGCTTGTATTTATCCATAACCAATATTTTTGTATGAGGAAGTAGGTTGTCTCAATTTTACACATACAAAATTACATACAAAAATCCGATTAATCAAGGAAAATCCAATTTATTTTTCTTTACCGATTATTTAGTGTAAATAACTGATATCATGGATATAATAGTAAAATAACGATTCGTAATGATAGTATTGTTTACAATAGTTTCATATCCCTCTCTCTCCGCAAAGTTTGCAATAAAACCCGCTGAAATTCAGCGGGTTTTATTGTTTTAAAGATATTACTTGCAAAGAAATCCGAGACTGCTGTATCTTTAAAGTCAATGACATTGAAGTATTACTTTAATGACTCGTGGATTATTCGTAACATTATGCTATATTTTTTTACTTGCATTCATTCCAAAATAAATATTATATCGTCATTATTTAACTAATAACGACAATCCTTTCAGCATTAGCTATTCTCTTAAAAATAACCATTCATAGCCAATCAACATTTTCATTTTCTGTCGATTCTAATTTCAAGAAAGCTATTGAGATTATAAATGATGGGCTAATTACTACGTGGGAATGAAAATTGAGCGAAATAATATTATGAAAACATCTTACTTAGGTCATAGCTCTTAGTGTAACGCATAACATTAATCGATGTTCTTATCAAACCTTTTTTAGTTTGCGAAACCACATTAAAACCTACGTTAATTAAGGGAGTATCCTCTAAATCATGATCAAGTTCTTCAAATCTGAAAGTGATAGTATTTGAATTGTTCACTTCAGCTTTCCATTGTCCCTTAGAACAGCTATATTCCTCAGAAATAGAATTCTCATGATTTTCAATAAATATTGAATTAGCATTGGTACATTTTATTAGTAATTCACTTGCGCAGCTATTTGCTTCTATCCAATACATCTTTGACACACAACATGGATCAGGTGAATAATACTCCATTTTTACATTTTCAGGACTGGAAACATATTCTTCGGAAAACAACAGTGGAGAATCCTCTTCTTCACAAGAAGTAAATAAGAGAAGTGAGGCAATACCTGCTAATATAAAAATCAAATTCTTCATAATATATTGGTTTTTGTCTATTCTTTTGATTCGTCATTAATAAAGCAGCTTAACATAAAAATAAGTAATAAACGGAAAATATAATAAGTTTATTAACAAAAAATAAATCTCTCAAAATACAAAATTACACAAAAGAGTTAGAAACAAAAATTCTAAGTTCTAAAAAATTGCAGGTAATAAACAAATAATAAAAAAGAGTAAGTAAAATTCTTTTAAGACAAGTTTGTTATTTAACTTCTTTATTAAAAAATAAATTTGTAGCTTTGTATATTAAACTTTTAAAGAAGATATTATGAATCTACCTTGGTACGTCTATCTGCCTATCGCAGCAGGAATAATTGGTGGTTTGATTGGTGGTTATTATCACAAAAAGTATCAGAAAAAACACAAGTAGTGCTTAGAAATATGTAGCAATCTTAATCTATAGCATTGATCTTAGGTGATGCGTTCAATTCACATCCTACATACAAGATTTAAAATTGAAGGTCAGGAGATATGAATCCTTAATTAATGATATCTTTTATCGTTGCAAGGGCTTCTGCTTGATTTTGGGCTGATGCACCAACTTTTGCAAAACGGACTATACCTTTTTTATCAACGACAATGGTGAGAGGGAACCCCTGTTGTCCTACAAGAGCTACAATGTCTGAGGCTTCCTGAAGATGGATCCAAGTAAAATTGTGACGATGTGCAATTGGTAAAATTTCTTCTTTATTATGACGTGATGCTGAGAGAAATACAACATCAGGAAACTGTTCTTTCCATTTAGAAAGAATTGGCATTTCTCGTCGACAAGGTCCACATTCAGATTGCCAAATATTTATAACATAAACTTTGTCTTTAAGCTTCTTATTATTCCAAACTTTGTTATCGATATCGGAGTATTCAAATTTTATAAACGGCTCCCCGACTTTAACTCCAATTCCAGTATATTTAGCTATTTTGTCAGGCTTACGTCCATTAAAATCGCGAAGTAATTTATCAGCATATTTAATCTGTTCAGACGGAATCGCTTTTGCTTTTATCGAATCATCCAGAATATACCCCTCAGGCAAATAGATTGCCATAACCTTATTCCCCTCAGAATCAGCAAGAAGAGAAATCGTTGCACCTCCCGGGAGTAATGATTTTGAAAACTTATCAAAGAATAGACCATCTACAACTACTCCGGCTTGAACAAGATTGTCATTGGTTGTTTGAGCACAAACACCAAAATAGCTAATCAGTAGTAAAAGAAATGATATAATGTATTTCATAAGCAAAAATTTTTAAGTGGATATTAGTTAGGATTTGATATATGGTTTATTTGGCAAATATATAAATAAAATTTTAATAATATAATAAACTAATTCAGAAACGCAAAAAACCAAAAGCTTGTTTTTACGGAGGGACGATGTTCTTTCCAGAGCAAAGCGTTTCACGATTACGAACTCTACTCGTTCGAATTCGTCTCTCGCTTAATAAAAAAGACAAGCTTTGTGAGCTTGTCTTTTTTGTTGGCGGAGAGGACGAGATTCGAACTCGTGGTAGGATTACTCCTACGTCAGTTTAGCAAACTGGTGGTTTCAGCCACTCACCCACCTCTCCTTATTAACCAATTAAAACAATGGTATCGATTTTTAACGATGCAAAATTAGTTGTTTTATTTGATATGGCAAAATGTTTTTAATTTTTTTTTCAAATATATGTTCTATCATTTAATCTAATGTTTGAACTCCCCCACCGTTAACCATCAGTACTTGTCCGCTGACCCAAGCCGAGATTGGAGCTGCAAAATATAAGACTGCGCCTGCAATATCCGAGACTTCGCCAAGTCGCTTTATGGGGGTATGAGCAAGCATACGAGATTCAATTTCGGGGGTTAGAACTGTTGAAAGTGCATGAGTTTTGGTTGCACCCGGACCGATACAATTAATTCTAATACCCATTGGTCCATAGTCAAAGGCAAGGTTTGATGCCATGTGATTGAGTGCAGCCTTTGATGAGCCATATATCGCCATTGACGGACTATTGTTAATACTTGACATTGATGTAATATTTACAATGCTTCCATATCCCGATTTTTGCATGTATGGAGCAGACAGTTTACACAGCAACCATGGCGCAAAGACGTTTATGGCATAGATTCGTTCAACATATTTTAAGTCGATATTGAACGGATTTTCGCGTCCGCCACCACCCAATCCTGCATTATTTACAAGAATATTAACAGTGTCATAGGTTTTGACGGCGAAATCAATCAGATTTATAAGGTCTTCTTCTTTTGAAACATCACAAGCGACCGACGTAGCATTTCCGCCCTCTTCATTTATTTGCATTGCAACTGCTTCAGCTTTTTTAAGGCTTAGGTCACTCACAATCACAGATGCTCCTGCTGCGGCAAGTATTCGACACGATTCTTTACCAATGCCATCACCGCCACCGGTTACAACAGCGACTTTTCCGGTAAGGTCAAATAAGTTATCTATTTTCATATTGTAATATTTAATCGTTTTAAATATAAACGTTTACGACAATATTTATGTTTATCGGGCATAAAAAGAACCGACTCCAATTTAAGGAGTCGGTTCAATAAGTTTCTATGTAAGGTTAAAACCTTACGATAACTTAAATGTGAAGCTTATATTATTCACCGGGGATGATAGCTTCGCTGGGGCATACAGAAGCGCAAGTACCACAGTCGATGCAAACATCGGGGTTGATAACATAGATATCACCTTCAGAGATAGCCTCTACGGGACATTCGGGAAGGCAAGTGCCGCAAGCAACACATTTGTCAGTAATAACGTAAGCCATAGTTGTCTTAAATTAAGTTTAATTGAATTGTCTTTAGTTTTACGAGTGCAAATGTACGCCTATTTTTTGATAATTTCCAAATAAAATGATAAAAATTTACGTTGATTTTTATACTACACATATTATTTTACTCAACATCAATGGGAATAGATGATGATTGTTTGATTACCGACATTATAAAAACGCTCTCGATAGAGTCAATATTTGACATTGATCCAAGCACATTTATAATGAATTCCTGATAGTATTTCATATCGGGAGCATGAATTCTCAACAAATAATCGTATGACCCTGAAATGTTGTAGCACTCGGTCACTTCAGGAATGTTCAAAACACATTGAGTGAACTCTGCGGCTAAATCTTTATTGATTTTTGTAAGTTTTACGTTACAAAGAACTACAAACCCGCGATTTAGCTTATCGGCATCAAGGAGTGCCACATATTTCTTTATATATCCTTCATTTTCAAGTCTGCGCAAACGTTCATAGACAGGAGTGATGGATAAATGCACTTTTGATGCCAGTTCTTTATTGGTTAAACGTCCATTTTCCTGCAACAATTTTAAAATTTTCAAGTCGGTGCTATCAAGTCGTTCCATTGTCAATAGATTATTTTTCGGTAAAACAATGTTTTAAAACTCTCAAATAGATAAAAATCATTATAAAACAGCGCAAAATTAGTAAAATTATCTATATTTTACCATTTTTATTGTAGCAATTTTCAAATGGATGTAATTTTGCAAAAACAAAAAATTATCATATTATGACTAAGAAACTACACTTTGAGACCCTCCAACTTCATGTTGGACAAGAACAAGCCGACCCGACTACAGGAGCTCGCGCAGTACCCATTTATCAGACAACTTCTTATGTTTTTGCCGATTCTCAAGAAGCAGCCGACCGTTTTGCCTTGAAATCGCCCGGAAACATTTATGGCCGTCTGACTAATCCGACCGAAGATGTTTTAGAGCAACGTATTGCAGCACTAGAAGGTGGAGCTGCCGCCCTTGCTGTTGCATCAGGAGCTGCCGCTATCACATACGCTTTTCTAAATATTACAAAACAGGGCGACCATGTCGTTTCGGCAAACAATATATATGGAGGTTCATATAATCTTCTCGCCAATACCCTACCAACTTACGGCATAGAAACAACTTTTGTTGAGCCTGATAACGTTGAAAATTTCAGAAAAGCGATTCGACCAAATACAAAGGCTATTTTTATCGAGACACTCGGGAACCCAAACTGTAGTGTAACAAACATCGAGGCAGTCGCTAAAATTGCGCATGAACACAATATTCCTTTGATTATTGACAATACATTTGGCACCCCTTATCTTATTCGACCGATTGAACATGGCGCAGACATCGTTGTTCACTCGGCAACCAAATTCATTGGCGGACATGGCTCGTCACTCGGTGGCGTAATCGTAGATTCAGGAAAATTTGACTGGAAAGCATCAGGTAAATTTCCCACATTGACCGAACCGGACCCTAACTATCATGGTGCTATTTTTACCGAAGCAGCACCCAATGCTCCGTTTGTGACACGAATTCGTGCAGTCATTCTTCGTGACACAGGTGCGTGCATCAGTCCGTTTAACGCATTTATCCTTTTACAAGGAATTGAAACGCTATCACTTAGAGTTGAACGACACGTTGAAAACACACTCAAAATTGTTGAATTCTTATCAAAACATCCCAAAATCAAGAAAGTTAATCACCCGTCTCTACCCGAGCACCCCGACCATAAACTTTACAACGAATATTTCCCCAATGGTGCCGGTTCGATTTTTACAATAGAGATTGACGGAGGTATAAAAGAAGCTCAAAAATTTATCGATTCTTTGAATATATTTTCTCTTCTTGCAAATGTCGCCGATGTGAAATCGCTCGTAATTCATCCGGCTACAACTACCCATAGCCAACTAACGCCCGAAGAACAGATTGAGCAGGGAATTTATCCCGGAACAGTACGTTTATCTATTGGCACAGAACATGTTGACGATCTTATTGATGATCTGAAACAAGCACTTGAAAAGATTTAGTTCAATTTATATCAGGTTTGCAAAAGAGACATGGTAATCACCCTCCATGTCTCTTTTTTTACACATATATATAGCATTTTTGTTTTGTTATGAATCTTAGTTATTGCAAAATCGAATATTTTAATTAATTTTGCAAAAAACAAAAAAATAACAGAATGCGACTACGCTCAAGCATATATTCTTTTATCGTTTCTCTGTGTATCTACGTCACAGTTGCATCATGCTCAATGTCGGCAAAAAACAGTTCGACATCTGACACCAATATCAATGCAACTGCATCGGCTGAACCTGAGTTGCAGCTCCCTGATATTCCTAAAAATTTGACTGTACCCCAAGAACGTGCGGCCTATCTGCTCTTGCACTATTGGGATAATATGAATTGGACTGATTCAAGCTTGATTAATAACGATTATTTCATGGAACAAAACATGTCGACCTACTTTGACTTGTTCAACCATGTTTCAACAAACGATATTGCGCCGGCTGTAGATAAAATGATTGAGCTAGCTTCAGTTAACCCTGATGCAATTGAAAAAATTTGTTCAATTTCAGACCTCTATCTCTATGATACACAGTCGCCTGTAATGAATGAAAAATATTACCGCATAATTGTTGAGTCATTGCTTAACAGCAAAAAAACGAGCGACTATCGTTCGATAATCTTACAGGCTACACTCAACGATTTATCAAAAAATGCGGTCGGATACCCGGCTTCTTCTTTCAATGTTACAACTCGTGACGACAAAAAGACCAATTTAAGTCAACTTCTAAACAAATCGGGTCGTACAATATTATTCTTCTATGACCCTGATTGTGAGGATTGTGCATTGGCTGAATCATTAATGCAATCTAATGCCACCATAAATTCGGCAATTGCAGAAGGATCTTTAAAAATTGTTGCAATCTGTCCTTTTACGGTTGAAAATAACATTTGGTCACAACATGCCACTACCCTACCCAAAACATGGACAGTGGGATACTCACCAAACGGACAGGTTGATGAAGAAGGAATTTATGTTTTCCGTGCCTATCCTACCATATACCTCATTGACAGCAACGGAGTTGTATTGTCAAAAGACATAACATACGATACCTTAAAAGAATTAATTTGATAAAAAAGACTTTGATATAATATATGGATTCAAAAGATTTCGTTAACATATTTGCCAAGAAAAGCGGGCTTGATGTCAAATCAGCCACCGAAGCTATCGAAGCCATCACTTCGACAATCACCGACACTCTTGTCGCAATGGATTCGGTAGCAATTCCTTCATTCGGAACCTTTGAGAGTGTAAAGAAAGATGAAACAATAACACGCGATATTGCGACTAATAAACGTGTGTTGCTACCCCCTTCAATCGAAGTCAAATTTAAGCCTGCCACTGCGCTATCAAACTCTATTAAAGAATAATCGAAACCCAATTTGGTTATGAATAATATTATCACAATCAGACAATTTGTCACTATTCTCCAACAAAAAGGTTTTATGGCAGAACAGCCTGACAACTGTGAGGCTGTCGTTTTCTCGTTTTTCCATACTATAGCCGAGACTCTAAAAACTGACGATATTGTTTCGATAGACGGGTTGGGTGATTTTACGATTGTCAATAGAGAAAGTGGCTTAATCATTTTCATGCCCGACCCGACATTGGCAGATGTCGTCAACGAGCCTTTTGCTTTCTTTGAGCCTACAGAAATATCGGAAGTCGTTACTGATGAAATGCTTGAAGTTCCAACAACCGAAATGCCCAAAGAAATTATCCAAGATGAGGTTAAAGAGTTTAAAGCGGTTGAAGATACTAAAAAGCCCGAAGGTCCTGTAAAAGCTGATCCTCAGGATCGAAATGCCTACGTTATATCAGTTCCCAAAACTGAAAACTCATATCACGAACAAACATCGGTATCTCAACCCGGATCTTTTACCGAAACTCCTGATCCTAAGACTATTGAACGCGAGCAAGAACTAAAACGCGAACAAGAGCTAAGGCGTGAACTTGAACGCGAATTAGAACTTAGACGTGAGATGGAAATGCGTCGAGAGCAAGAGTTACGAAAAGAGCAAGAACCGGTTGAAAAAGAGGAAGATAAACTAATTAAAGAAAACGTAGAATATCATTCTGACTTCTATCCCGAACAAGATGTTGACGAAGACGATGAAACAGAAGAAGAATCTGAATCAACCGAAGAAATTGAAGACGAAGAATCTGAAACTATGGAACCAAGAGAAAGTACAGGACACTCTACTCTGACATTAGTTGCCATTGCTATTTTGGCACTTGCGATTGGATTTGTCACCGGACTATTTTCAGCAGAACATCTTTTTGCCGGAGAAGATGAAGACATTGGCTATCAATCAAATGTTGCCGAACAGATAGAACTTCTTCGCAGCGAACTATTCTCGCCTGAAGATACAATGAGACAAGAATCAACAGATAAGTCTGTTGAAAATATCTCTAATGATTCAGACGGTGTAGAACAAACTGCTACCGAAGAATATATATCAGAAGCGATGGTTGAAGAAGAACCTATTGTTATTACCGATACTATCAAAGAGAACTATTATCTCACCCACATGTCACGTAAATATTATGGTGGCGTAATGGAATTTTGGGTATATATCTATCTTGAAAATCAAAACAATCTGGGTAATCCCACAAAAGTCAAACCTAATACAGTTGTTGTTATTCCACCGGTTGAAAAATATGGAATTGATCCCAACAGTAAAAAAAGTATAGCACTTGCCAAACAAATTGCCAATGAAATCAATTCTAAATATAAATGATGTCTCTAATGATTAGTCATGGTTTAAATTGATAAACTATTAATAGTTAAATTTAACATTTTAACATGATGATTTTGGCTTAATTTTAACTAACTTTGCGTAACCAAAATATCTGCACCTGCAGAATAAAAAAATAGGAAATAAAAACAAGAAATATAACTAAAAAAATATGAGTGAATCAGTAAATATTAGAGAGCTTAACGATATTGTGGCTTCTAAAAGCAATTTTGTTAACATCATTACACAAGGAATGGACCAGACAATTGTCGGTCAGAAACACCTTGTTGAATCTCTTTTAATTGCTCTACTTTCAAACGGACACGTTCTTCTTGAAGGTGTTCCGGGTTTGGCTAAAACACTTGCAATCAAGACACTTGCTCAATTAATTGATGCAAAATACAGCCGTATTCAGTTTACCCCCGACCTTCTTCCTGCCGACGTAATCGGTACAATGATCTACAGCGTTCAGAAAGAACAGTTCATGGTTAAACGCGGTCCTATATTTGCCAACTTCGTCCTTGCTGATGAAATCAACCGTGCACCTGCAAAAGTTCAAAGTGCACTTCTTGAAGCAATGCAGGAACGTCAGGTTACAATCGGTGACCATACATTCCCTCTTGAAGAACCGTTCCTTGTAATGGCAACTCAAAACCCGATTGAACAGGAAGGTACATATCCTCTTCCCGAAGCTCAGGTTGACCGTTTCCTCCTTAAAGTAGTTATCGGCTACCCCAGCAAAGATGAAGAAAAATTGATTATTCGTCAAAATATTTCAAACAAACGCTCTGAAATTGCGCCTCTTTTACGTCCTGAAGAGATTATTGAAGCACAAAAGGTTGTAGAAAAAATCTATCTCGACGAAAAAATTGAGCGATATATTGTTGACATCGTATTTGCGACACGCTTCCCATCGGAATATGGCTTGAACGATCTTTCAACAATCATTGCGTTTGGAGCGTCTCCCCGTGCATCAATCTCTTTGGCAAAAACAGCACGAGCTTACGCATTTCTCCATCAGCGCGGATATGTTGTTCCCGAAGATGTTCGTGCAGTTTGCTATGATGTGCTTCGTCATCGTATCGGACTGACTTACGAAGCTGAAGCAAACAACATCACAGCTGACCAAATTATTTCAGAGATTCTTGACAAAGTTGAAGTTCCCTGATAAAAGGCAGCTTTTTAAATGATATAATTCAGTCGGGAACACATTGATTAATATATGATCAGGCAGTTTCCGACTGTATGATATTATTTAACAATACCAATTTAAATTAAAACAAGAAAATTTCTTCCACCCTTCAGCAACAATAATGGACGCTAACGAACTTCTGAAAAAAGTCAGAAAAATCGAAATAAAAACTCGCGGGCTCTCTCAAAATATTTTTGCGGGAGAATATCACTCGGCTTTTAAAGGTCGAGGAATGATGTTTTCTGAGGTGCGCGAATATCAATATGGCGATGATATCAGAGATATTGACTGGAATGTTACCGCCCGACACAACCATCCTTATGTGAAGGTTTATGAAGAGGAACGTGAGATGACCGTAATGCTCCTTGTAGATGTTTCATCAAGTCGATTGTTTGGAGCTATGGGGCAGGAAAAGAAAAATATGATTGCCGAAGTTGCTGCAACAATATCTTTTTCTGCAATTCAGAATAACGATAAAATCGGTGTAATATTCTTTTCAGATAAAATTGAAAAATTTATCCCGCCTAAAAAAGGGCGTAAACATATTCTCTTTATAATTAGAGAATTACTTGATTTTACGCCTGAAAGCAAAGGAACTGATATTTGCCAGGTGCTTCAGTTCTTTACCGATGCGCTCAAAAAACGATGCACCACATTTATTATATCAGACTTTATTGCACCTGAGAACTATCAAAAGGCTTTGTCAATTGCAGCCAATAAACATGATGTCACTGTTATTCAGATATATGACAAACGTGATGCACAGCTCCCTGACGTCGGCTTTATGAGGGTTCAAGACTTGGAAACCGGTGCTGACCGTTGGATTGATACTTCCTCAAATAAAACACGACAGACATATAATAAATGGTGGTATGAACGCCAACAAAATATGATTTCAACGCTGAACCGTTGTCGTGTTGATCATACATCTATTGCAACAGATGAAGATTATGTCAAATCTTTGATGGCTCTATTCAAGAGTCGAGGTGTAAAATAACAAGCTCCGATGAAAATGAATAAGACTATAAAAACTATACTTTCGGCTCTCCTGATAACATCCGCGACCAATACAGGCGTTGTCGCACAGCGAGTTACAGCTATTCTTGATTCTGTAACGCTTGAAATGGGACGCACAACAGCCATACATCTTGAAGAAATTGTTCCGGCAGGTACAACGCTTGTACTCACCTCACGACCTGAAACAAATCTTATTCAAGGTATAGAAATTGTTGACATAACAGAGCCTGACACAACAGATATTGGCAATGATCTGCTTCAAATCAATCGTGATATCATTATACAATCATTTGATTCTGGCGATTACATCATACCTCCGATTGTTTATTTACGAGGTTCTGATTCTATTAAGACCGATGAACTTGCAATCAGGGTTTATCCGGTTGATGTTTCACAAATGGAGACTATAAATCCTGATGCCGATATTGAAAGCAGTGATTCACGATGGTGGGATTTTCTCCCGGCTTTCGTTGTTGATTACTGGGAATGGATTCTACTCATAATTGTGCTTGTATCGGTAGCGGTTTATACATGGATTAAATTCCGTAAACATCAGATTATTAATCCGTTCAAAGCACCCGAACCTAAATTGTCACCCTATGAAGTGGCAGTGCGGGATCTTTCAGATCTACAATCCCGCAATTTGTGTGCCAACGGAATGGAAAAAGAATATTACACCAAGTTAACCGATATTCTGCGTATCTACCTGCAAGACCGATTCAATATCAACGCAATGGAGATGACATCGTCTCAGATTGTTCGCACTATTGAAAGTCGCGATGAAGTGAAGATGTCGGCTCGACTGATGCGTCAGATTCTTGAGATAGCCGACTTTGTAAAATTTGCGAAAGTACGCCCCTTACCTGAAGATAACGTCAAATCATTTAATTCGGCAATGCAATTTGTTGAAGATACAAAACCAGCACCCGAACCTGAAAAGGATGAGGATGACGAGTCTTCTCAAAATATTAATGACACTAACAAAAAAGATTGATAATGCAACTGGCACACCCCGGATATTTATGGCTTTTTCTTTTGTTCATACCGCTGATTGCGTGGTATGTGCTGAAGCATCGTAATGCCCATCCTGCTCTTGAAATATCAACTGTAAATCCGTTTGCAAAACTCCATCGGTCTTATAAGGAATATCTGCTTCACCTTCTATTCATATTAAGACTGATTACAATAGCATGTATAATTATCATACTTGCACGTCCTCAAACCCGCGATTCTTGGAGAACGACCAATACAGAAGGTATTGATATTGTACTCGCGCTTGACGTTTCGCCAAGTATGCTTGCTCGAGATTTTAAACCCGACCGTCTTGAAGCTGCAAAAGAAGTTGCGGCTAACTTTGTAAATTCAAGAGAAAACGACAATGTCGGTCTGGTATTGTTTGCAAATGAAAGTTTTACAGGTGTACCAATGACTATGGACCGTGCGGTTCTTACAAATTATATTCAAGGAATTGAAATGGGTATGCTCGGAAATGCAACAGCAATCGGTGACGGCATCGTAACTTCAATCAACCGCATTAAAGACGGTCAAGCAAAATCAAAAACAATCATTTTGCTAACCGACGGTTCAAACAATGCCGGTAATGTCGCACCATTAACCGCTGCTGAAATTGCACGCAAATACGGAATTAAAATCTATACAATCGGTATCGGTACAAATGGTACTGCCCTTTATCCGCAACAGGACTATTTCGGTAAAATAGAATATGTTCCACAAGAAGTTGTAATTGATGAAGAAACTCTCAAAGAAATTGCATCGACAACAGGCGGCAGATATTTCAGAGCTACCGGTAACAATGTTCTTGAGGAAGTTTTTGAACAGATAGATCAACTCGAAAAAACTGCGATGAATGTCCGAAACTTCTCCCATACAGAAGATAACTATATGATATGGGCGTGGATAGCTTTCGGTTGTCTCGTGTTACAACTGTTGATGCGTTACACAATTTTAAGAACAATCCCCTAAACCTGCTCTCCATATATAATAAGATATGTTCAATTTCGCTTATCCTACTCTACTATATCTGCTGCTTTTGGCACCGGCGCTCTACGGGCTTTTCTATCTTGCCCGATTGGCACGCCGAAAAAAATTGCGTAAGTATGGTAACATTAGCGTACTAAAACCGTTGATGCCACATGCTTCGCCATATAAACCTTATATTAAAATCACTCTTGAACTGATTGCTCTTGTAGCTCTTGTATTTGCATTGGCTCGACCTCGTGCCGGCGAAAAAGAGGCTCAGGAAGATACTCAAGGCATTGAGGTAATGATTGCTTTTGATGTTTCCCGCTCAATGCTTGCAAGTTCAAATGATGATCCGGCGGGAATTTCAAGAATAAATCGTGCAAAATACATCCTTGACCGAATAGTTGACAAACTTGACAACGACAAAGTCGGATTGATTGTATTTGCCGGAGAAGCTTATACACAGTTACCGATGACAACCGATTTTGTTTCGGCTAAAATGTATATCAACAGTCTGTCAACTGATATGATTCAGTCTCAGGGTACAGCTATCGGCGAGGCTATTTCATTAGCAATGAGAGGTTTTACAAGCGATGAAACTATCGGTAAAGCAATTATATTGATTACCGACGCCGAAGACCACGAAGGTAATGCGGTCGAAATGGCACAAGCAGCGGCAAAACGTAATATTCAGATTGATGTTGTCGGCATTGGCTCTACAAATGGGAACCCTATACCTCTCGATAACAGAGGAACATATTTAAAAGATATTGAAGGAAATGTCGTCACTACAGCGTTAAACGCAGATGCTGCGACAGAGATTGCACATGCTACTGACGGTATTTTTATTAATGGAGCCTCGGGGTCGGCTATCAGCGATCTTACCGAAAGTCTTGACCGACTCGAAAAAGGTGATCTCAAACATGTCACATATAAGGCATCGGCAGAGCAATTCCCTGTTTTTGGATGGATTGCCCTGATATTCCTTATTGTTGACATTTTCATTCTTGATCGCGAAATTGGCTGGCTTACCAAATTTAACTTTTTCACTAAAACCGAGTCAAAGAAATGAAAACAATATATCGAAAGATAGCATTAGCCGTATCTATCGGTGTTTTTTATTCAATGTCAGCTCAATCTATTGATTTGTCAACTGATGAGAATTCGACAGATACACCCGAAGCAACCGAACAAGTTAAAGTTGGTTCGGAAAAGCGTAGTGCTAAGATGAATGTGCGCAATCTGATTAAAGAAGGTAATAAACTTTATCACGACAAACGCTATTCCGAGGCTGAAGTGTGCTATAACAAAGCCCTTGAAATCGACCCGAATTCAGCGGTGGCACAATTTAATCTTGCGTCAGCCTTGATGCAGAATAACGGCAACTCTGACCCAACGGCTGAGTCAAGTCCTATTAATCAAGCCGAACGCATTCTACAAAGCTTGATAAAAACTGCCGGCGACGAAGCTTCAATTATTGAAAAATCGTTCTATAATCTTGGAAATATCGCATTCAATCGCCAGCAATATGCCGAAAGTATTGAAATGTATAAAAATGCGCTGCGCCGTAATCCTGATAATGACAATGCCCGCGAGAATCTGCGTCTTGCCCAGTTGAAAATGCAAAATCAAGATCAGAATCAAAACCAAGACCAAGATAAAAATCAACAGGATCAGCAAGACCAGCAACAACAGCAACAGAATCAAGATCAGCAACAAGATCAAAATCAACAGAACCAAAACCAGGATCAACAGCAGCAACAGCAAAATCAACAACAGCAACAACAAATGAGTGATGCGAACGCCGAACGAATTTTGAAAGCAATGGAGAATGCCGAAGCTGCAACACGTCGCAAAGTTGAAGCCCAAAAGGCTAAAGAACAACAATCCAACTCGCGTTACACAACTAAACCCTGGTAATAATACATAATAAGTCAGACAGGAATAAACTCTAATGAAACGATTTACATTAATAATTCTCTTTTCAATACTTGCGTTGGCTGTCAAAATCAGTGCACAAGCTGAATTTTCGATGGTCCCACCGCGAACTACAATTGAAGGACGTAATTTCTCTTTGACATATCGACTGAAAAATTCTGATGAGTCGGCATCGCCAAAAGCACCAGAAATTGAAGGCTGTCGACTTCTTTATGGTCCGGCGACTTCGACAATGCAGTCATATCAAAACATCAACGGTCATGCAACATCAAGCGTAACCGTTGAATATACATTCACCTATAAAGCAGAAAAAGCCGGTACTTATACTATTCCTGCAGTTTCGATCAATGTAGGCGGTAAAACTCTTTCAAGTAAATCAGGCTCAATCAAAGTTTTACCACCTGATTCAAACTCGGGTTCAAATAGTGACGATGTAACCATTGACAATGCATCGTCCCAATCTTCATCTCGTGATGTTTCAGATAAAGATGTTTTCATCCGTATTATCCTCAATAAATCAAAGGCTTATAAAGAAGAAGCTATTGAATGTACAATGAAACTATATACAAAATATAGTTCTATTAATAATATTTCTGCGCTTACACCTCCTGTATTTGACGGATTCCTTATTGAAGATGATGACAACTTTGTTCAATCAAATGATACCGAACATTATAACGGTCAAAACTATTTGACTGCAATATTGAAAAAATATATCATATTCCCTCAAAAATCGGGTAAACTCACCATTAATTCAGGAGAATATGACATTACAATCGTACAGTATGAGCGTGTCAACATGGGATTCTTTGCGACATCCCGTCCGGTCGAAAAGGTTGTCAGAGTTAAGCCTGGCAATCTGATAGTTAATATCTTGCCTCTACCTGAACCTGTTCCTGCCGGATTCTCAGGTGCAGTCGGTAATTACCAAATATCTTCATCAATCAGCTCAACTTCTCTTCGCACAAACGAAGCGGCTACACTTACATTAAAAATTACCGGTTCGGGCGACATCAAATATATTCAGGAACCTCAAATCGAATTCCCGACTGAATTTGAGCAATATACACCTCGAACCGACATAAATACTCGTATTGCCGGAAATACAGTTTCAGGTACAAACTCAATCGAATATACATTTGTTCCTCAATCAACCGGCGATTTTACAATTCCAGCAAAAGAATTCATATACTTCGACCCGGCTCGTGAAAAATATATAACTCTTTCAACCGAGCCTTACTCAATCAAAGTATCCAAAGGTGCCGGAACTGCAGTAGCATCTTCCGATCAACAGGATATCGCGGCAAAAGTTACTGATATTCTGCACATCAAACCCAATGTTGATGATCAACAATATGACATCACACCTGTAGCCTATAAGCTCTATTATTGGATTTTATACATTATCTTATTGATCGGGCTTGCCGTAGCTGTAGTAATCTATAAAGAACGAATTAAGATGTCAGCTGATGTTACCGGTCGAAAAATTGCACGCGCATCTAAAGTTGCACGCCAACGACTGAAAGAAGCGAATTCATATCTTACCCGTCACGAAAACGAGAAAGTTTACGAAGCTCTTCTTAGAGCTGTATGGGGATTCCTCAGTGACAAACTCTCGATTCCGGCATCTCAATTGTCTCGACAAAATATCTCAGAAAAACTTTCAGAAATAAATACGCCGGCGTCACTTATCGATCGCATTATCGGTGTTATCGATAATTGTGAAATGGCACGATTTACACCCGGCATGAATGATGCTTCTACCGAAAAAGCTTATGATGAAGTATCTGAGATAATGAAAGAAATGGATAATATTAAGAAATAAACAAATAAAATGCTACATAAATTTATATTATTTATATCGTTTGTCATCGCTTTAGCGCCATCAATGTCAGCTTCAACCGACTTGATACAAGAAGCTGATCAAGCATATCTGGATGACGATTTTGAAAATGCATTGGAACTATATCTTCAGTCAGCAGAAGAAGATGGCACTTCAAGTAATCTATATTATAATATAGGTAATTGTTACTATCGTCTTGATATGCCGGGCAAAGCAATTGTAAATTACGAACGAGCTTTAAAACTCGACCCGTCAAATAAAGATGCTGCTACCAATTTAGCGTTTGTAAATTCACGAATTATTGACAAACCGGTTGATAATTTATCTCTATCAGAGAAAATCGGACAACGAGTTGTTAACACATTTTCAGCCGACGCTTGGGCTTGGATTACATTTTCTATATTTGTGCTTTTTATATGTGCCGCGGCAGGATACATATTCATGTCTGATGTAATTGTTCGTAAAGCCTGCTTCTTCAGTGGCTTGCTGTTTATTCTTCTTACTGTAATCGGAATTGTAATCACAATTTCATCAGCTAATCAAATGAATAATCACAATGATGTTATCATAATTTCTGAATCGGTAAATCTTGGAACATCACCAAGGATGCCAAAAGATAAAAGCGAAGAGGCATTTTTATTACACGAAGGTACACGTTTGAAAATTGTCGATTCATTAAACACCACCAATGGCAATGTAAAAACCAAATGGTATGAAGTAATGGTTAACAACGAGCATCGAGCGTGGATCAACGCCGACAATGTTGAAAAAATATAGTGATATTCCAATATAATGATATATTATAGAATATCAGCATGTTATCGTTCTGAATTTTAAGCAAAAACGAATTTATGTTTTATAACATATAATTTTTTTGACAAAAAATTTGCTCATTATATTTAATTGCCCTAACTTTAACACGTAAATAAATCGCTATATTCTTAACTCTAAAATATTAAATATAATGAGCAAAACAATTTCATTCAACGAACTTCGTCGCCTTAAAGACAGTTTGCCTGATGGCGCAGTCAGACAGATCGCCGACCGACTCAATACAACAGTCCAGACAGTACGCAACTACTTTGGTGGATCTAACTATGAATTTGGTAAAAATGTTGGAGTTCACATTGAGCCGGGTCCTGATGGCGGTATTGTTGTGCTTGATGATACTACTATTTATGATATGGCATTAGAAATCCTCAAAGACAATCAAAAATAATACATTTTAAATTCTCACTTAATTTCCTTTAACTCAAATCGTGCTACAGCAAAAAGCAAATCAGAATGAAGATCGTTTGGTTACGCTTGCTATTCATACGCTTGAATATGCAATGACGTTAAAAACGCTTCTTGAAAGTGAAGGAATTAGTGTGGAATTACACAATGTAAACCTATCTAATCCGACTTTATCGGCAGGTGTAAGAGTCAGAATTCTTGAAAAAGACCTACCACTTGCCCTTCGAATTGTTGAAAACAAAGAGGTATTCATCCTAACCCAAAGTAATAAGGAATTAGGACATGGAGAAACAATCCTTGTCCCTACCGACTTTTCAGACCACTCTCTTGAGGCTGCGCGAGCAGCCTTCTTTATCGCATCACGACATAACTGTGAAATCGTGTTTCTCCATGCATACATCGATCCTGCAGTAGCTCGTGATATTCAGCTAAGAGATGTATATTCTTTTGATTATAAAGCTGATAGTGAAGAATCAAAACTCCTTGCCCAAAACGAGAAAAAGGCAATGAGTAAATTTATTGATAAGATAAAGACACTCATCAAAAGTGGAAAAATTCCGGCTATAAAATTCAGCTCAATTACAACCGAGGGCGTACCTGAAGAAGTAATTGTAAACTATGCCAAAGAAAAAGACCCGTATCTCATTGTTATGGGTACACGCGATGCTGAACGAAAGGAACGAGAGCTAATAGGCAGTGTGACTGCCGAAGTCCTTGACTCATGCCGAAACGTAACAATGACAATTCCGTCAAACTACAAGATTGATAATATCAATAATCTATCTGATATAACATTCTTTGCAAACCTTGACCAAAACGATATTCTTGCCATTGATACGCTCCTTAGATATTTACCTAATTTTAACGCAACAATTAATATCGTACATATCTCTTCAAAACGAGATGTATTATTGAACGCCGATCGCGCGGTAACAAATCTTGTAGATTATTGCCGGAAGAATTATACAACAATCAAATTTAATAAAATAAAGATTGATCCCCACCTGATTGATCAACAAATCGAATCGACAAAGTCTCAACTGTTTGTCGTAGCGAGCCGTAAACGAAATATGATTGCACGTATTTTTAATCCGGCACTCCCCCACCGTTTACTTTTCCGTATAGACATTCCGATGATTGTGATACCTGTATAAGTACAGGTTATACGCTTGTTTTAAGATTATTTAACACAACAATTAAACTCAATTGAATGGTCTACACTCAAAATAATTTGGCTATATCATAGAAAATGACTACCTTTGCAGTCGTTTTTACAACCAATTAACAATATTTTTTAAAACATGAAGTACGAAACCGTTTTCATTTTAACTCCCGTTTTGTCTGATGCACAGATGAAGGAAGCGGTAGAAAAGTTCACTAAAGTGTTGACTGATAATGGTGCAACTATCGTGAACGAAGAACTTTGGGGCTTGCGTAAACTCGCTTATCCCATCCAGAAAAAATCTACCGGATTTTACACACTCGTAGAGTTTGATGCAGATCCTACAATCGTAAAAAAACTCGAAACATCTTTCCGTCGCGACGAGCGCGTTCTTCGTTTCTTGACTTTCCGTCTTGACAAGTACGCAGCCGAATATGCTGAAAAGCGTCGTAGCCTCAAAAAAGGTGAATCAACTACTAATAACGAATAATAAGGAGGACTAAATCATGGCACAAGCTCAATCAGAAATACGCTATCTCACTCCCCTCTCAGTTGATGTAAAAAAGAAAAAATACTGCCGTTTCAAACGTAGCGGTATCAAATATATCGACTATAAAGATCCTGAATTCTTAAAAAAATTCCTTAACGAACAGGGCAAAATTCTTCCCCGCCGTATTACCGGTACTTCTCTTAAGTTCCAGCGTCGTGTTGCTCAAGCCGTTAAACGCGCTCGTCACCTCGCTCTTCTGCCCTACGTTACTGACTTGATGAAATAACCCCTTAAAGCACTGAGTATATAATATGAAAATTATTCTTAAAGAAGACGTCCGCAACCTTGGATACAAGGATGACGTTGTTGAAGTTAAGGACGGTTATGGCCGCAACTACTTGATTCCTACAGGTAAAGCCGTTATCGCATCACCCTCTGCTCTTAAGGTTTTAGCTGAAGACCAGCGTCAGCGCGCTCACAAGCTCGCTAAAATCAAAGCTGATGCCGAAGCTCTTGCTCAGTCACTTCAGGGTGTTAAACTCTCAATTGGCGCTAAAACAAGTTCAACCGGTACAGTTTTTGGTTCGGTTAACGCTATTCAGATTGCTGAAGCTCTTGAAAAACTCGGCTTCAATATCGACCGTAAAGTTGTCGACATTAAAAATCCCGTTAAAGAAGTTGGTGAATACGTTGCAACTATCCGCCTTCACAAAGACGTGGCTGTTGAAATTCCATTTGAAGTTGTCGCTGAATAATTTCGCGAATATATAACTTTATTGATCGGGTTGTTATGTAAACATAGCAACCCGATATTTTTTTACTTGCTTTGTTCCTTTTATTTTATTACCTTTGCATTCAAACATAACTTCAAGATTTATAGTATGGCAAAAGTTGGAGACATTGTTCGATTTTTAAACAGTACGGGTGGTGGCAGAGTGGCTTCCATCAACGGAAATATTGCAAATGTAGTAGATGAAGATGGATTTGAAACTCCGGTCTTGTTACGCGAAATTGTTGTAGTCAGCTCAGGAGAAAATACAGCAACAAAATCATCTGTATTCGGTCCGTCAACCAAAGAATTGAATATTCCCGCAAAAACTGTCTCCAATAAATCTCAAGATATTGTTACCCAAACGGCTAAAGAACCGGAACCGGCTCTTCAAGTGGAAGAAACACCCGGTGGAGATAAATTAAATATTGTTCTTGCATTTGAGCCTGAAAATATAAAGGAACTTTCTTCAACAGTTATTGACACATATCTCGTTAATGACTCAAATTATTACTTGTTTTTCACTTACATGACACGTCCTTCAGACAGTTCGGAGTGGACTACAAGATATGCAGGAACTGTTGAACCTAATATTCAGCTTTATCTTGGCGAATTGTTGAGAGAAAGTATTAACGAATTTGATTATATCGCTTTACAATATATTGCATTTAAGAACGACAAACCGTTTGAGGCAAAACAACCGTCGTTAGTATCAGTTAAATTTGATAATACAAAGTTCTTTAAATTGCACTGCTATAAATCAAATCCCTACTTTGATAAAGAAGTCCTTGTAATTGATTTTGTTAAGGATGATAATGCTTTTAAAGAGATTAAAATTGACAGTGATTCTCTCGAAAAAGAGTTAAAGAGTAAAGTCAGAGCCGACAAAGCCATAAGACGACCTGTTGTCAAACATTCTGAAAAAAGAAATAACGATATCATCGAGGTTGATCTCCACATCGCTGAACTTGTTGACACAACCCGCGGACTTTCAAATGCCGATATGCTGAATTTACAAGTTGATGAGTTCCGACGTGTTATGGATTCAAATCTCAAGAATCACGGACAAAAAATCGTATTCATTCATGGTAAGGGTGAAGGTATTCTTCGTCAAGCATTGATGAAAGAATTAAATTATCGATATAAAGGTCATCTTGTCCAGGATGCATCTTTCCGCGAATATGGCTACGGTGCAACCCAAGTTACAATAAAATGATAGTTTGTTTTTCAGGCACCGGTAATAGCCTTTCAGTTGCTAAAGAGGTATTAAATCATCTCCCTAATCATAGCTTGTTCAGGCTTGATCATTCCAACTCGGCTTGTATGTTAAGTGAATATGTTGAGGACAATGAGATAATTTGGATATTTCCTACATACTCGTGGGGAATTCCTCCTGTCATTAAAAAAGCAATTGATTCATTTAACGGGAATAATAACGCTGTCCACCATATGATTACAACATGTGGCGATGATATCGGTAATTGTGCCTTACAGTGGCGAAAGTTATTGAAACGTCATAATTTCAATACCGGATGTGCATTTTCTGTTCAAATGCCTAATACCTATGTCAATATGAGCGGATTCGATATTGATGCTCCTACCGACGAAGCCGAGAAGATTGAACGAATGCCTGAACGTGTAAAAGATATCTGCGACACAATAAAATCATTCAACGGATTGCCTATTGACGACGTTGTCAAAGGCTCAATTCCATGTATAAAGACCTCAATCGTTTATCCGTGGTTTAAACGGTTTGAGATGAATCCTGCAAAATTTAAGGTCAACAAGGATATTTGCATATCTTGTGGATTATGTGCATCTCACTGCCCTCTTTGCAACATCGAAATGATACAAAATTTCCCAAAGTGGGGTGATAATTGCACAATGTGTCTCAGATGTTACCACCACTGCCCGACAAAAGCTATCGACTATGCAAGCAAGACTTTAAAAAAGGGGCAATATACCCGTTATAAAAATTTAGTTGGAGAATAATCTATGATACTAATAGTTGATGATGACAAAACTATATGCATGTCTCTTAGCCTGCTTGTGAAAAGAGCCGGTTACGAGTCTGTCACTGCAAATAATGCCGAAGATGCATTAAAGATTATTCGTAATACACCACTCCAACTAATAGTCCTTGATATGAATTACTCTCTTGACATATCAGGGAATGACGGACTCGAATTATTACAAAAATGCAAAGTTCTCCAACCTGAAACACCGGTCATTTTGATTACGGCTTGGGCTAATGTCCCACTGGCAGTCGAAGGTATCAAGTCAGGAGCATTTGACTTTATGTCAAAGCCGATTGACAGCAGTTCGTTTCTGAGTAAAATAGAAACTGCCATTACAATGTCAAGTAAAGAGCCCACAGTTGAAAATACATCTGTGTTTGACCGCTCTGAAATTATTGGCGAAAACTCTCAATTAAAATCAATATTGGCAACAGCTTCAAAAGTTGCCAACACCGATGCTTCAGTTCTGATTCTTGGCGAAAACGGAACAGGTAAAGAATTAATTGCACGCGCTATACATAATGCCAGCAAGCGAACATCCCAACCGTTTGTAATGGTAAATCTCGGCGGAATTTCGCAATCATTGTTTGAAAGCGAAATGTTTGGTCATGTAAAGGGTGCGTTTACTGGTGCTGTTTCTGATCGAAAGGGTCGATTTGAGATGGCTGATAAGGGTACAATTTTCCTTGATGAAATTGGGGATCTTGACCTGAGTTGTCAAGTAAAACTGCTTCGTGTATTGCAACAACACACTTTTGAACCACTCGGCGACAGTCAAACTCGCCATGTCGATTTTCGATTAATCTCCGCCACAAATGCAAATCTGAGTAAAATGGTTGCTAATCACACCTTTAGAGAAGATTTGTTTTATAGAATTAATTTGATTACACTTAATTTACCTCCTCTGCGAGAAAGACGCGACGATATTCCACTATTGGTCAAGCACTTCGTCAATATTGCTGCAAAAGCAAACGGAATTAGCATGCCTGAAGTATCATCAGAAGCAATGACTTTTCTAACAAAATTGCCATATACGGGGAACATCCGCGAGCTTAAGAATATTATTGATGGCGCAATGCTTGTTTTCAATGGGAAAAGTCTTGAATCAAAAGACTTTGAAAGATTCATTGTAAATCATTCAACTAAAACTATTGAGTCAACAGACAACTCTAAATCGGCTGTAACTCTTGACGATATGGAGCGTAATGCCATTCTCAACGCCATCGAAAAATATGACGGAAATATGTCAAAAGTTGCGATTGCTCTTGGAATAACTCGACAATCACTCTATCGCCGACTTGAAAAGTTTGATATTAAAATATGACCGGTAAAGTTACATTATTCCTTTTAACAGCTATAGTAATTCTATGGGGTGGATTAACGCTATTTGCCGTTGCAACTACTCCTTTATACAACGTAATTTTCGTTGTTATATCACTTATTTTACTATATATTCTCTATCGATCAACAACTCTTCCGCTGTCAAAAGTAATTAGTGGTCTTGACCTGCTTAAATCACAGGACACTGCCAATCGATTGTCAAAAGTCGGACAACGTGACGCCGACTCTATTGTCACTCTATTTAACTCGCTTATGCAATCGCTCAGAGATGAACGATTAAAAGTACAGGAGCAAGACCATCTCATCAACATGTTAATTCATACGTCATCAATTGGCGTGGCAATTCTAAACTATAACAATGAAATTACTATCACAAATGACAAGATGGCTCAGTTGATGGGGAAAGAAAACAGTCAGGCAATTTTAGGAGAAAAACTTAGTCAGCTTAATTCCACACTTGCAAGTCGTCTCAACGAATTATCGACTAATGAGTCTAAGATAATGAGAATTGAAGGTACTTCTGTTTTAAAATGTACTTGCAGCAGCTTTGTCAGGAATGGTTTCCCAATCAAATTTTATATTGCAGAACTACTTACCGATGAGATAATTAAAACTGAAAAGTCGGCTTATGGCCGTGTTATCAGGACAATGGCTCATGAAGTTAACAATACAATAAGCGGTTTAGTCACGGTGCTTGACATTATCACAGCCATACATCCTAACGAACCCGAAATAACCGAAGTCGCTCAAAGCGCAATTCAACGTTGCAGTTCATTGGCTGAGTTTGTTAAATCATATTCTGATGTGATGAAAATTCCACAACCGACTATGCAACCGGTTAACGTTAATGAATTAATCATTTCAATGACACCTTTTCTTGAATCAATTGTCAGTAAAAATGGTGAACTCATATTTGAATTGTCGCCAAATCCGGTTATTGCTAATATTGATAAAGTGCTGATTGAACAAACGATAGTTAATATTGTCAAGAATTCTACTGAAAGTCTTGCAATAACTTCAAAAAATGACGGAATTATTACGATTTCAACATTTGACAATCCGTCTCAAATCATTATAACTGACAATGGTAACGGTATTCCTGACGATGTTTCGGATTATATTTTTACACCATTTTTCACAACAAAAAGAAATGGTCATGGACTTGGTTTAATGTTTGTAAGCGAAACGTTGCGTAACCATAATTGCGATTTTAAACTTTCATCATCAAAGTTGACCGGTCTAACTCGTTTTTCCATATCGTTTCCACAAATTCAGCATTGATTAATGAAAATAATCCATACATCTGATTGGCACATTGGACAGTCGTTCTATAACTATTCCCGCGATGAAGAACATCGTCATTTTGCCAAACAATTAGCCAATGAAATTACACGCTTAAAGCCTGATGTACTTGTTGTTGCCGGAGATATTTTTGATGTTGCGGTTCCTTCGATTCAGGCTCAAAGACTTTTAGTCGAGATTTTGACAAAGCTTCATGCTGCGTGTCCGTCAATGAAAATTGTGTTAATTGCAGGGAATCATGACAGTGCATCGCGTCTTGATATTCATGCTCCACTTTGGCATAATATAAATGTTGAAATTATTGCAGGAGTCAATCACGACAATTTGGTTAATTCTCATATTATAAAAGTAAAATCACTTGAAGGTAAATTGATCGGGAATATTGTCGCTGTTCCTTATATCGCTGAGTATAACTACAGTAGATATGGGTTGTCATCAGCTGACACCGATGAATCTGCTGAAAAATTAATTCAAAATTTTCATCAATATCTACTTGATGTAGCTCAAAAAGATAATGTTCCGATTATAATGACTGCTCATCTTGCTGTAGCAGGTGCCGAAGCATGGAGTCATGACCAATCGAAGTTGAGTTATCACTCAGTTGATATAATGGGAAAAGGTTATGATTATCTTGCTCTCGGTCACATTCATCATCCGTCAGCCATTGCTAAAGACAACTCTTTGGCACGTTATTGCGGGTCGCCATTTAAGTTGTCGTTTGATGAAAATTTCAATCATTCAGTTTCAGTTGTGTCAGTCGATTCTCATGGCGATAAACCTGAGATTTCAGAAATTGAAATATCTCCATTATACAAATCTGTCAAATTCCCCGAAACGCCAACCGATTGTCAATCAACACTTGAACTGCTAAAAAATATTCAGCCTTCAAAAGGTGATTATATAAGGATTGACATTGTCAGCGATAAACCTGTAGATGTTTCAATTCGCCATAAAATCGAGGAAATTGTAAACGAAAAAGGTTATCGTTTCTGCCTTGTTAATACAATTCCATCGCAATCAAAGAAACCTGATAGTGACACAAAACCGTCATTCCTTTCGGCTGAATCAATTCGTAAAGCCAACCCAATCGAGATTGCACGCAACTATTATGCCGTAAAATATAACGGTCAAAAGCTACCCCAAGACATTGAAAAATGCCTTCAGACTGCAATCAATCTATCGGACACAGAATTACGCGAAGAAAACGTTTAGATGCTCTCATATTCAATAAAAAAGCTTAACTTTGCAATAAATTTAAAACAAGAATAGACAATCTGTATGATCGATCTACTAATTAATCTATCAATATCTGATTATTTCAGCGCGTCATTCCTTTTTCAATGGTTTGTCGATCACGCTAATTATTGGTTCGTTTTCATCTTTATGGTGGTTGAAAGCTCATTCATTCCGTTTCCATCAGAAGTTGTAGTACCTCCGGCTGCCTATCTCGCAGTGGCTCAAGGTTCAAACAGCGATATGAATTTGTTTGGAGTAATTGGATTTGCCACTCTGGGTGCCCTCATCGGTTCACTGATAAACTATTATCTTGCGCTATGGGTAGGTCGCCCGATTGTCTATGCGTTTGCCAACAGTCGAGTTGGACATGCGTGTATGATTAATCAAGCTAAAGTTGAACACGCCGAGGAATATTTTGATAAACATGGCTCAGTCTCCACTTTTATCGGACGTCTTATCCCCGTGATACGTCAGCTTATATCAATTCCTGCCGGACTTGCACGAATGAACATTGTAAAATTCATTATATTCACCGGTCTCGGAGCATTGATTTGGAACGTAATACTTGGGTTTCTCGGCTATTTCCTTGCTAAAACTGTAGCGCTCCCCAACTTATTTGATAAAGTTGAGCAATACAATTCATATCTCACTATTGCCGGATTTTCACTCTTGGGTTTGTGCATTATTTATATTGCTTACAAAGCCCTATCAAACAAATCAGAAAACAAAAATTTAATACAATGATAATTGCCCCTTCAATACTTTCAGCCGACTTTGCCAACCTGGCTAAGGATATCGAAATGGTTAACCAAAGTGACGCCGATTGGTTTCATATCGACGTTATGGACGGCGTATTTGTCCCCAATATTTCATTTGGATTTCCGGTAATTAAAGCAATCCAAAAATATGCCAAAAAACCGCTTGACGTCCACCTGATGATTGTTGATCCCGACCGATATATAGGTGCCGTTCGCGATTGTGGAGCCGAAATAATGAATATTCATCAAGAGGCTTCAACCCACCTTCATCGCTCACTTCAAGCAATCAAAGCTGCCGGAATGAAAGCCGGTGTTACGTTGAATCCTGCGACTCCATTGGTTATGATTGAAGAGATAATTGAAGATGCCGATGTAATCATGCTCATGGGCGTAAATCCTGGTTTTGGCGGTCAATCATTTATCAATGCAACCGTTGATAAAATGAAACGATTACGCGAAATGGTCGATAAACTCGAAAATCCGCCGTTGCTCGAAATTGACGGCGGAGTAAACGCCACAACCGCCCCGCTTCTTCGTGATGCAGGTGCCGACATCTTGGTTGCCGGAAGCTATGTGTTTTCATCTTCCGACCCGACCGACACAATCAAAAAACTGAAACAACTTTAATGGCTTAATGCAGACCCGATGACAGACGTCAACACAACAATCTGCGCTATATCAACTCCTCCGGGAGTCGGTGGAATTGCAACTGCCCGTGTTTCAGGTCCTGAAGCAATTGCCATTGTATCAAAGATTTGGGAAGGAGCCAATCTCGCTAAAGCAGCGACTCATACAGCTCATCTCGGAACAATTCTCGACTCTCAGGCAGAACCACTCGATCAAGCTGTTGCAACCATCTATCGTGCTCCAAAATCGTTTACAGGCGAAAATACAATTGAAATCACAGTACATGGGTCACGCTACGTTCAACGCGAACTCATCACCTCTCTCATAAACGCCGGTGCAAAAATTGCACAACCGGGCGAATTTACTCGTCGTGCATTCCTCTCAAACAAAATCAATCTTGTTGAAGCAGAGGCTATTGCCGATATAATTGCATCATCATCGCGTGCTGCCAATCAGATTGCCGTTACACAACTCCGCAACGGATTCTCACGCAAATTAGCCGAACTCCGAGAACAACTTCTTCAGTTAGCATCACTTATCGAGCTTGAACTTGATTTTTCAGAAGAAGATGTGACTTTCGCTTCACGCAAACAATTAATCGAGACTGCCCAAGCCATTGACAATGAAGTAAATCGACTCAAAAACTCATTCAAAACCGGAGCAGCCATCAAAGACGGTATCCCCGTTGCAATCGCAGGCAAAACCAATGCCGGAAAATCGTCATTGCTAAACTCAATTCTTGAAGACGAAAGAGCCATTGTCAGCGACATTCATGGCACCACCCGCGACATTGTCGAGGAAAACATTGAAATCGGCGACTATCTATTCCGATTAATGGACACCGCCGGCATCCGTTCAACCGAAGACACAATCGAGCAAATCGGCATACAGCGATCAATTGAAACTATCCGTAAAGCGCGCCTCATTCTCGCCGTAATCGACTCAACCGAGCCGATAGACCATGACTTTATAAACACACTCAAAGAGAATGTAAAGCAAAATATAAATAATCCCTCAATAATCTTCATTCTCAATAAGAGAGATATTTCAACCACTTCAGAATCAGAACTTAAATCAGCCATTGATGCCCTCCTCCCCTCCACTATTGACCGTCACTATGTCAGTCTCTCAGCCAAAAATCGCGACAACATCCAAGGACTACTCCAAACAATGACTCATATCATTGATAATGAAGTAAATCCAGATCAATCACAAGAAAACATCCTCATCACCAACGCCCGCCACCTACAAATCCTGACCGAAGCCGCCCAATCAACCGGACGCCTCCTCCAATCCCTCACCACCAACATCTCCGGCGAACTTATAGCCCAAGACATCCGCCAAACCATCGCCATTCTCGGCGAAATCACCGGCGACATCTCCTCCCAACAAATCCTCAACAACATCTTCTCAAGGTTTTGCATCGGCAAATAACCGGCGGTTAAAGACAGGTAACAATAAGTTGAAATCATAGTCAAGGCGTTCAGTTTGAGCGCCTTTTCTTTTGCTCGAAGATTGCCAATCT
>CAMWIM010000025.1 GCA_947174335.1 uncultured Porphyromonadaceae bacterium | reverse complement strand
CAATAGGTCGATTGTCGGGTATGAGCCGAAGCGGAAGGCGATATTGCTTCCGATTCCGGTGCTGACATATAATTGTTGGTCGCCATCTTTGTAAAGTCCTCCCCACTCAGGATAAATCCATTCAGCCGGAGAAAAATCTCCTATCTTGAACTGCATGGCATGAGTATGTCCGGCAAGCGTCAGTTGTATGTCTGTATCTGCCAAAACTTCTCGGCGCCAATGCGACGGATCGTGGGTCAGCAATATTTTAAATTCATTTTGAGGTATCCCCTTCAATGCCTTTTTCAAATCAGACTTGTTAGGGAAATCTTCATTGCCAAAATTCTCAACTCCAACAATTGAAATACTGTCTTTTCCATGGATAATCTTTATTGATTGATTACGGAGAAGCATCCACCCCATATCTTTTTCAGCATTTATGATACGAGCAAAATTCTTTTCAACAGAATCACCGACTACATTTTTTTCAGATAAGCAATAATCATTATTACCTAAAACCGATATCACGCAGTCGGGAGCTTTAAGCCTGCGAAGCACATCGGCAAACTTAGTCAGTTCGTCGGGAGAAGAACTGATAAGGTCACCGGTAAATACAATTAAATCGGGCTTAAGTTTATTCACACGTTTGACGATACGCTCAACCGCACCCGGAGTTGCAGCATATACACCTACATGAAAATCTGAAATGTGAACAATACGATAACCTTCAAAACCTTTTGGCAAATCAGCAAGCTCGATATTGGTGGTTTTTACGACAACCCTTTGCCACCCGAATACCGACCCATATATCGCCATCAAAAATAAAATTACTGCAATTACAATTCCGGTTGATGAAAATATAGAACTGACAGGCGTCCACAAAAGTCCGAAAAACTTACCTAAAAGCGAAAATATGGTGTAAACCATCGTCGGGATTGCAAAACAGACGGTAATCCAAACGATACTGTTGAGTAACATCTGAAGTATTTCGCCTGAAAAATCGACCCAAAGGACAAGTGCCCACAAAACCATTACCGGGAAAAACACATATCCCTTTATCAACCATGGTGTTTTGTTTAATACCAAAGTGACAATATATAAATCGGCTAAAGTGAAAACAACAGCTATTGCGATTAAAATTAAAGCCATACTCAGAATATTAAGACCTATATGATTTACGATATTGACCTGGAGTAATTCCGGTTGTCTCGCGAAAATATTTTGAAAAAAAGGATGGGTTTGGGAAGTTTAGATTATCGCTGATTTGCGAGATTGTCATGTCAGTGGTCTGCAACATTACCTTTGCTTCCAAAATGACATAATCTCTAATCCAGCCGCCAACCGTTTTTCCGCTTATTGATTTGATAATTCGCGACAAATGTCCTGCCGAAAGGCAAAGTGATGACGCATAAAACTCGACATCGCGATGTTCTTTGAAATTTTCTTTAACCTCAGAAACGAACCGATGGTAAATTCCCATTTTACGTATGCCCGAAGTATCGATTCTATCGCTTGTCGAGAAATATTTGTTATATTCGCTCCCTATTTTCATTAATATAATATAAAGATAAGCTCTCAAAACATCTTTCTGTTTTAACGAATCTGACGAGTCGATGTAACTTCTCATTAAATTATAATAGAGTTGAATTTCATCCATGAGAGGATTATCCAGTTTAAGAGTCTGAGACTTAGGCATACAATCGTTGGGAACATTATGGAGCAAATTCATCATGTTTTCTTTTGAAACCGTTATAAAGAATACACTCGTATCGTTTGCCGAACTAATAAATTCTACAATCTGACCATATTGAAAGAAAAACAAATCGCCGCCGTTTATACACACCGGTTGGTCATAGTCCAAACGGAATTTGAGTTCACCTTGCCGACAAACCAAAAGAGTATAGGTCTGCATCTTTAAAGGCAAACTGCTTATTGGGAGACTCGAAACCTGACGTACTGTGCTTTCATTATAATTATCAAACAGAATAAAGCCTTCGTAAGACGAAATATTTCCGCCAACACGAAGTATATCTTGCATGTTGAGAAGCACATAAGATTTATTTCCGACAGTTTCCATTCAATTACATGTCTAAATTAGACCACAAAATTAGTAAACTTTTATCTAAAAAAATATAGTTTTGTCATTTTTAGAACATATTATGTCGAATACGGATAATTATTGATTACATCCAATATACTAATTTTGCAAAAAATTTTTTAGATTTTATCACAATGAATAAAATTATCACATCAATAACAATTTCAGTTCCATTATTATTTATAATGTCGTGTGGAAATAAAACCACTGATAATCAAAATGATAAACCGGTCAATATTTATACAACCACTCCCGTTTCAAATGGTATGATGGAAACTCGCGTCTACACATCGGCTGTTGAAGAAGGGAAAAGTGTCAACTTAGGTTTTAAAATCGGGGGACAAATAAAACGACTGACTGTTAAGGAAGGGGATGTTGTTAGAAAAGGACAAATAGTTGGCTATCTTGATGACACCGACTACAGCCTGCAAGTTCAACAGCTCGAAGCTCAATATAATCAGATGACCTCTGAGATGAAACGCCTCGATGAAATGTTTCAACGAAACAATATTGCGCCTAATGATTATGAAAAAGCTCGTGCAGGTCTTGAACAGCTCAGAGCATCTTTAGAAATGACCCGTAATCAGGTCAAATATGCCCGTCTTGAAGCTCCGACATCAGGTTATGTCGTTGAACGTTATATGGAAGAAGGTGAAATGACCGGAGCCGGAACTCCTATTTATAAAATTATTGATAATTCGGGATTGGAAACTTCAGTTGCAGTTCCGGCATCAATTTACAGCCAACGTGATAAATTAGCTTTTTGTACAGGAAACTCACCTGTCATTGGCGACACCGAAATTCCTCTTGATGTAATCAATTTTGTTCCCGATGCCGACAATAATTCGCTTTTCCGTCTCAGGCTGAAAATTCCGGCATCAATGCAAGGTAAACTGCTCCCGGGGATGAACATGACAGTTAATCTCCAATTTAACAAAACCGACAATGACAATTCATATACCATTCCATCCCGAGCAATTTTTGAGCGTAATGGCAAAGAATATGTATGGGTTGTTAACGATTCAACACTTACAGCTCAAGAAGTTACAAGAGTTGGTAATCATAAAGGTAAAAACAGCACTGTTTCAGGCTTAAAAGGCAACGAAACAATCGTTGCTGTAGGTGTTCATCATCTTTCAGACGGTGAGAAAGTTAAAATTATTGGAGACATTAATTCGCTTGAAAAATAAATTGCCTCATGACAAGTCTTACTAAATTCTTTATGAAACGCCGCACATTATTTTGGTCGGCGATAATCATAATATTGTTTGCCGGAGTTTTGTTTTTCTTGAGAATGCCGAAACTCGAAGACCCGGCTATTGCTGTAAAACAATCGACTGTAGTTATTGTTTATCCGGGTGCCGACAGCGAGACGATTGAGCGTGATGTTGTAACGTTGCTTGAAGACCAGCTTCGGACACTCCCCAATATTAAAAAATTAAAGAGTGACGTTCGTCGTGGGCAAGCAATGATTGGCGTTGAATATGAAATGGATGTTCCCATCTCTGACATGGAACAATATTTCGATTTGCTTCGCCGCAAGGTAAACGACATTCAAAGTTCTCTACCTCAAGGGTGTATGCCACCTATTGTAGTTGACGACATGATGGATGTTTACGGCATTTTTTATGCTGTAAGAGGTGACGGATATACGACCGGCGAACTTGAACATTATGCAAAAAAACTTCGTCAGGAAATTTCGACAGTAAAAGGTGTAAAACGCGTAAATATCGGAGGTGTCCAACGTGAGGTTATCGACATAACGTTCACTCCCGATCAAATCAGACGCAACGGAATGTTGCCGATGCTTGTAGCGCAGGCTCTTCAATCATCAACCGCAGTCATAAATGCAGGTAAAGTAGATAACGGAGCCGACCGTCTTGCAATTGATATTACCGAAGGTGCTGTTACCGAAGAGGAAATTTCAAACGTACTTTTGTCAATGCCTGACGGGAAAAAGGTTCGCATCAGCGATATCGCAACCGTATCACGTCACGAAGTCGAGCCGGGTAACAATGAGTTTTTTATCGGCAAAGATGCCTCGTTAACCATAATGGTTACGCTTGAAAAAGAAGCAGTTGTTCCCGATGTAGGCGCAGCTGTTGACAAAAGCATCTCCCAAACGATCAATAATCTTCCCGCCGGTATTACCGTTGAAAAAGTGTTTTTTCAACCTGAACGTGTGACAACAGCCATATCATCTTTTATGATAAACCTGTTGGAATCAGTCGGTATTGTGTTTCTCGTGATTTTGCTTGCTATGGGATGGAAAGCCGGCTTGATAATCGGGTTCGGGCTTGTTTTGACCGTTGCACTTTCTTTCCCGATTCTTTCAGCGGTAGGGACTACTCTACAACGCATCTCCCTAGGTGCATTTATTGTTGCAATGGGTATGTTGGTCGATAATGCGGTAGTAATCATGGATGGAATCATCAATGACCGCAAACGAGGACTGAAACGCGATGTATATCTATATGATATAGGTAGAAAGACAGCATTACCGCTATTAGGCGCAACAGCAATTGCAGCGGCTACATTCATGCCGATTTACTTTACACCGGGGTCAGTCGGTGAATTTGCCGGAGACCTGTTTCTTGTGATATGTGTCAGCCTTATGGCAAGCTGGATTCTCGCATTAATCCAGGTTCCTGTTTGCTCTGATCAATGGCTCGGTCCCGATACTGATGTATCGGAAGAAGTCAAAGACCTCAAGCTCAATTTTTTACAGCGTATAATAAAACGTATTGTAGTTTTTCTTATCGACCACAAATGGGTTTCGGTTAGTATAGCCTTCATTATCCTTGCTTTGTCCGGCATATCAATGATGTTCTTACGGAATGTATTCTTCCCCGATTTTGAATATGACCAGTTTGTAGTTGAATGTACATTTCCCGGCGAAAGTAATTCAGACAGTGTACGTGACCGCATGTTACAGCTTTCTGATAGCGTAATGGACTTCAATGGAGTCGAATCTGTAGCTGTCAGTGTCGGTGGAGCTCCCGGGCGATATTGCCTTGTACGCCCGATGCCGAACGGTGGTGATGAATATGCCGAATTTATTGTCGGTTGTAAAGACTTCAAGACCGTTCAGCGATTATCGAGCGAACTGATTGCAAAATTACGTCTGATTGCACCTGACGCTTACATTCGTGCCCGTCGATACAATCTTTCCATATCAAGTACACATACTGTCGAAGTCGAATTTTCAGGTCCCGATGCCGATACACTGCGAATGCTTTCGGCTAAAGCCGAAGCTATAATGCGAAAATGTGATCTTATCGACAAACAATCTGTGCAAAACAACTGGCTTGGACGAAATCGTGCCATTTCGGTTGACTATTCTTCAAATCTGGCTACCGCAGCCGGTGTAAATCGATCGGATGTTGGCAATGCTCTACAAGCTGCCACTGACGGATACGCAATCGGTGTTGTTAATGAACGTGACAAAATGCTACCGATATACATGAAGATTCGTAACACAGATGGCTCGAAAATTGAAGATTTATCATCTCTACCGGTTTGGTCGATGATTAACGTAAATGTTTCAGCCAACGACATAGCTTCAATTATGAACGGAAGCATGACAACCGATGAATTAAACAACAAGATGTTTAATACTACTTTATTATCGTCATGTGTTAATTCAATCAATCCGTCATGGAGCGAAGGCATTATACATCGTCTGAATGGTCAGCGAGTTATCGAGGCAGAAGCTGACCCCGACATCACAAATCCCGATGCCACCCCTGCTAAAATCATTAAAATGATCGCCCCCGAAATCAAAGCTATTCCATTGCCCGAAGGATACAAAATGAGATTTACCGGCGAGGGCGAAACATCAAACGAGGCAAACGAACTCTTGGCTGGATTCTTGCCTATGATGCTCTCGATCATCATCATCATTCTGCTTCTGCTTTTTAATAGCTGGAAGAAACTTGCGGTTATACTTCTTTGCTTCCCGTTTGTAATTTGCGGTATTGTACCGGCGTTGTTAATTACCGACACACCGTTTACATTCATCGCCATACTCGGGGTAATGGGACTGATGGGTATGACAATTAAAAATGCAATTGTCTTGGTTGACGAAATCGCCCGATTGACAAATGAAGAAAAAGTCGACCTGTACCCTGCCATAATTCGCGCTACCGTGTCACGTGTAATGCCTGTGATACTTGCTTCATTCACAACAATCGCAGGTATGATTCCGCTGGTCGGTGACCCGATGTACGGCTCTCTTGCCGTTACCATCATCGGCGGTTTGCTTATCGGTACATTTGCCACTCTCCTGCTCCTGCCGACCCTTTATTCAGTATTCTTCAACGTTAAACGCTCATGAAAAATATTTCATTAATCATATTATCACTGCTCGTTTCGGCTAACGCCTCAGCCCTCGACCTCTCGCTCAAAGAGTGTCGCGAAATGGCATTGCAATCTGACGAAAACTTGAAAATTGCCGAAAATAATGTAGAGGGCGCCAATCTCGATCGTGCCGTCGCTCGTACACAATATTTTCCTAAATTTGCCGGTAATGCAACAGCCATCTATAGCGCCCCCGATTCAAAAATCGGCGATATGATGACATTGCAGATGCGTGGCGCATATATGGCAGGCATCAATCTGACACAGCCGATTTATGCCGGAGGTAAAATCATCGCAGCCAACAAAATGGCATCAGTCGGACAAGACATATATCGTCAACAGTTGCGTGCAACCCGTATGGACGTGATTGCCGACGCCGAAAAAACATACTGGACCTATGTCGGAGTGCTTGAAAAAGTTGAAATGACAAAGTCATATCTCGCATTGATTGACTCCATTTACGAAATGACAAAAAATTCGGTTGAAATAGGTATGACAAACCGACAGTCATTGCTTCGTGTAAATACCCGCCGCAGCGAGATTTTATATCGTCTCAACCAAGCTCAAGCCGGTGCCGATATATGCCGTATGGCACTCTGCCGAGTTATCGGTGTGGCTGATACGACTGCTATTCGTCTAACCGAATCAATCGTAATTGACAATGCGTTGCCTATGCAAAGCGATGACATCTCAAACCGACCCGAGTCAATCATACTTGACAAAAGCATCGAGATAAAGAAACACGAAGTCACAATGACTCGTGCCGACTTCCTCCCCGTTGTCGGCTTACAACTCGGATGGTCGGCTTATGGGAACATCAAAATGAAAGGCTGGTCTCAAGATGAAATGGGCAATCCGTTCCCCTATACTTCAACCACCAACGACAACGGCTTTTCAGGACTTTTATCAGTACAGATACCCCTATTCCACTGGGGCGAAGGCATCAAGAAAGTGCGCCACGCCAAACTCGAAGTTGAAAATGCCCGTCTCTCAATGCAACGAAACACAAAACTGATGCAACTCGAAGCACGTCAAAACTACAGCAATGTAGTCACCGGCTTAGAACTCATCAACTCAGCCGACAAGGCTATGAACGAAGCAAACGAAAACCTGCGCATGATGAGAGAACAATACGAAGTCGGACTCAACACCCTCACCGACCTCCTCGAAGCTCAATCACAATGGCAATCATCCTACTCCAACCTGATTGAAGCGCAAACCCAATACCGCATCAACCAAGTGGAATTCCTCCGCTCAATCGGCGAGTTGGAATAAGCCCTCCCCCCTCTCATAACATAAACGACATCGCCCCGAGAAAAAACCTCGGGGCGATGTCGTTTTTAGCGCTTTCTCAAAATAAATATTTATTTTCTTACTTTTGAAAAAATTCCCTAACTTTGCAATAATAGAACCAACATATCACTTTAGGGCTATTTATGAAATATTTCAAAGCATCTGAAACAACCTTATTTTTCAATACAAGAGATGAAATGATTAAGGTTAAACTTGACCGAGTCGCCTACTTTGAAGCAGACTCTAATTATTGTCATGTCGTTTTTATCAATGGAGCAAAGGCAACTTTATTAACCAGTCTTGTAAATATAGAAGAACTACTTTCCGAACGTTTTAAAGGTGAAAATCCATTATTTATCCGTATTGGGAAACGATTTATTGTAAATAGGCAATATATTTTCCAAATAAATATTCCGCTTCAAAAATTAATACTCACCGACTATATATCACCGTCGATCCTTGAAATATCTATTTCAAAAGAAGCTCTTAAAAATTTAAAACAACTATACACCTCAATTTAAATGGAAATAATAATAGGTCGGCAAGGAACTCAAAAAACTCCCATCACTGATCCAACAGTTAGTAGGAAACACTGCAAAGTGACTGACAATGGTGATGGAACATTCACCATTGAAAATTTAAGTTCGTTAGGCACAAAAGTTGACGGGGTTGACATTGTTCGCAAAACAGCTAATATAAATAGTATTTTACAATTAGGTCCTACATTTTCAGCTTCATTGGGTGATTTAATTGGTCAAGGAAATTCTCAACCACAAATTTCAGAGTCATCTCTTAATGAAACTAAAACCTTTGATATTTCCCATTTAAAGGAAGTTTGGGAATCTTTTAATAATAAAAACATCCAAATTGCTAATTCTCAACGACAAATAAATCTTATTCGAGGACTATTGGGTATCTTTACAATGGGAGCGATGCCAACAATTTTCTTTCTTGGACCGATTGGATATATTTTGACCGGTATTGGAGTGGTTGGCAACTTCTACAGTTTTGTAGGGATGAAAAACGTGGAAACAGCAGAAGAAAAGCAGTGCCGACAAGATGAATTCGATGATAAGTGGATTTGTCCAAACCCAGATTGTGGACGATCGCTAATTGCCCGAAATTACCGATTACTTATCCGTAATTACCAATCATGCCCATATTGTAAATGTAAATATGTTGAGAAATGAGTCGTTTCTTTATTTCACTTATCCTATGTTTTATTGCCTTTATCGGTCATTGTGAAACCTATGTAGTTTGTGTTGGTATAGGGAATTATGCGAGCCCTAAAGTCAGAAATCTAACCAAAACTGAATCAGATGCTAAAGCTGTTGCCGAATTTTATAAAAAAGGCACCAAAAATGTAATTACAATTACAGGTAAATATGCTACTAAATCTCAGGTTCTAAAAAGTTTAAGAGACCAATTTAGTAGAGCAAAAGAAAATGATAAAATTATATTCTTTTTTAGCGGACATGGCTATCCCGGAGGATTTTGCCCATACGATATGACCAATATTAACGGAGGTATAAAATATTCCGAGATTATAAATATCATGCAACAATCCCAAGCAAAAAATAAATTAATCTTTGCTGACGCATGCCACAGTGGTGCGATAAGACAAAAACAAAATGTCAATAATACCCCCATCAAATCGGGAAACGTTTTGTTTTTCTTGTCATCCCGTGGTAATGAATACTCGGCAGAAAACGCGTTTCTCGCTAATGGGTATTTTACCAAAAATCTTCTTAGAGGTCTCTCTGGAGGTGCTGATTTCAACAGGGATAAACTTATAACCGCCAAAGAACTCTTCAAATTTGTAAGCGAGGGGGTTAAATCTCAGACAAACGGCAAGCAACATCCCGTCATGTGGGGTAAATTTGATGATAATTTAACCATAGTTGAATATCAAAAATAATATTTTGTCATTTGTAAATTAGATTTTATCAATTAATAATCTATTACTGATAAGAATTATTAAATTTGTTCCTAAATTTGCAATAAATAAAATTTTCATATTTCATGCAACTAAAGGCTGGTACAACTCTTCAAAACGGTAAATATAAAATTATCCGTGTTCTTGGTCAGGGCGGGTTCGGTATCACATATCTTGCCGAAAATACTCTTTTAGAAAAAAATGTAGCAATCAAGGAATTCTTTCCGAAAGATTTCTGTGGTCGCGACAATACCAGTCATATAACTCCTGGCACTCAGAACAATGCCGATACTGTTGAGAAACTCAAGAACCGATTCCTTAATGAGGCAAAGAACATCGCAAAACTTGATCATCCCGGAATAGTCAAGATTTATGATATGTTTGAAGAAAACAATACTGCCTATTATGTTATGGACTACATTGAAGGGGAAAACCTCAATGATATAGTTAAACGAAATGGACCACTATCCGAGTCAAAAGCTATTGACTATATTATTGATGTTGGTTACGCTCTTGAATATATCCATTCACGTCAAATGACCCACTTTGATGTGAAGCCGTCTAACATAGTTGTTTGTAGTTATGATGACTATCCGATTCTTATCGATTTCGGTTTATCAAAACAATATGACAACCATGGAGATGCGACTTCAACCTTGATGCAAGCAGTAAGCCATGGTTACTCTCCTATCGAACTATATAATCTCGGAAGCCTCTCTTCTTTCTCTCCGCAAGCCGATGTTTATTCATTAGCTGCAACACTATACTTTTTACTGACAGGGATAGTCCCACCAAATGCGTCCCAACTTGTTAATGAACAACTTTGGTTCCCTTCAAGTTTTCATGAAAAACTAAAGGGATCAATAGTAAAAGCTATGACGGCATCGCGACGAAATCGTACTGAAAACGTTGCGAGCTTTATTAATGAGCTTAGGAACGCAATCTCTCAAAATTTTAACAGAACCAAAGAAACTACCATAATTAAAGATTACGACAACCATAGTACTCAGACATATTCTTCGAATAATTATCCCATACAACAGTCTGATAAAAAAATATCTTTATATGATAAATATTTTAAACCACTACTGGAAACCTTTGACCCTATATTAACACCCATATTTGTTCTATTTGTATTAATTCTAATATGGTCTCCAGTAATATTGGAAGTAATTCCTTTTTTTATTTCCTATGATTTTGAATTATCATCTGGACAACAATACACTGGTACATTTTTCGAACTATCTGAATGGGCACAAATGTATACAAATATTAAGTCCGACAATCTATGGTGGTTAATTATTATGTCTATTATAATAATTACCGCTGTAACATTTTTTTCTTGGAATTTTTTTATAGAACCAAGTAAAAAATTCATTAATGGTGAAGAAGGTATAGGAATAGCCCTAATAATAACGTCTTTGGGTAGTGGATTATTTATATGGTTCGGACTTCTTGACCCTGACGATTCCAAATTAATTAGTTCTGCAAGTATTAGAGCCTTTCGCGATGATGTTGTAGTTCGTTATTTCTTATATTCTGCTATATTGTTAACTATCATTTCAATTATCGGAAGAAGATTAAGTAATGACTGGTGGTAGAATTGGAAACACAAGTGACACATTGATATGAATTAATAATTCGTTCTTAAATTTGCAATAAATAAAATTTTCATATTTCATGCAACTAAAGGCTGGTACAACTCTTCAAAACGGTAAATATAAAATCATCCGTGTTCTTAGACAAGGAGGATTCGGTATTACATATCTATAAATATTTAGTGTCATTTATATAATTTTTCTATGAAACTTAAAACTCTTTCTCCATTTGCGCGCCCTTATACCTCTTTAATTGGTATAGGTGATCGTATTCATGGAAAGTTCCTATACAAGTATATGCCGTTAAGCACAGCGATTTTGTGTTTAAAGAATAATAGTATTCGATTTAGAGAACCATCACAGTGGGATGATCCTTTTGAGAAAATATATTATTTGGCAAACTATACCAATGTTATGCCAAATCCAAAGTTTAATACAAAACTTTTGGCTTGTTGTTTAACCAATAAACCAAATTGTGAGGCTGCATGGCGGATCTATACTAAGGATTTGGATAAAGATCCATGTGTTCAATTCAAAATATACATAGGACAATTTAGAAAATTCGTTGAGAAATACGCTAAGAGTTTTTCCGCAACTGTTTACGAAGGCCGTGTAAATTATGGTGTATCAGACTACGAAATTCGCCATTTATATCAAAAAACACATCGACTATATCCTTTATTTTTCACAGATTTCAATATTGTTCAGTATCTAAATTTGATGATTCTTAAAAGAGGATATTTCGAATATGAAAACGAGATACGTTTTTTTATAACTGGACATGTTCCGGATAAAGGATATGAAGATGTTAAAATTCCTTGGAGCCATTGTCTTGATTCGGTGACACTGCCTCCGATAACAGATATCGAACAAGCGCAAAAATTTAGCATGCTTTTAAAAGAGGCTCTCGAAAATAACTGTGAACTATGCAAAATTGAATTCCCTTATCTTTATACACAAGTTATAAAAACAAAACCGAATACTCTATATGAAATGATAGATCCAGTAACGATTGAATAATAGATAAAGTCTATGGATATGCAATTAAACAATCATAGCTCTTTGCAAAACGGTAAATATAAAATCATCCGTATTCTTGGACAAGGCGGATTCGGTATCACATATCTTGCCGAAAATACTCTTTTAGAAAAAAATGTCGCAATCAAGGAATTCTTCCCTAAAGACTTTTGTGGACGAGACAATACCAGTCATCTTACGATTGGCACCGAAAATAATGCCAAGACTGTAGCTAAACTAAAGACTCGTTTCCTAAAGGAAGCAAAAAATATTGCCCGACTTGATCATCCCGGTATTGTAAAAATACATGATGTTTTTGAAGAAAACAATACAGCATACTATGTGATGGACTATATTGAAGGAGAAAACCTCAACGATATGGTTAAACGTAATGGGCCGCTACCCGAGCAAAAGTCTATTGAATATATAATAAAAGTCGGGGAAGCCCTTGAATATATTCACTCTCAACAGATGACCCATTTTGACGTGAAACCTGCAAACATTGTTGTTCGTAGCAACGAGGACCAACCCATTCTTATTGATTTCGGTTTATCAAAACAATATGACAACCGTGGAGATGCGACTTCGACATTGATGCAAGCCGTTAGCCATGGTTACTCCCCTATCGAACTATATAATTCGGGGAGCATTACGACCTTTTCACCTCAGATCGATGTTTATTCCTTAGCTGCAACACTATACTTTTTACTGACAGGGATGGTTCCGCCAAATGCATCTCAACTCATCGATGAACAACTTTGGTTTCCATCAAGTTTTCCTGAAAAAATAAAGGGATCAATCGTAAAAACGATGACGGCATCACGACGAAATCGTACTGAAAACGTTGCGAGCTTTATTAATGAGCTCAATGATAGTTCTCAAATAGACAATCAAGGCGATGAAACGATAATCCTGACGGATAATAAAAAAATAAATAATGATTTAGAGCCTAAAATAGTTTATTTCAGATCCTCTCAAAAAGAAGTTTACGCTGGAGAACTTTTTAAAATAGAGTGGAATGTTGTTAACGCTGAATCAATTTATTTACTATTAGGACATAAAAATGACACGAAAAAAATAGAAAATAACAAAGGGTACATATCTATTTTTCGGAATTATCCACAAACATACCGATTTTCACTAATAGTCAAATCCGCCAATGGCGAAACAATCTCAAAAGATATTCATATTAACGTCAAACCTTCAAAAATCAAACCGCCAAAAGTCACCCCAAAAAAATCAGAACCAACAAAAGTAGAACCAACAAAAGCAGAACCACAATCAAAACGATTCAACCTTTGGATATGGTTCTTTATTTACTCACTTCCTTACCTATTAGTATGTATTCTCCCTCATGGTGTTTTAATAAAATGGACCAAAGAGATATTATGGTGGTTCATCATCATTGGTCCAATTTTTTCATGGATACTAACGCTTATCGTTGTATATTTTAGGAATAAATATTGGAAAAAGAAATAATAACGTTTTCCATAGACCTTACAATTTATTGAAGATGAACTATAAAATAGACATTAAAAAGAAAACAATTATGCATTACAAACGATACTTGGATGGTACAAAAAAGATAATTAGCACTCGAGAAGATCTATCTGACTATTTATTCCATTTTACTAAAGGGCCAGATGCTTTTAACACATTGTGTGAAATACTTAGAAGTGGAGAAATAAAGGATATTAAAAAACGTGGATTTTTATGCTTTACAGAAACTCCACTCAGTATGCTTCGACCGATGTTTGAATATTATACACATAATTTTCCAGATAATCCACAACTTGCGCCTTACGGCATTGGAATAAATAAAAATCTATTTTTTCAAAAAGGTGGTCGTCCTGTAATATATGGAGCAAAAGCTGAAAAAAAATTATTAGATTCCTCAATCCATTGGCGATTCGTCGAGACAAATCTACCTATACCTGATTTCTCTTGGTTAAGAGAATGGCGCATAAAACGATCTAAAATTAGTTTTTCTAATAAGGGCGTAATTGTAATTACAAATACTGAAAGTGAACAGGATATTCTTTGTCACGAACTAAAAAATTATTCGCCATACAATTATCCAGATAAAGAAGGGATCTTTCTCGATATTAGAAGAGTGTATCTTGGAGTATCGATGGAGAAAATCAAAGAATTTAATACTAAACAAGATTTACAAGATTTACTTACATTGCAATTGGAAGATATCGAGTAATAATAAACTATCTACAGTTTAGATACCGCGAGAAAAATTAAGTTCATCAATAAATCCCATAACTTCATCAATTAAAATGTATAACTATTGACAAACTTAAAATGTCATCATATATTTGCATAAAATTTAAAATCAAATTATATGGATACAACACTTATTGTAAATGACGATTCAACTCAAGAGAATCAAAATATAGAGAATCAGACGGCTAAACCGATGTTAGATTCAACTACAAAATCTAATAAAGGTAAATATGTTGCAGTAGCTGCAAGCGGTTTTGTAGCGGGCGCCGGAATTGGAGTGGCTACCACCGCTAATGCTTCAACAACATCAAATGAAGCTCCCTCTGATGCACAAACTGAAGAAAAAAATGAATCACCCGCACCCGAACAGGTTATTCTTGCCAACGACGAAGGAATAAGATATGCCCATGTCGATGCTACTAATTTTAGCGATGCATTTGCTCAAGCCCGTCAACAGGTTGGTCCGGGCGGAGTATTTGAATACAATGGTCGCCTTTATGGAACATACTATGCCGATGAATGGAACAAAATGTCGGCTCAAGAGAAAGCTGACTATCAGAATCGTGTTAACGAAGTAGCTCCTACTCATAATCACTCATCATCTCAATCAGCCGACAACAATATAGCTGTGCATCATGAAACTACCCCCGAAGTTATTCCCGCTAATGCTGAAATGATTTCCCAAGACCCTATTGATAATGAAATCAGAGTTCTTGGAGTTGAAACTGTTCAAAATGACGAAGGAGAAATTATGAATGTAGCACTTGTTGAGTGTGACGGAGATCAGGCAATGTTAGTTGACGTGGACAATAACGGCACATTTGATGTTTTACTTCACGATGACAATGGCGACGGTCAAATTCAAGAAGGTGAAGTTCATAATATCGAACAAGCAAATCTTGATGTTGCCGACCTATTGCAAGCCCAGGCATCTCAAGAGGGAGATATGTTATACGCCTCTAATGATGATATGCCTGATTATGTTAATGATGCTGACTCAATGATGAACGTTTGATGGGAAAGATTTTTATTGTTTGTCCGGAATGTCATCAGCAGCTTTCGTTTAGCGAAGTGCCCAATTACCAAAACATGGTAGTTGAATGTCCGAAGTGTCATTTTAAAGCTAATGTTAGCGTTTATCAACGCGGATTACAAGCTCGTGGCGCTCACGGGGCGGATGAAATGCCAACCCAATTGATTTTTCCACCAAAGACAGCAACAGATATCGGACAAATAAGAGTTGTTGATACAAATGAGATTCAGTTTCTTAACGAAGGACAAAATATCATTGGGCGCCGAGCTCAAACCGGTACCGCTGATATTAAAATCAGCAACGACATGTATATGAGCCGACAACATGTTAGAATTGACGTCATTAAAAATGAGAATGGCTTTGAACATCGTCTCGTAGAAATCAACTCAAAAAACATTGTAAAACTTAATGGTAAGCCGATTAACCGTGGCGACATTATAATTTTAAAATTCGGCGACACAATGACACTTGGCACGACCGAAATTATGCTTGAAGCAAACGACAAAGAATCAACTATATTGGCATAGCTATGATAACAATTAAGCGTCCTCTATGTTTTTCAGAAATAGGGAGAAAAGATAATCAAGAAGATTATCTTTATCCCCAAAAAGCTGATACAAGTAATCGGGTCTTTATCCTCTGTGACGGCATGGGGGGCCACGATAATGGCGAAGTTGCAAGCATGACTGCCGCAACAGCTTTAGGTAATTATCTCTCATCATGTAAAGAAATAGATATTCCAACTTTTGAGACAGGATTAGCCAATGCTTATGAATCTCTCGATAAGATCGATACTAATTCGCCAAAGAAACCGGGGACAACTATGACATGTCTTTGTCTCAATGATGATGATTATTTGGTTGCCCATATCGGAGACAGTCGTATCTATCATATTCGACCATCCTTATATAATCCGGAAACAAAACGAGGTGGAATTCTTTATCAATCTTCAGACCATTCATTAGTCAATGATCTGCTAAAAGCCGGAGAGCTAAGCGAAGAAGAGGCCAAAATTTTTGCTCATAAAAATATCATTACACGAGCTATGCAACCCCATCTTGAAACAAGATATAAAGCAGATATTTTTGTATTCAATGATATTCAATCCGGGGATTATTTCTTTATGTGCTCTGATGGTGTTTTGGAACAATTATCAAATGAAACTCTTTGTGAAATCTTATCATCAGATATAAGCAATGATGAAAAATTTTCAAAGATTAAATCTATTTGTGACGACAAAACTTTTGATAATTACTCATGTTGGTTGATTCCCATTGACTCAGTCTCTTTAAAAGAATCCATCAGTAGTGACGCCCATATAATTCGTGCTTCTGAAGAAGCAGATATTGATTCAATTCTCAAATCAAGTGTTAATTCTCTAAATTCATCCGAAACCGAATCTGAGAAAGCTTCAAATAATCAATTAGTTCCCACCACAATCCCAAGCAAATCGTCAGGAAGTAATTCAGTAAATATTTTTTTTATCTTGCACTTTTTTGCATGGCACTTTTAATCTTATTTTTTAGCATAATTAAATGAATATTAGTTCAACAAATAGCCAATGTTTAAAAAAGGGTACTCTCCTACGCCATCAAACGTATAGAATTGAAAAAATTCTTGGTCAAGGTGGTTTGGGCATAACTTTATCTTGCTACATAAAGAGTTGCACCTGCTTCAATGTATTTTCTGTATGGCTCATTAGCTACTTACCACCATGTATTCTATGAGGAAAGATACAAGATTCTTAATCTCTCAGGAGATACGCTCACTGTAAAGCTATCTGAGAGTATTTTCCATGCAGTATATAATGGCGAGGAAATTGAAGCTCAGTATGGCGATAACTCAAACCCCATATATACTTACATTAGTATTAACCATTACACAACACCTGAACACAATGTTATTTGATAGTCCCGAAATTAGAAAATTAATAGAGCATGATAATCAGTTTCTCGCCAATGGTAAGATTAACTGGGAATCAAAACTATTATATACCACAATACAATTAATGAACTGCTATAAAAAATTTTCAAAATATGAGGATTTTTCAGACAGTTTTAATTCTGAAAATTACGAATCATTCTATCAGAATAAAACAGATTCACAAATTACAGATGAATTAGAACGATTAGAACATTCTCTAAACGAAACAATTCAAGAAGATAAGAGACAAGAGATAATGATAAAAATATGGAATCTACGAGAGCTAATGAACGCAAGATCGAATTTATCAGAACTATTAAATCATATTGCAAATGCAGAGCATAATCATGCCGTTGAAAATCTTGCAAATGAGATTAAAAATTGGGAATCTCGCGAATTTACGCAAGAAGGACAACCATTGCCATATCAATATTCGTGGAAAGACGTTGCTCTAAGTATGCTTCGTATTCCTGATAAAGTCATATTCGATTATGACTATTGTCCTGATTGTGGACATTCGAGAATCAGCTTATTTTTCTGTTCTCCTAAATGGACTTGGTCTAAGATGTGTGGTGTAGGCGGTAACATGATAATATGTCCTGAATGCAAGGTTCAGGCAGAGTTTGACAATACTATTCGCAACTAAATATGGATTTAATATTAAATCAACTTATAGGACGTGCCAAACTTATATGGATTATCATTTTAAGTTTGTTGTTCATTTTTTTTGTTTTGGATCCAATAGTTAAACAAATAGACAAGTGGATTGACAACCACAAGAAACACAAATAAATGGATAGTTATATCTTACGTTCAAATATGGTATTAAAATTGGCATACTCTGTTTACCTTTCCATACATCAAGATATCTCTAATTAACTAACGATTTTATATTTTATAAATAACATGGTTGATAATATTAATACTTACATTATCATCTTCTCATCTATCGGTCTTTTAATAATTGCATCGGTATGGGTTCTGCTATCCGACTGGTTTAAGCAAAAGAGAATTAATTTAGTTCAAAAAATAAGAGTAAAATGGATAAGTATTTTTACTTTGAAACAACGTAAAATGATTAAATTAGGATTAAATATTATTCTCTTAACAACTGTTATAATCATCCTTGCATTTGGGTTATATTACGATTATATAAGTTGGGATGCGCTTATACTTCCTGCTATATTTCTCTCTATATTTTATGTTCCATATATATGGGGAATAATAGTTTATTTATGGATTATACGCCGAGAATCAGGTCGAAAATCACTAAATTTTAAAGATCTATCAACCTTTGAAATAATGTTAACAGTGTTAAAAACAATAGGATGTAAACCGACTGTCTACGAAGATGAACTTCTATCGGTACAATATCAGGGGGAAAACTTTTACATGGAGTTTGGCGGTAGATATGCCCGCATATGGAATCTAGGGTGGGCTCTCATAAAAGCGGATGATCCGGATTTACCTAATATACATGAAGCTGTAAACGCAACTAACTCTAACTTTGGTCCGAATGTAATCCTAAATACTTCTGAAAAAGAAGGTATTATCGAATTAAATAGTAAATGGGATATTATGCTTCATCCGGCATGTCCTAATAACGACTATTATGTTAAAGCTGTCCTTGATTCTTTTTTCAGCATAAAAGATGAAATCTTCAGAAACATCCAACAAATAAATGCTCAACAGATAGAAAAACAGAAAAATCGCCGTCCTGTAGGTTTCACAACAACTCAAAAAGAAGAAGAACAACAACAATGAAAACAAGTTTCTATTTCGTCCTCTGGTTTGTTATCTATCCAATCTTAGGACAATTTAACAACAGTTTTATCGACAATAATGCATTTATTATTGCCTTAGCTATCGTGTGGGGGCTGTCTTGGCTCCTAAATAAAATTATGCCTAAAACGTTGGTTTACGAGCGGGCAACTCAAGTATTCCCAATTCTTGAAGATGTATATACCGGCAATGTTGCGTCATTTAAAAAGAGACTTGTGCGAAGAGCATTTTTAGAGGTTATAACGGCAATCTATTTTTCTATTACGACATTAGTTATCGCAATTGCTGTTATAAAATTTGGTGTTAACGATTGGATTTCATTGGCTATATTTTTATTCTTTACAATCGCCACAGTATCAAGAAGTTCCATTCTTCTAAAAGCCACCATGCAACTAAAAGGAAACCCGACTCCGGAACAATGTATGGAAATCGTTGATGAGACATACAAACTGAATTATAATTCATATTTCGAGATGCGCAGTATGGCAGCTTATGATGAGATTTTTCCTCCAAAACCCACTTTCTTCAAGGTATTCATAATATTCTCTATCATTATTGCTATTATAGTCGCATTTTTTGGTCTTTATTTATGTATCATTGACGGTTTTGTGCTTTTGACATTTCAAACATTAGAAATACCTGATGAAGAATTAGCGTTTGCCGGAATGTATTTTCTGTATGGCTCATTAGCTGCATACTATGGTATAAAAGATATTATCAGCTGTATTCGTTCATATTAATAAAACTATTTTCCAAATTATCATATGAATAAGTCTATTAGATTCTTTTTCTCTGTAACAGCATTGTTCTTTCTTATTTCCTGTGGTCATAATAATAGAGGCAGTAAGAGTAAAATGGATGAATTATCATTCCCCTATCAAGAATATCTTGATTCAATTAGTGAGGATGAAATTTTCCCAACTATAGGCAATGATGGTAATGGCTTCAACGCTATCTCTCACAATATTGTCTATCCTGAGTTGTCCGATTCATTGTCACTAAGTAATTATGCCGATTCTCTATTACAATTTTATAATATAATTCTTGCTTACAATACGATGGCTTACGATGTTGGTACTGCCGAAAGATATATGGAAACATCCGATTTTGTATTAGACCAAGCCAATGCGTTAGATTCTATAAATTTATCAGGTATAAATATTTTAGAACTACGAAATTTACTTAAGATTATCAGTCATAAAGGAGCAGAGGCAATTCGTAGTGGAAAAAGACCAAATGATCAGCAGGTTTCTGAAGTTGCACAATTCTATAATGAATTTAATAATTTCTCAGATCCATTGTATGATGCTCATCTCAATGAAAAAGAATTTAATCCTGTTGATATTCTTCCTAACTATGAGGAAATTCACACTAAAGCACTTACCGATACTACCTCATTTAGAGATGAATTGTTAGAAATGGTTCTTTCTGAGACTGATTTTCAGAAGCAGTGCGTTTTAGCACGTGAATTAGCCTATGCCAACTATAATAGTCCAAACAGAGATGACAAAGAAATCGTGACTGTGTTGGATAATTTATTGAGAACTGGTAAATATTCTCCATTATTAGGTGAATTATGGAGAATGTGGCGTTCCATGCTACAAATTGGCATACTTGGTAGTGGTAGTAATGATGGTGCAATGTATAACCTTTTTTATAATCAAATGAAAAATAGAATAGCTTTATTATATATTGCCCATATGAAAACACATGATCACGACAATCTTGCTTTCAAAGAATTTGTTCGAATGGCGATGACTCATAATATTGTTCGTAACAGTCCATGCTATATAGGAAACAATGCGTACTTAGAAGAAATGGAACTTTTTTATTCAGTATTTAATCCTGACAATAATGAAAATAATTAATTCAAGATGTAGTTAGAAAAATAAAAAGAATTGATAAATTTGCCGATAATGTAAATATTGACTTATCTAAAAACAACGAGAATGCGTAAAATCTTCATTTGGTGCTTCGTAATAATAGTGGCTCTCATATCTATTGCTGCAATTTGTGATATTATTGTCAGTAAAAATGCGACTGGAAAGACTTTTGATGATGTGGATAGTATTCCGCATCGCAAAGTTGGTCTAATTCTTGGGACATCGCCAATTTCAACTTGGAATGGGCGTAGGAACTATTATTTTGATCATCGGATTAAAGCCGGTGCTGATTTATATAAAGCTGGTAAAGTTGATTGGCTCGTTGTCAGTGGCGGAGACTACCGCAACACTGAAAATGGATATGACGAACCTGTGGCAATGCGTGATTCCTTGATGAAACAAGGGGTAGATTCCAATCGCATTATTCTTGACTATGACGGTATGCGTACTCTTAATTCCATTGCAAAAATGCGAGATGTGTATTGTCAGGACTCGATAACCATTATTTCTCAGGAATATCATAATGAACGAGCCTTGTATCAGGCAAAGCATCTTGGAATTGATGCGATTGCATTCAATGCCAAGACGCCCGGACGACGCACTTCATGGCTACGCAACCGAGGTCGTGAGGTTTTAGCTCGTGTGAAATTGTTTATTGACATTACTCGCGGTCTTCATCCAGACATTAAAGAGTCTGTTGTTCGAGATTTTACGAATGTTGATACTGACGTGTTAACCGTTTCTCATGTCACTACAAAGTATGGTGATCTTATCTGTCTCAAACCTGAAATGGAAAGATTGCAAATGGATATGGTTTGTGGCGAAGTTCCCTCCCCTGAAAACGATTCTATAGTTTTAGCTTTTGCCGGGGCATTTACCGGGACAGAGTTTGATAAAGGACACTCTAATATCGCTGGAGACCACGTTTCCGGTGGCAAACGTTTCAAGGGTTATCGCTGTAAGCGTAATACCGGAGCATTCACATGGTCTTCGACTTCCGGGCCTCAATTCTATTACAAAGATTATACTTCTGCTTTAGATTGTGCTGAACAGGAAGGAGGAATGGGTTTCGCCCAAGAGATGATGATACACAATGGCAACGCTGTCAAGACAACACGCCCACTTGGAAATAGAAACATCTTCCGTGCTCTCTGTCTTAATTCCGATAATAAGCTGGTACTCTATGAAAGTCAAGGTGTTGTAACATTTGGTAATTTCATTGAGGCACTGCTCTCTCAGGGAGTGAAAGAGGGTTTATATACCGATATGGGACAAGGCTGGAACTATTGTTTCTATCGCGTCAACAAGTCAGATAAATCTCCCAAATATCTACACTCCACGTCATTACCATACGCATCCAATTTTGTGGTTATGACTGTGAAATAAATATAATTAATTCACTCTGCCAAATGATTTGGGATTTCATTTGTAAACATAAAGTCGTAATTATATCTATACTTACGTTATTGCTCATAAAGATAGTATGGGTCAAATGGTCGTGTAGAGATAATGGCTCATTAGAAAAAGAACAGAGTGAGTTGCTTCAACGCCGCAACTACCTCGTTGGAAAGATTGTAGTTGAACCACAACAGCTACTTGATGAAATGCCAAGTGGAATAGGCTTGCAGTTTCAAGGTGAATGGGCGTTGTATTCATGCTCAATGCTAACAGAGGCATTATCCAATATGGCAGAAATTTATCCGGAGACAAAAGAAGATGCCATTAGAAAGATTGATAGTCTCATTCAGATTGTAAAATCACCTGTAAATAATGTCAAATTGTTATCCCTTCCTATTGAGGTAAATCCTTTTGCTTTTAGTTTTTGACAAAAAGAAAACATACTACCTTCAATGGGAATCCCCTTGAATGAAAGATGGTCTTGTGCCATAATACTGGTAATAGCAAATAGCAAACTAAATAAGAGTAAAATTTTTCCCATTTTTATTTATTCACAATGACTCTTTTAGTTCCAATTGAGCCGTTAATTACGCAGAAGCGTGGAACTGCAATGCCACGTTCAGAATTGGAGGTCGTAGGAAACCTATACACACGAATGTAACAACAGCAGCCCACGCTAAGCGTGAGAACCACCATGCCATCTTTGTGTGTAATTGCGAAATTTCCTACGTTTCCAATTCAAAAGATAAGCATAACGCTTCTTATTTATCAAAATGTCTTAAAATGAGTTAATCATTCTACCCACAAAGTTAGTAATAATTTAAGAGTTTATCAAAAAAATATATTATTTGTATTTTTAATCCTCAATTTGTAAAGTCTAACAATGTTTCGTAGTATAATCATATAGCTGGATATTTCAAGGTTATTATTCACCGTTGCATATGATTATAAAATATTGACGCATATCTACAAAGCTATAAATAACAGACCAATAAATTCGCCAAATAGATACTCATTTACCCGACAAACTCTAATCTTAGATATTCAACTGCATTTCCGGGGAAATGGCATCTATCATCTTCTGAGGCACTTCACATTCTTTTGCTATAAGTGGCCATCTAGATGCAGCTTCTTTAATATTGTCTATGATTTCAGATGCTTCTTTTATATTGTTTCGTCGTGCAAAATCAAGCAGGTCTTGTCTTGTAATGTCTTCAAACTTACCGTTTATTGACATCTGATGTTGTGATGTCCAACCACCTTTGGGATTATAAGCATATCCCATATCGTAGGCAGGTGAAAGCTTCCATCGACCTGTCTTATCCATAAGGAATGATATATTTTTTGTGTGGTCATCCTGATTTCTGACAATGACGTTGAATACCATTCGGCGAAACATCTCCTGAGCCTGAGAATAAGGCAGGCGTAAAGCTCTCATAATATTGAAAGCCTGTTCATAAGAGTATGAGCGTGGCATCCTGTAATCATAATGCGCAATGCCACAAAGGGTCTGCATATGAATTTTCTCACCATTTACACGGTCAAATCGCTTGGTTAGAAAATGCGCCCGACCATTTTCTTCAATCAGGCTGCATTCCGACATTTCTATCCCACACTCTTTTACAAGGCGGGAGAATGAATATTCAAGTCTTCCGAAATTCTGAGTTTCGCGGAATCCAGCTTCTGCCGTAATCCCGTCCAGCTTAATCAAATAATAATCAAAACCGGCAGGAACATCAATTTGTCCGGATCTCACCTCTCCTGTTTCTTTATTATAAGCTATAATTGCTTTGGCTCTCTGACCTCCGGCAGAAGTGCCGAGACGAACAATCTCCGCAATTGCCGCCTTTTTATCCGCCGTGAGATTTACCCCAAAGTTCTCCTTCTCCGCCAATGCTTCACTCGCTACTTCAACCAATGAATCAAGTTCAATATTGACATCATTTCTATAGAGAATGTCCATCGCAGGCTCAAATTCCAAAGCACCCATACAGCGTTTGCCAAGAAAGCACAAAGTCTCTACGACATTGCCACTTTGACGACCTGTAAGAGCTAACCAACGCTCAAACAAGGCTCGACCATATGTGTCAGGCAATGAATCCGCTAGCATTCCCGGCAAACCTTTGAAAGTCTCGCGACCTATATCTCCAAACGAATACACGCGACCATGGCGCACAGGCATAAGTATCGGAGATGGCTCCAACCCCTTTTCCATGAAATTGTCTGCATATTCAAATAATGCAGTATCCCTGCCACTATCCCAGCGAACTGATCCAATCTGTTGACCATAAAGATTGACTTTTGCTATATCTACCATTCTGACTCTTCCTGATTAAACGATGTATTAATATTGGGGGTGAATTTTGCTCTTTTGCGTTGCTTCTTCTTGTTGGCCTCAACAAATTCAAGATATTCATTGGGACTCATTTCTTCTGCTTTCAACAGAGGAGAGAATATCTCAAGTTCTCCCAAGGTACGCAAAACTCTCATCAAGGAGTCAAAAGATCCTATTTCACCGTTCTCAATCTTCTTGACCGAAGACACCGAGATCTGCGATTGTTCGGCCAGTAACATTTGAGTGATGTTCTGGCGTAATCGCAAGTTCCTAATTTTTTTCCCAATCCTACGACAAATTTCGCCGTCGGCAAGCATATAGATGTTCTCGCTCATAGACTAAAATTAAACCATTAGACTGCAAATATAGTAATAATAGTTGAATATTCAGCTATTGTCTTTGATTTTTTGTGCAATCTGAGTAGCTTATTTTATGAAGACCTAATGTTTGGTTGAAAAAATATCTGAAATATAAACCTATGATATATTTATCATCAGAATTTTCAACTAATTTAATTTATAGAAGTCAATTATAATTCTGAGAGACACATCGGCTTAGTATTGCAATCACAAGCGAACACTCCAATTAAATGATGATACATTCAACAGTATTCAGCTGTCTTTACATACAAAAAGACAGGGATTCTTGCTGACGCAAGCGCTTTGCGATGACGAACCCTTAGGGTTCTCATAACTGTCATACAAAAAACGAGATTGTTATCCAAAAGGCTACAATCTCGTTTTGCGGAAAGACAGGGATTCGAACCCTGGGTACCCGTAAGGGTACAACGGTTTTCGAGACCGTCCCGATCGACCACTCCGGCATCTTTCCTCGGTTTTGTAATGCAAAGGTAGCTATTTTTTTTATATCATAAATATTTTTGCAAGATTTTTTGGAAAGTATGCAAATTTTATTCAAAATGAAATTTTTATTCATAATTTTTACCGTAATTGTATCAGTTTCATTTATTTTTCCTATCTTTGTAGTCTAAAATAATTTTAAGTCTATTATTGTCATCAAAATCATCTGTTTTTTTGACAAGTTTTGCATCTTATTTTATTAAAATTATCTCGAAAATGAAACGTTTTTTTACCCTCATAATAATCGCAATATCTTTCGTATCGTCATTCGCTCAATCTACCGGAACCGAATATCAAAAAAAGGCTGAGGAGGCACTGGCTGCAAAGGAATACATCAAAGCACGATATTTATATTTGAAAGCATATCAAGCATTTGCCGCAAATTCAGATCTTGATGCCGCCATTCCTTGTGCAGTAAATGTTGCGTCACTTTACCATCGCGAGAATTACTATAGCAATGGCTTTGAAGTGCTTTACACTGCCGAGCATTTTCTTAACGATCAAGAAGAAACTAAGGGTATAAAAAAACCGGAACTCCACTACAACATCGACCGCGAACGTCAACGTATGTATCTTAAGATGCGTAATAATGATCGCGCATCTGACCAACTTACAAAAATGAAAAACTGGGCTCAGCAGGCAAGCGACAGCACTCTTACTGTTGACCTGCTTTCGGCTTCAGCTCAGTATTATTACATGCTCGGCATGACAGATAAAGGCGATGCTGCCGTAAACAGCCTTGTATCATTCTACAAAAAAAATAGCGACCTTGACAAAGCCGACGAATGTTATAAAAACCTCATTTCAATGGCTAACACCACCGGCAATGCCCGGTTGATTTCTCGCGTTTATGATAAATATATTTCTTGGAACGATTCAATCGCTCAAGCTAAAGTTGACGAAAAGACTGCCGACCTGCGCGAGCAACTTGACCAGGCAAATGAAGATATTGAAGACCGTGATGATTCTTTAACCACTAAGACAGCAACAATTATCGGATTATGTGCTTTGGCGGCAATCCTTGCCGGTGCGCTATTGTTAGTGACAATCTTCCTTCTTCGTTATATCGCTCTCAGCCATCGACAGAAAAAACAGATTACAACTCTTCAAGCTCATAACGAACTTAAAACTCGTTTTATCTCGAATATCACAAGTCAGATGCAGCCGACGCTTGACACCCTACCCCAAAATCTTCCGGCGGTTAAAGCCCTCCATACATTTGTCGGACACATTCAGGAACTCTCAGACCTCGAATCTTCCCTTACCGATATTTATCCGACCGAGCAGACCGATATCACTGCATTCTGCACTGCGTTGACTGACGAGATGAAACCCAATTTCAAACCTGATGTGAAACTGGTTGTCGATACTCCTAAAATTTCAGCGCCTCTTAGCGTTGAACCATTGACACACGTTCTTAACCACCTTCTTTACAACTCAGCCTTACATACCGAATCAGGGGGCAAGATTTGTCTTGAGGTTAAAAAACGTGGTCCCCATAATATTCAGTTCATCATCACTGATACAGGTACAGGTATTGATCCCGAAAAAATCGACGACTTGTTCACTCCATTCTCTTCAATTCGTGATTTGACTAAGGGTGACGGACTCGGATTACCAATCTGCTCACTACTTGCAATCAAGATGAAAGGAAACCTGAGACTCGATGAAAGCTATACCAATGGCACACGATTCATCCTTGAACTCAGACCATAATATAAAATAAAGCATACAAAAAGGCGAGAAAATTTTCTCGCCTTTTTTGTATTTTATCATATATCGACTGCTAAAATGTCTTTAACCGGTATTTTAAAACCATCGGTAAAAATCAGCTCAGCTGAGTATTCATCAACCTTCTTTATGTAGCCTGACATTGTCAGATAACGTCCACCCTTTTTCTTGATATCGGGCTTGAAATAAGAGACTGTTACCTGTAGATTTTTTTCGATTGCATAAATCAACCGGCGAGAAACCTTATCTTGTTCATCAGCACTCAGCTCAATTTTTTTATCGGTCAATCGAGCAGTCTCAGCTATTGAATCACCATATCCTGTCAGAGCTGAGAAAGGAGCAAATTGCGCCGCTCTACCCATCATAGACATTTGGGCACGACTCTCACTGACATGATGTTCCATATCGATTATATCGTTATAATCCTCACTATTCATGATGACCTCCTATCTGACAATTTCTATCGCGTTGGGTTGCGCCATCACTAAAATTCAGTCCTTTTAGAATCGCGTTTTTACCAAACATCTTTTTAATTTTCAAAATAGCCTCCTGGCGACGACGCTCTCGTTGTTGTTCAGCCCTCTTTTTTTCATTCTGAATCTTTAAACTCTCATAATCGACAAAAAGATCAAGTTGCGTTGTCAAGTTTTGTAATTCTTCAAGCTGATCAGTAACAAGCTTGTTTATTGACAACGACAAACGTCTGACAAGCAAATTGCGGTTGATGATTTTATCATACAACTGCCCTACTTTATCAATAATTATCTTACTCGATGCAGTCGGTGGGTCAATATTAATTGTACCGTGAGCATGCACCGGCACCTGACGACCATAATGGTCAATATGAATAGGACCGTTATATTTTGCTCTGATTGTCGGATTGGTCAATGATTCAACGTCATAACCCACCGTCAGGACAATTTGATTTGTCAACAAATGATGATCAATCAAATCAAGAGAGACGTTATCAGCCATCTCCAAAACAACATTGCGAGCTTTATCTGCCGTATAAGCCGACTGCAAAACCTGTCCGCTGCAAAGACTTTTTGTTTCAGGACGATAGCTTTTGATATAATCCATCGTCACAGGCTCCCAACCCCAAGCATGGTCAATCAACAACTCGGCATTTACACCAAAAAGATTGTAAAGTATATCTTCATGATGAATCGAACAACGGGCAACATCACCCATCGTATGCATTCCGTATCTGATCAGTTTTGCCGCTATTCCACGTCCAACACGCCAGAAATCAGTTAACGGCTGGTGAGACCATAATTCGCGACGATAACTCATCTCATCGAGTTCGGCGATGCGAACTCCATCTTTGTCGGCAGGCATTTTTTTAGCTTTGATATCCATAGCTATCTTACTTAGATACAAATTAGTGCCAATTCCGGCTGTAGCTGTAATACCGGTCTCTTTCAATACTTCACGAATAATTTTCAACGTTAGTTCGTGAGCTGTCATTTTGTATGTACCGAGATATGAAGTTGCATCAATAAACACCTCATCAATAGAATAGACATGAATATCTTCAGGCGCAAAATATTTGAGGTATATATTATAAATATGTGTGCTGTACTCAATATATTTTGCCATTCGTGGTGGGGCAACCAAATAATCGACCGCGACATCACAACGAGAATCAAGAATTGCCTTTGAATAAGATTTTTCAAAACAACCGCGCTGACGATTGACACCTCTGACTTTTTGAATCACTTCAAAAAGACGCGGGCGTCCCCCTATGCCATAAGCCTTCAAAGCCGGGGAGACAGCCAGACATATTGTTTTTTCAGTACGCGATTTATCAGCAACAACAAGACACGTGTCGAGCGGGTCGAGACCCCTCTCGACACATTCAACCGAAGCATAGAACGACTTCAAATCGATTGCAATATACTGATGTTGCTTGTGTTCCATAATATAATATTCCAGACAGGTTTTGTCTTTCAAAATTAATCATTAATTTTCATTTGGACAAGAGGTCGCGAAAAAAATAAATAACAAATTTTGAACTATCACAATCCCTACAACGTTATACTGATAAATAAAAGAATGTCAAACATAACCAAACAACCGTTATTATGAAAAGTTTAGGACTCGTACTTGCCGCACTTGGCGGTGTTGCTGCCGGAGCAGCTTTAGGTCTTTTGTTCGCACCCGAAAAAGGTGAAAAAACTCGTGCACAAATTCGCGATTATATTAAAGAAAAATGTCCGTTAATCAAGAGTGATCGTCTTGAAGAAATTGTAAACCAGATCGCTGCTGAAATCAAAGATTAATGAACTTTTAAAAGACTAAGACAATGAAATATATACTCGCATTTTTAGGTGGAGCTGCCGTTGGAGCAGCAGCTGCAATTTTGACCGCACCCGAAAAAGGTGTTGAGACTCGTGCCCGCATCAAAATTCTCTTGAAGAAATATGGCATCGTAGCTCCTGACGATGAACTTGAAGAAATGGTAGACGAAATCAGAGCTGAAATCGCTCAAGAAAACAAATAAAACCTTTTTCGTCCAAATATAATTATACGGGATCAAATTGATCCCGTATAATTAAATTGTCAACTATCGGCTGTTTTAACTGTCAGCCTAAATGAGAGGGAAACTTAAAACAATTCATCATGAAAGAAGAACCCGCAAACTATAAAGATATCATCCCGGTAATCAAGCGTATTCTTGAGCTGAAAGCCGAGAGCCTTGGCTTAATTTTATCAAGGAAATTAACCCTGTTACTTGGCATTATTGCCGTGGCAGTCATCATTTTAGTATCATTAGGAATAGTGTTAGCATTCTTAGGAGTTGCTTTTGCCGACTATCTAAGCCAGTTTATGCCACTATATTGTTCTTATCTTATCATGACCGGAATTGTCGTAGTTACAGTCACAGTGATAATGATTTTCCGTCGTCATCTCATCTATGACCCTCTCTGCCGTTTTATCTCTCGTTTAATTTTTGAACCGTAAAAACAAAAGAATCATGACTGAACTAAGTAAATTACAAGCTAACGTCAACGTTCCCGGTTCAAAAGGCTGGAAAGGTTACACTCTCAAGGAGTTGGAATTTCGTAAAGACGTGAATATAGTCAAACAACACATGTTGCTCGAACGTGTTGGCGGTCTTACCCAAATGCTTAAGACAAACGGTCTGACCGGACTGTCACTCGTCGGTCGAATGGATTCACTCCTGACTATGGTTAATTACGGAATGATTGCCTATAAGGTATATTCAAG
>CAMWIM010000024.1 GCA_947174335.1 uncultured Porphyromonadaceae bacterium | reverse complement strand
TTTTTACTATCTTTGTAAAAAAATTTCTTATGCTTACGACAGCCAAATACACTTGCCGACAACTCACCGCACTCCTCGAAAAATTCAACATACGCCACGCCGTTATATCTCCCGGAACTCGCGACACCCCAATAATTATGGCTCTCAGCCGCACTGACACTATTAAATGTGACGTTGTAATTGACGAACGTTCCGCTGCCTTTACCGCACTCGGCATCGCCTCGATTACCGATAGACCAGTGGCACTTGTATGTACTTCGGGCACTGCCCCAATCAACTTTGCCCCGGCAATAGCCGAAGCATACTACCGCAACATCCCCCTTATAGTCATCACCGCCGACCGTCCGGCTCCATGGATTGATCAGGACGACAGCCAAACAATACGTCAACCCGGGATATATGCCAACTATATCAAACGTCAATACACCCTTCCCGACAATCCTACCGAACCCGACTTGAAATGGATGGTCAACCGCCAACTCAACGAAGGAATCTCAGCTGCCACATCAGTTCCCCAAGGACCCGTTCATTTCAATATCGAGATTGGCGAACCAATTTCAGCCGAGGTCGAATATGACCCAGACGAACATGTCAGACAAATCACCTATACATCTTTTACGCCCGATTTCCCTACCGCACAATCGCGCGAAATTACCAAATCGCTCAACGATAAACGAGTACTGATAGTTGCCGGATTCAACAAACCCGACTATCATCTCAACCGCGCCTTAACCAGATTGGCAACCGTTTCAAACGTGGCAATCGTTGCCGAGGCCACTGCCAACATACAACCGACAAAAGGGATTGTCACAGCCATCGACCCGACTCTCGTTGTAGCCGACAAAGAATCACTGCGACCCGACGTAGTCATAACCTTTGGAGGGTCAATCGTCTCACGAGCCCTCAAAGAGACAATACGCCGTTGGGGTGCCAAACATTGGTATATAGGTGTGTCAGACCATACAATCGACTGTTATCAGAGCCTTGACATGGTCTTCAATATCGAGCCACGCTACTTTTTCCAAAAATTGGCACCGTCAATGCAACGATATTCAACCGGCAAGTCAGACTATCGAGACCGTTGGATCACCACCCAACAGAAGGCACTCGACCTTACAGCACGATTTGACGCACAATGGAGCGATATGCTCGCGATCAATATGATTACCCGTATGATTCCGCGCAACTACAATCTCGCTGTTTCAAACGGAATGACCTTGCGCCATCTCCTTGCCACGCCACCCGACGTTCACCGTCTCGACTGCAACCGCGGTGTCAGTGGCATCGACGGCTCAACCTCGACAGCCATCGGCAGTTCATCGGTCTACAACCGTCCGACCCTGTTAATTACAGGCGACATGTCAGCCCAATACGATATGGGAGCCTTAGCGTCATCGCTTATCACTCCGCGTTTCAAGATGGTAATCATCAATAATGGCGAAGGCAACATTTTCCGTGTCATCAAAACCACCCGTTCGCTCCCCGAACTCGACAACTACATGGCGTCGTCGGTCAACCTCCCGATCGCCGAAATCGGTCGTGCCTACGGCTTCAACGTCTTCGAAGCCACCTCACCCGACACTCTGAAAAAATCATTCAAAGCTCTCCTAAGCGACCACACCCGACCCACTATCTTAGTCGTCAAAACCGACGCCCGCCAATCAGCCGACGAATACCTCCGCTACATCAAATACCTTCGCCAATCCCGCTAAAAAAAATGCGAGGGAACCTGTAGGGATGCTCCCCGGAGCATCCGTCCCATAGAAGTGCGCGTTGGTCGAAGACCAACAACCACGTTTAACTCAGTCATGGCTCGAAGAGCCTTGGCTGAGATAACGACACTCTCCCCAGGCACATCGTTGAAGACGATGAACTTTCCAAATTCTCCATTATGAATTATGCATTATGAATTATTTTCACTACCTTTGCTATAAAACTCACAAACCACTATAATCATGTCACAGAAAATAGAATGGAAAACCATTAAAGAATACGAAGATATTCTTTTCCAATTTCACGAAGGAATAGCTAAAATCACCATAAACCGACCCGAAGTCTATAACGCCTTCCGACCACAAACCAACTTTGAGATGCTCGACGCAATGGCTTATTGCCGTGAGACACCCGAAGTCGGCGTTGTCATTTTGACCGGAACAGGTGACAAAGCATTCTGTTCGGGTGGCGACCAACGAGTTAAAGGTGTCGGAGGCTACATCGACTCAAACGGCGTTCCACGTCTCAACGTTCTCGATCTCCACAAAGCCATCCGCTCAATCCCCAAACCGGTTATCGCAATGGTAAACGGATATGCGATCGGAGGCGGAAATGTACTCCAAGTCGTTTGTGACCTTACAATTGCGAGCGAAAACGCCCGCTTCGGACAAACCGGGCCTAAAGTCGGAAGCTTTGACGCCGGATTTGGCTCATCATATCTCGCTCGTTGCGTCGGACAGAAAAAAGCCCGTGAAATTTGGTTCTTATGCCGTCAATACACAGCTCAAGAAGCTCTCGACATGGGCATGATCAACAAAGTTGTGCCCCTCGAACAACTCGAAGCCGAAACCGTAGATTGGTGCAAAACAATCCTTAGCCGCAGTCCGATGGCAATACGCATGATTAAACGCGCTCTTAACGCCGAACTCGACGGACAACGCGGCATGATGGAATTTGCAGGCGACGCAACATTGATGTATTACCTCATGGCTGAAGCACAGGAAGGCAAAAATGCATTCCTCGAAAAACGCGACCCCGATTTCGGTCAGTTCACCAAATTTCCCGGTTAATGCTCAAAGCCCGAATACTCCCCTATCGGCTCCGGTTCAAGGAAGCCGCCACAACGTCACGCTCAACCATGACCGACAAAGAGACATGGTTTATCGAACTGACCGATGACGCTGACGGCAGCCGTGGCGTTGGCGAAATTCCAATTTTCCGCGGTCTAAGTGCCGAAGACACGCCCGATTTCACACCCACACTCCTTAAACTTGGCAAAAACTTCGACCTCGACAACCTACCCGATATGAGTTCTGTCAAATTTGGGATTGAAAGTGCGCTGACCGACATGGCACTCCGAAAAAAACAGATAACCGACTGCTTTGGCTATCGCATCAACGGATTGATTTGGATGGGGAACAAAGATGAGATGTATCGTCGCATCTGTGACAAACTTGACAGCGGCTTCAAATGTCTGAAACTCAAAATCGGTGGAATCGACTTTGAAAACGAACTTGATTTACTCAAGTTTATCCGTTCAAAATTTTCAGCCGATACACTTGAACTGCGACTTGATGCCAACGGCTCGTTTTCACCTGAAAATGTCCTCGACCGCTTAACCCGACTATCAAAATATGAAATTCATTCAATCGAACAGCCGGTCAAACAGGGACAACTCGACGTTATGGCACGAGTGGTTGAAAAATCACCAATCGCAATCGCACTTGACGAGGAACTCATCGGGACATGGACCGATTCACAACGCAACGAAATCCTCGACACTATAAAACCGCATTACATCATCCTCAAACCGTCATTATGCGGCGGTTTTGAGTCGGCTGACCGTTGGATTAAACTCGCAACCGACCGCAAAATCGGTTGGTGGGCTACTTCAGCTCTTGAATCGAATGTCGGACTGACCGCCATTGCCCTATGGCTTAGGAAATACAATGTCACCATGCCACAAGGTCTCGGAACCGGTGCTCTATATACCAACAATGTCGATTCTCCACTCACCCTCTCAGGTGAAAATCTAATTTTTGACCCGTCAAAACCGCTTCCCGAACTGCCCGCATAATGAAACTGATCGAATCGACACCACTTGCCGACCGTTTCATTGAACAATGGAACGATTCAAACGACTACATCATCGCTAACACGTCGGGGTCGACAGGCAAACCAAAAGAAATCAAACTGTTAAAGAGCGATATGATAGAGTCGGCGCATGCAACCTGCCGTTTTTTCAATATTGACGGGCGTTCAATTCTTGTTTCTCCTCTTTCAGCCGACTATATAGCCGGTAAAATGATGATTGTCAGGGCAATAGTCAGTGACGCGACACTCGCTATGATTAAACCGACAAACCGTCCCGATCTAAACCGATTTGACCGTATAGACCTGCTGCCTGTTGTTCCGTCTCAAGTCGATGATATTCTTTCTAACCCCACCAATATCACGAGAATCAAGCACTTACTTGTCGGCGGAGGGAAAATCGATGAATCGCTCGAACAACGAATTATATCATCAGGGGGCGATGCGTGGGCATCATACGGCATGACTGAAACCTGCAGTCACGTTGCTGTTCGTCGACTTGGAGACAGCGATTCATGCTACCGCGCTCTACCGGGCATCACCTTTTCAGTTGATTCTGATAACTGCCTTGCAATCAAATCAGACAATTTTTCGTGGAAAACATTACAGACTAACGACATAGTAGAACTATTTGACAACCAATCGTTCCGATGGCTCGGACGTCGCGACAATATTATCAATTCAGGCGGAATAAAAATTATTCCCGAAGTCGTCGAGCAAAAAATTTCACATTTGCTTGACGTGCCGTTTTACATCGTCGGACGTCCCGACCCGAAATGGGGCGAAGCCGTTATGCTCTACATTGAATCCGAGCAACCGATCGATGTTTTCACTCTTACCGAAAAAATCGCTCAATCGCTATCACCATACGAGCGACCCAAAGAAATCAGAGTCGTCAAACGGTTTGAACGCACCTCATCCAATAAAATCAAGCGCAAAATCATCGGTAGCTGAATGTTTTTCACTAACTTTGCATCATAAAATCTAAAATATGGCAGACAATTCACTGTTATCGAGACTTGACGGCATCGAAGCCCGCTTTGAAGAGGTTGCAACGCTTGTGACCGACCCTGAGGTTATTGCTGATATGAAGCGATATGTCAAGCTCACCAAAGAATATAAAGAGCTTGAAAAACTCGTCGAAACCACCCGCAAATACCGTACAATGCTTGGCAATATCGACGAGGCACGTCAGATGCTCGAAACCGAGAGCGACCCCGAAATGAAAGCGATGGCTCGTGAACAACTCGACTCAGCCACCGCCGCTCTCCCCCAACTCGAAGAGCAAATCAAAATATTACTCATCCCCGCCGACCCTGAAGACTCTAAAAATGCGATTGTCGAAATCCGTGGCGGTACGGGTGGCGACGAAGCCGCCATTTTTGCCGGTGACCTTTTCAAAATGTACACCCGCTACTGTGAATCAAAAGGGTGGACAGTCGCCGTTACTTCATATAACGAGGGAACAGCCGGAGGCTACAAGGAAATCGTTTTTGCCGTATCAGGCGACAATGTTTATGGTACGCTCAAATATGAAAGTGGCGTCCACCGCGTACAACGTGTCCCGGCAACCGAGACACAGGGGCGCGTCCACACCTCAGCCGCCACTGTTGCCGTGCTACCTGAAGCCGAAGAATTTGATGTGGAAATCAACGAGGGAGAAATCAAGTGGGATACATTCCGAAGCGGCGGTGCCGGTGGACAGAACGTCAACAAAGTTGAATCGGGTGTACGCCTTCGCTACATATGGAAAAATCCCGTGACCGGTACAACCGAAGAAATTCTGATTGAGTGTACCGAAACACGCGACCAACCAAAGAACAAAGAGCGCGCGCTCAGCCGACTCCGCACGTTCATCTATGACCGCGAACACCAAAAATATATGGATGACATTGCTTCTCGTCGCAAAACAATGGTGTCAACAGGCGACCGCTCGGCAAAAATCCGTACCTATAACTACCCACAGGGACGCATTACCGACCACCGCATCAACTACACCATCTATAACCTTCAGGCATTTGTCGACGGCGACATTCAAGACTGCATCGATCAGCTGATTATTGCCGAGAACGCCGAAAAACTTAAAGAAGCGCAACTTTGATAATCACTAAAACAAAATTTATATGACACGCAAAGAACTTGTCGAACAGATAATGAAAAAACGCTCGTTTCTATGTGTTGGTCTCGACACCGACATTAAGAAAATCCCAGAGCATCTACTTGATTCCGAAGACCCGATTTTTGAATTTAACAAGGCAATCATCGATGCAACCGCACCCTATTGCGTAGCTTACAAGCCCAATCTTGCTTTCTATGAAGCTCTCGGCGTAAAAGGTCAACTTGCTCTTGAAAAGACAGTTGCCTATCTCAAAAAGAACTATCCCGAGCAATTCATCATTGCCGATGCTAAACGCGGCGACATCGGTAATACCTCAAAACTCTACGCCCGTTCATTCTTTGAATATCTTGATGTTGACGCCGTTACTGTCGCTCCTTACATGGGCGAAGACAGCGTGACACCATTCCTCGGCTACGAAAGCAAATGGGTGATCCTACTCGCGTTGACCTCAAACAAAGGTAGCCATGACTTCCAGCTCATCCGTGATGAAAACGGCACTCCCCTCTTTGAGTCAGTCATTAAAAAATCACAGAAATGGGCATCAACCGACGAAATGATGTATGTAGTCGGTGCGACACAAGGCAAGATGTTTGAAGACATCCGCCGTGTTGCCCCCAAAAGCTTCCTTCTCGTTCCCGGTGTGGGTGCACAAGGCGGCAGCCTTGAAGAAGTGTGTCGCTACGGCATGATTGACGATTGCGGACTTCTCGTCAACTCGTCACGTGGCATCATCTACGCCTCAAACGATAAAGACTTCGCCAAAGTCGCCGGTGCCGAAGCCAAAAAACTCCGCGACCAAATGGACGCCCTCCTGTAAAACACCTTATTATATAAAAAGAACGACTCCGATGCTTTTGCAACCGAGTCGTTCTTTATTTTATGCTATCAGCTTGTTAGAGCTGAGTGTTGGGATCGAGGTTTGCCGATTCGATATCCTTGAAATAGCGATAGGTTGAGACCTTGAGCTCCATACAAGCATCTTCGTCAGCGATGATGAGAGCTTTGGGGTGCATCTGCAAAGCAGAGATAGTCCACATTTGAGAGATGCCACCTTCAACGCCATGTTTGAGCGCACGAGCCTTGTTGTAGCCATTCACAATCAACAGGACGCTCTTGGCAGCCATAACAGTACCGACACCAACGGTAAGTGCGGTTTTTGGCACGAGGTCAACATTGTTTTCAAAGAAACGAGAGTTGGCAATGATTGTGTCTTTGGTGAGAGTTTTCATACGGGTGCGTGAAGTCAAAGACGAACCCGGCTCGTTAAATGCGATGTGTCCGTCAGGACCAACACCACCCATGAAAAGGTCGATACCGCCATAGCTGAGGATTTTCTCTTCATAACGACGGCACTCTGCTTCGGGATCGGGAGCGTTTCCGTTGAGAATATTTACATTTTCAGGAAGGATGTCGATTTGGTTGAAGAAATTAGTCCACATGAAAGTGTAATAGCTCTGTTCATGGTCACGGGGAATGCCGCAATACTCGTCCATATTAAAAGTTACGACATTGCGGAACGAAACACGACCCTCTTTATTGAGGCGGATGAGTTCACGATAGAGTCCAAGAGGCGAGCTACCGGTCGGGCATCCGAGTACAAAAGGTTTTTCGGGAGTCGGATTAGCTGCATTGATTTGAGCTGCTACATAATTTGCCGCCCATTTTGAAACCTGAGCGTAATCAGGTTCGATAATTAATCTCATGACATGGTTTATTTTAAGTGATGAAAAATTCTATTTTTGCAAACTTAGTAATTTTTTACGAGAAAACCAATTTTCAACCGATTTTATAATAAACAAATCCGTTTTCATTGAAATATTCGCGGTCATATATGTTTCGACCGTCGATTATTACCTTATGTTTCATCGTACGCGCGAGCACCGGCAACGACGGCATGCGGAATTGCTTCCACTCGGTGACAAGCATAACCGCATCGGCATCGACAGCCGCATCATACATATCTGTCGCATACTCGATTGCATCGCCAAGCCGACGACGACATTCATCCATTGCAACAGGGTCGTAAGCCTTGATTCTTATTCCGGCGTCAAGCATTTTCTTGATAAGCACGAGCGACGGAGCTTCTCTCATATCATCAGTTTCAGGTTTGAACGACAGTCCCCAAAGTGCAACTGTGCGACCCTTCAAATCGCCATCAAAATGACGTGAAAGTTTGTCAAACAATATTGATTTCTGACGCTCGTTGACACTGTCAACCGCCTTCAAGACTTCGAGAGAATATCCGTGTCGTTCGGCTGTTTTAATCAAAGCCTTTACATCTTTGGGAAAGCATGAACCGCCATATCCACATCCGGGATAAAGAAATTTGCGACCGATGCGTGTGTCAGCACCAATTCCTTTTCTAACCATATTAACATCGGCACCAACAAGTTCGCAGAGGTTTGCGATGTCGTTGATAAACGAAATGCGGGTGGCAAGCATCGAGTTTGCCGCATATTTTATCATCTCGGCAGACGGTATATCGGTGAAAATCATTCGATCGCTGACAACCATAAACGGTTTGTAAAGACGAGACATCACTTTGCGCGCACGCTCACTGTCAACTCCGACAACCACACGGTCGGGCGACATAAAATCTTTAACAGCCGCACCCTCTTTCAAAAATTCCGGATTAGATGCGACATCAAATTCGATCGCTTCGCCACGCTTGGCAAGTTCTTTTTCTATCTCGGCACGAACGAGTGCCGCAGTTCCGACGGGTACTGTCGATTTGGTAACGAGAATCGTGTATTTCTTTATCGTTTTTCCAAATTCACGCGCCACGTCGAGCACATATTTCAAATCGGCTGAACCATCTTCATCGGGTGGAGTTCCGACAGCCGAGAACACGACCTCTACATCATCTATGACATCGGCGAGCGATGTTGCGAAGTCAAGACGACCCGCCTCAACATTGCGTTGAACCATCGGGGCAAGTCCCGGCTCATAAATCGGGATAACACCCTTTTTCAGACGTTCAATTTTTTCTGCATCTATATCGACACAGGTAACATGGACTCCCATCTCGGCAAAACAAGTGCCGGTCACAAGTCCAACATATCCGGTGCCAACAATTGCGATATTCATCGGTGTGGTTTATTTAATGGCGATTTTGTCAATGCGGCGCTGATGGCGTCCGCCTTCAAAAGATGTATTCAAAAAAACATCAACAATGGCAAGAGCTTCCTCCGGAGCAATGAAGCGAGCCGGCAAAACAAGGACATTGGCATCGTTGTGTTGGCGGGCAAGCTCGGCAATCTCACGGGTCCAGCATAAAGCGGCACGCACGCCCTGATGTTTGTTGAGCGTCATGGCAATTCCGTTGCCGGTTCCACACATTGCGATACAAGGATAAACGTCACCCATTTCCACAGCCTCGGCTGCAGGATGAGCATAGTCGGGATAGTCACAGCTCTCGGTTGAGTTTGTTCCAAAATCGCGTGTCTTGATATCTTGTGACATCAAATAACCATCAATGATGCTTTTGAGTTCATAACCTGCGTGGTCACTGCAGAGACCTACCGGTTTGTCAGCTTTTACTATCATATTATTTTGACAATTATATTTGTTGATTAAAATTCAAAGTTTTACAGGGAGACGACGCCACACGAACAGCGGAATAAGTTTCCACAAAAATACGAGAAGTCCCCAGCGTCCGTCAATATAAACGACCGAACCGCCCGAAACCACAGCTTTCACAATACGCTTGACCGCGTAATCGAGCTTCATCAACATCGGATAACTTCGCGACGGGTCGAGCAAATCGGTTCTGATAAACCCGGGTCGGATATCGGTAAAAGACACATCAGCCTTGTCAATGTGAGCGAGTTGGGCAAGCGACTCAATGTAGGTCGATTCAAATCGTTTTGTCGCGCTATATGACGCCGAGATTCCGATACCCTTCGTACCAGCAACAGATGTCACGGCAACAATACGGCCCTTCAGTCTGTTATCAGCAAAATAGCGGTAGGCCGTCACCATTGAAGTTACAAATCCACGAACGTTGGTCGCCACCGTTGTCATCTCTTTATCCAGTTCGAGAGAGGGATTTGACCACCCCGTTCCGGCAGCATGAAAATAAATATCCACTCCACCCAAACGGTCAATCAAACTCCTGATTTTTGCAGAAGCATCATCGGCTGTAATGTCAATAACTTCCATTTCAACATATTGGGGATATTGATTTTTAACCGCAATCAGTTGGCTTGCGCGGCGTGCCGCGATACCAACTTTCCAGCCCTTCTCGGCAAAATATAGTGCCGACTTCAGACCAATACCCGACGAGGCTCCGATTATAACGATGCGACGACTCATTCTTTAGATTCGGGGGTTATGTCAACAGCCTTTGGCAAAGAGGGTTGATGACGTTGTTTATTAAATTTGTCAAGAGGAAGGGTGTAAAAAATCGAGAATGTGGCAGCGATTGCCGAGCCGCGTCCTCCATATCCGGGAATATACCACGGTTGTCCAAACTTCTTGTTTGACTGATGCAAAATCTGATGGTATCTGACAGTCCAACCCATCGAAACATTACGGTAAATCTTCACTTTCACGCCGGCAAGCAATTCAAAATAGCCGGTGAATGATGACTGTGACGGAAAATTAACCGGACGATTTTCCTGCCAATAATTTTCGGGTAGTTCGACATCGGTTATCTGCCATTTGAACGGAGTGAAACCATATCTCACACCGGCAAAAAGCATATAATCGGGATTGGAATTATAAAACACGTTATAGTCGGCACCGAGTTTAAAATAAATACTCATCGGCGACTTATAAACATAGTTGTTGTCATCAGGATGATAGTCGGCACTTCCGAGACCGACCTCAAAAGTCGGGATATATCGGTTATGAAGATTAAGCTGAGCCGAGAATCCGACGAGACCGTATGTCGTCCCGAATGCCCTCATCACAGGCGACCACAGATCAACGCCAATCGATGCCGAATGAAACAACGGAAATTCCATTTTTGGTACAACAGGCAAAAGCGTTGAATCTACAACCTCCTTTCCGGTCACAGTGTCGATATAGATGATATTGCCGTTAGCGTCGTGCATGTGAACAAGCGATGACTTGTCGATCGTATCGCGTTGAATTTCATTGCGAGCCTGAGTCACCGTTGATGCATTTTTAACAGGATTGACGCGTCGACGTTGAGTTTGTCCCAAAGTTTCAAACGAAACCGCGACTGCCATAACCACTGCCAATATGACGATAAAATGCTTCATCGGCTTATACGCTTGTCGGGAAATAAAGTTTCATTATAGACTTCTCAACATTGGTTACAAGGGAGTCCATCACCGCTACCGAGTCAAGAAAGACCGACGTATGTTCAATGCGGGTTATGCGATAACGAAACATTGCACCGCACTCCTCCGATGCGAAATAGGGATAGGAATCATAGTAGATCCATAACGTGTCGTTATAGGCAGGAGTCATTCCCCGCCATTTATATTCAAAATAGAATGCAGTCACCGATTGGTCGGAACGGAGTGGCAAATAAATTTTAGACACTTTCTCGCCGGCACCGACAAGAAGCGAGTCACCGGGCGCACCTACCCCACCGATTTCAATCGAGTCGGTAACAACAGCCACATTGGTCGTTGACGAATAAAAATCGGCAAGCGGAATACTCGAACGGTTATCGAGACACCCCGTTGTATTACATGACGACAAAGCTGCCACCATTGCAACAACAACCAACATCACTATTTCAACCAATCGTCTCATTCTTTTGATTAAATTTCCTCTTCTATTTCATATTCATTGCGTCGGGGCGAATTTCTAACCACGAGTTCGCCGACAAAGCCGGTCAAGAAAAGTTGCGTACCGAGAATCATTGTCGTCAGCGCAATATAGAAATAGGGTGACGATGTTACCAAAGTATAGTGATTACCGGCATACATATTGTAAAGCTTGGTTGCGCCAACACCTATCACAGCAAGAAGTCCGAGGAAAAACATAATGCTGCCGAGCAAACCGAAAAAATGCATCGGTTTGACACCGAACTTATTTGTAAACCAAAGAGTTGCGAGGTCGAGATAACCATTTACAAAACGGTCGAGACCAAACTTGGTCGTTCCATATTTACGAGCCTGATGTTGCACAACTTTCTCGCCGATGCGTGTAAATCCGGCATTCTTAGCCAAGAAAGGAATGTAGCGGTGCATGTCTCCATAAACCTCAATGCGTTCGATAACTTTATGGCGATAGGCTTTCAGACCACAGTTAAAGTCATGCAGATTTTTAATACCGCTCACCTTTCGGGCTGTCGCATTGAAAAGCTTGGTCGGGATAGTCTTTGACAGCGGGTCATAACGTTTCTTTTTCCAACCCGACACGAGGTCATAACCATCCTCCTTTATCATGCGGTAGAGTTCGGGGATTTCATCGGGGCTATCCTGAAGGTCGGCATCCATCGTGATGACAACATCACCTTTTGCACGGCGGAAACCTGTATTCAAAGCCGGTGATTTACCATAGTTGCGGCGGAAGCTGACGCCTTTGACCGCCGGATTTTCTTTTGAAAGTCGGGTTATAACGTCCCACGAGCCATCGGTCGACCCATCGTTTACAAAAATAATTTCATAGCTAAAGCCGTTTTCATCCATCACTCGTCTGATCCACTGTTCGAGTTCGGGCAACGACTCCTCTTCGTTATACAAAGGTACTATGACTGAAATATCCATATCTTTGATTTTAACTTTTTACAATTGATTTCGGCTCTTTAATGGAGCTTTCATGCGCACCAACAGCGACATTAACATCGACAGTATCGAACCTGAAAAAATCGAGAGCAACTCAAGTTGAACAACAATATCGCGTGCCGACGGATAGAGATGCATATCACGCATATTTGTCAATACCGTTATCATATCATCGGCTCTCTGATTACCCGATTCAGAATAAATCTTAATCAGACTATCAAGCTGCCGGAGTATAATCTGAGGGTCGATAAAACGAATGTAAACAAACACCACAAACGCCAATATCAATCCTCCACCTGCAAAAGCGATGATACCCTGAGTCCACAATGCCGAGAACTGGGGCAACCCACGTTGCTCGACGTATGTTTTTCTCAAAAAGCGATACACAAGAAACGGCACACCCAACATCATCAGTGTTGACACAAAACCGACGGCTTGCACACGTTCCGAGGCTATACTGAAGCCAAACATAATGCAAAAATACAAACCGAGAAGCAGACCATTGTCAGCGCCACGACGGTATATCGAACGTCCCGTTTCTTCCATATCTGCAAAAGTACGCTTTTTTTTTCACATATACAACAAAGAAAGGAGGCTCACCACAGGGGGGCCTCCTTTCGGTCTTTATAGTTCAAGGCAATTTATTTTGCAGTCACCTCAACAGCGTAGGGTTGACCTTTCAAAATCAACTTAACGTTGTATGTTCCTTTGGTAGCTGAAATATTATCGCCGCCCATAGTCAGGTTCTGGACATCTCCACCGAGATTGATTGCCCAGTCGTTGTTCATACGAATCTTCCAACCGCCATCATTCTCAAATTTAACTTCGGCAGTCCATTCGGTGAAGTCTTCATTTGGTGTCATTTCCAAGTCACCGCCCCAACCGTTGAAGTCACCGATAAGACCTACGGTTGAAATTGCAGTAATAACTGTTTCACGAGTCAAATAGTTGAGTGTCACATAATTGAGTCCGTCAACACCAACGGGGATATTGTCACCTCCGTTAGCGACTCCTTTACCGATAATTTGACCATTTACATCGCTGTAACCAATAGCGTCGTCAGCGTTGTTTACTTGACCGAAGTCACGTCCCCAACCTGCTTCAGGAGCGAATTTAAACGAACCTTCCAAAGATACAAATCCCGAATAGTGGACAAAGTCATCGGAGAAGAGCACCGGATAGGGGAAAGACCAGCCATTGGCATTTCCCGGAGTATAGAAGCTTGCAATTGCCTGGATGTACTCGAAAGTACGGTCAAACATATTTGCAGTCATCATAACCACGCCATCCATTGTGAGAATACCGCCTGTGCTTGATGCCAAAAGGACACCATTTTGTTCGTTTTTCTCATCAGCTGCAGGCCCGAACATTTCACCGTTGGGGAAACCGTTGCTCAATAACACTGACTCGGCAACAATCTTCCAGTAAAGTCCGTCACCAATCATTTCTTTAGTGAAATCATAGGTAAACGAGAATAAAGGATCGTCATACAGGCTGCCGGCACCGGCGCGAGTCATTCTGACTGTATCGTTCTTAGACCAGTCTTTGCCATCTTTTGAATATACAAAATAGTATGTTTCTTCAAGAAGAACCGCCGGTGTAAGAGGCACGAGATCAAGGGTCTCAGTGCAATAGAATACCTCCGGGTCGCCGAGACGAACTTTTGTTTTGCCGTTCACAGCATAAGCCGCAAAACGAGCCAAAACTTTGAGCGGAGAGGGATCTTTAGTAATCAAATTGTTGATAACCGCCTGCAACGCATCGGGAGTAACGGTAACTACGCTATCAGAAGTGATATTGGTCGACATTATTTCTGATTTCTCAAAGGTATCGTCGCCCGACACTTCCATTTCGAGTTGAAGCTGATACCCTTCGGGAAATTCTGACATTTTAACGCTTGCAACAGGCACATCAGCACCTTGAAGGTTAATGGCATCAAGGTCAAGAATGCCCAAATGAGGTTCAACTGTCAACCCGTTTACCTCAAATATTGACTCCTGGGGATTGCTCTGTGCCGGAGGATTGGGTTCCTCATAGTTATCACAAGAAACAAATCCGAGACATAAAGCCAGGAGTGAGAAAAATGCTGCTTTTTTCATAAAAGTATATTTTTTATCTCTTTTTCCTGTTAATTATTAGTCAACGCGGCTAACGGTGACAGTGTACTGGTTGGGGATGCTCATATCAACCACGATCTTCATCTGACCTTTTTCAGTCCAGTTGATCCAGTGGAATGAACCTTTACCCTTAACCATCGAAGCCATACCTGTATTGCCGACGAGTTCAAAATCCATAGAGTTGTCGGGCTCTTGAGAACCGTAAGAATCATCATCCCAACCGGTCAATGCGGTATAGAAACGGAATGTCGGATTTTCATCGATTTCAAAAGTTCCTGTATAGATTTTGCTTCCGATAGCATCTTCAGCCTCGAACAAACGCCATGGAGCATAGTGTTCGGCATTAGCTTCGGTCGGACCTGACCATCCTTCGGGCGAACCTACGAGATAGATATATCCGGGTTGAGGAACTGCGAAATAAAATTTCACTTTATTCAATGAAACCACATTTGATTTAATCATTGTTCCTTCGATACCGTCAAGCTGAGCAACCGCACGGAAATATACTTTTTCGGCAGGTAAATCTTGATAGGTCTCATCAGAATCAAATCCGTGAAGTTTGCAAAGTGCCATTGCTACATCCTCGTCTTTATAAACCATTCTTGTTTGAGTCGGAGTAGATGATTCGACAGTTTCATATTCAGCAAAGTTTTCGGTCAAAGACACTTCAACTGAATATTGCACGATGGCAGAATAGCCATAGTCGGGTTGCGAGCAGGTAAGCTCTATTGTATTACCCTCTTCAAGCTGATAATATTGATTTTGGAGGGCGGGGGTATTGAGCACAAACTTTGTTGGAATCTGCAAAACGGGATCACGATCCTGGCTACAAGAGCTAAGTCCGACGATCGCCGTCAGGCACGCCAAAAACATTGATATTTTTTTCATTGTTGCGTTCATTTAATTAATGATAAAATGTCGTGAATTAAGCTGTTAATAGCCGGGATTCTGAACATATCCGTTGCGCGACACAACAGTGCTGGGCAATGGATAAACGATGAAATAGTCGGGATAATCAGCACCTGTACGCTGCTGGTTTTTCCATGACCAGCTATAGCCTTTCAACCAAAGCCCCCAGCGGATAAGGTCGGTACGACGGGTTGACTCGGTATAAAGCTCGCGGGCGCGTTCTGCTCTAAGATCGCCCATACTTGCCTGATCCAAAGGCTCGAGACCGGCACGTTCACGAACGAAGTTGATATAACCTGTTGCAACATTGCGTGAGCCACCGCTCATAAGGAGTGCTTCGGCAGCTGACAAATAGATTTCAGATAAACGAATCATTGCATAGTCAACTCCAAGCTGGTCGGTAGCGGCAGGCGAACCGTTGCGATCGATCTCATTGTTGTTGTTGATGTACCAGTTGGTATATTTCACTGCGAGATAACCGTTTCGACCCCAATCAGCCTGATTGAGTGAAATGTTTTCAAGAGCGAAACCATCTTTACGGGTTTTCCAGAATTTCACACGTTTGTCAACTGATTTTTCCATATTTGAATCCCAGTCAAATACTTCAACAAATTCAGGACGTGCAACCATACATTTCCAACCGTTACCCGAGTTGTATTCTGCGATTCCGATTTTGAACGGGTCTTTGTCAGTTGCGTCACCAATCCAAGCGTTACACATAAATGTACCGTTAGCGTATGACATCAATCCGAGACCATCCAGATTCAAGGTAGTTTGTTCCTGAGGAATATCCCAGATAATTTCATTAACAGCGTTTTCACCACCGATGGCAAAATCTTTGTTATTGAAACCGAAGTTCTGGTGATAGCCGTTTGCCAAACCCGAGCCCTTGAAACCACCTTTGCCAAGACGACCAATGATAGCTTCGGCGTGTTCGATACATTTATTATATGACTCATATTCATATCTGTAATCGCCGGTGAAAACTCGTTCATTCAAATAGAATTTAACCAAGAGGGCTTCAGCGACATCGAGACCGACATAACCGTAGGCAGGCTTATTGTTGGGGTCATTAGTTTTGTACCATGCAACGATGTCTTCGAGGTCGGTAACCACTTTTTCATAAACAAGGCGACGACCTTCAGCAAAATCGGTTGAGAGCTGAGGCGCGACCTCACCCATCAAAACGTTTTCGTCGGCGTATGGAACGTTACCGAAACAGTCGATTGCATAGAAATATGCACCGGCACGAAGGATGCGAGCCTGACGAACAAACTCTTCAGCAAGATGTTTAACTTCGGGATCAGTGATACCGAACAACCCCCCGTTTACTGTCTGGATAAACTGGTTACAAGTTGCGATGTTGATAAATAAACGAGAGTATGTACCCATAATAACGGTATTGGCTGCCGGGATGATACCATACTGGAACAAACCATAGTCAGCATCATTGGGAATCCATGAAGCCTCATCGGTTGGTACTTCTTCAAGTATGAAGACCGCACGCTGGAATGTTGACATACCACCATCAAACCCTTCAACTGAAGCTTTTCCGTTTGCACCATAGGTTGCATACTGAAGATAAACATCACCCATCACTCGCTCCATATATTCTTTAGGATTTTCCTTGAAAGAACCGGGAGTAATTTGAGAGGGATCTGTGGGATCCAAGTCAAGATCGCCTACACAAGACGTCATCGAAAACGACATTGCAGCGATACCTGCCCAAATGAAAAATTTATTTAGTTTCATAAATGAATTTTCTTTTAACTGATTAAACCTCTATTAGAATGTAGCGACCAAACCGAGAGTGAAGGTAACCGGACGCGGATAAACGTTGTTGTCGATACCGCTGAATACCTCAGGATCAAGCCCCTTATATTTGGTGATGACAAACGGGTTTTGGCAAGCACCAAAAAGTCTCAGATTGAGTTTGTCCTTGAGAAGATGATCAAAAGTATAACCGACAGTGATGTTATCACAGCGAAGGAATGCCGCATTCTCAACAAAGTAGTCGCTCAATTTAAGCTGTTCGGGATTTGTTTTGAAGAGGAATTCGTCACGAATCAAGTTATTAAGACCGTATTGGTCAACTTTTGCGAGGTTGGTACGCTCGTAACGAGGGTTGTTATATACCCAGTTGCCGAGGTTAGCACGAAGTGCAAAACCAAAATCCCAGTTCTTATAATTAAATGTGTTGTTCCAAGCCAAAGTAACTTTAGGTTCGGGAGAATGGAAGTTGATGAGGTCTTTGTCGTCTATTTTACCGTCGGCGTTCTGGTCAACATATTGGTTGGGGACAGGGTTGCCGTCGTTGTCATAAACCTGCTGATAAACACGGAAAGTGTAAGCGGGTTCTCCGACAAGGTGCCACTGAAGTTTACCACCTGTACCTGAAGGAAGGTCGCGGGCTGAAATTTCAGAAGTAGCGGCATCGCCGGTGAGTGCTGTAATTTCGTTGCGGTTCCAAGCTACGTTAAGACCGGTTGTCCAAGTGAAATCTTTTGTTACAACGGGACGAGCAGTTACGTTGAACTCAAGACCATAGTTGCGGAGCGAACCGATGTTGGTGGTAAGGAAGTTAGAGGTGTTCATACCGAGAGCCGGTGTGAATGCCAACAAGTCTTTGGTGTTGCGGAGGTAATATTCGATAGAACCGGTGATGCGGTTATTAAGGAATCCGAAATCAAGAGCAACATTCCAGGTTGTAGTTGTTTCCCATTTGATATTTTGGTCATAAGCCTGAGGATAGAGAACTTCAAGCCATTCTCCGTTCATGCCTGGATATTGAAATCCGGGTTCATAAGAACTAGTATATATAGGCAAATAAGGGAAGAACGATCCTATATCCTGCTGACCTGTCTGACCCCAGCCAAGACGAAGTTTAAAGTCGTTCATACAACCGCGCGCTCCACTCATAAATTCTTCGTTAATAATCTTCCATCCAAGAGCTACCGAGGGGAAGAGACCCCAACGTGTATCTTTAGAGAAGCGGGAAGATGCATCGTCACGCAAATTGAAAGTCAACAAATATTTATCGTCAAACGAGTAGTTAAGACGTCCAAAGAATGAAATGAGCTGCAATGGATTAGCCCAACGCTTATCGGGCGCATTGTTGACAATTTCACCGATATGATTCTCTTTGCTATAGTCCATATAGTAACCTGTATTGTAGTTAAATCCGGGATTACCAAGGCTGTTTACAAAGCCCAATGAATGAACATAGGTGTTTGAATGTCCAAAGTAATTCATGCGTTGCCATGAATAACCAACCATAACATCAAGATTTGACTTGATGGCTTCAAAATTCTTTCGATAGTTGGCATAGAAATCGAGAAGGGTGTTCTGCTGAATTTCGTGCCATTTGTAAAGTGAAGCCGCGCCTGCTGCACCCATACCGGAAAGACCATCGTTGGTCCAGTTCATAACTGAGTTGGCTGCAGTGATTGAGTTGCAATCGTTCTTTGACACCTGATAACCGAGGTTGAGGTTCAAGTGGAGATCAGGGAGGAAGTGAAGAGCATAGTCGATCTGGAGGTTACCCGATGATGACCATGTTTTATTTTTGCTGTCCACATCTTCAAGAAGCTGAACTGGGTTCTTTGCACCGTTACGGTCATAGATGCCGGCAGGAGCATAGTTGTAATAACCGTTGTAGAGTTTCAAACCGGTGTTACCAGCCATTTCGACGTTTGACATAACAGGCTTGGTGGGATCCATTGATATTGCCCCACCGATTGCGCCGGTATCGGCATTGCCTGTAGCTGCGTATGTACCCTGAACATTGGCGTTAATCTGTAAAAGTCCATTGAAGAACTTGGGTGAAAGGTTGATACCGACAGTTGTACGGTCCATTGAAGATGTTTTCAAGATACCTTCGTTGTTGGTATAGCTGACATTAACACGATAGGGAAGAATTCCGACTGTACCGCCGACCGAGAGCGAATAGTCGTGAGAGAAGGTTGTGCGGAGCACTTCTTTTTGCCAGTCGGTGTTATACATAACCGGTTGAACGTCAGCACCGCTGCCATAAGGAGTGTAACCGAGCTGAGCGATTGACGATTCTCCGAGATTAGCAGTTACAACGTCGATAAACTGAGCCGCATTCATCAATTTGAGAGTGTTGCGGGCTGTGTTAACCGAAAAGTTTGCAGCAAAGCTTACTTGGGGACGTCCACTCTGTCCTTTTTTTGTTGTGATGATGATGACACCGTTTGATGCACGGGAACCGTAGATTGCGGTTGCCGAAGCATCTTTAAGGATAGTCATTGACTCGATATTGGCGGGGTTGACCATTGTCAACGCACTCATACCGCCACCGTTTGACTGGTTGGTCTGAGGCACGCCATCGATTACAATAAGGGGATCGTTAGAAGCCGAAAGTGATGAACCACCTCGGATTCTGATTGATGCACCACCGGTCGGGTTACCACCGTCTGGAGTTACAACCACACCGGGGCTTGCTCCGACGAGAAGATCCTGAGTTGAAGTGGCGAGACCTGCTTCAATATCATCAGGCTTAATAACCGCTACCGAACCGGTAGCATCTGATTTTTTTACTACACCATAACCGATTGCTACGACTTCCTGAAGCATAACTGCATTTTCAGAAAGGGTCACATCGATATGAGTGCGTCCTTCTACATTGATGCGCTGAGGTTCAAAACCGATATACGATACAATCAAGACAGCGTTAGGCTCGACCTCTATACGGTAATTCCCGTCAAGATCGGTGCCAACGCCCGAGGCTGCACCTTCGGCAATGACACTCGCACCCATCAAAGGTTCACCGAGGTTGTCATAGACTGTACCTGTAACAGTGATTTTCTGCGCAAGAGCAGGAAAAGAAAGGCATAGAACCATAAAAATGGCCATCCAAGCTTTCCCGGTCATTTGAAAACAAAAGTTCTTCATGCAAATGTTTATTAATGTGTATAATTATTGATTGAACTGAATCGTGGTTAATTTTTAACGCCACAAAATTATGAAATAAATTTAATTTTGCAGAATTATTTTTTTCTAAAAATTTGTTAAAACAAGTCGTTTTAACAGTCGGGGGTTAATTTAACTATTGACCCAAAGCCTTGTTCAAAGCCTCATCAACACTATATGCTACATCAAAGAGTTTCTCACCCGGTTTGGTAAATCCCAAACGAGCTGCTTTGTCGAGCATTTCAAGCAACGGGTCGTAATATCCTTTATCATTGAAAATTACAACATTGCCGTGAAAAAGATTGAGCTTGCGCCATGTGATGATTTCAAGAAGTTCTTCAAACGTTCCCACGCCGCCTGGCAAAGCAATTGCTCCGTCAGCCATGTCAGCCATCGTCTTTTTACGGTTGTGCATGTCTTCGGCAACAATCTTGTGTGACAAACCGGAATGAGCCCATCCGCGGTCGTCCATAAAACGTGGTATGACGCCAATTGCCAAACCTCCCGCTTCGATACAGCCGTCGTTGACCGCACCCATCAGCCCGGTTTGTCCGCCACCGTCAATCAATGTCACTTCTTTTAGTGCCATCAATCGACCAAGCTCACGAGCTGAGCTTAAAAATGCCTCGTCGATTTTAGACGACGAGGCACAGTAAACTACAATTGATTTATTCATTTATTATTTTGTTACATATACTCTATATTCGCCCGGTTGCAACGAAGTCGGGAGTTCTTCGTGTTGTCCGGTGAAATAGTTAATGTTGTTTTCGCCGTTTTCGGGAACAGCCGAGATGTATTCAATCTCATCGGCATCTTTACCGAGGTTGACAAATACAGTCACTTTTGAATCATCAACCTGACGAGAGAATGCATAGATATCAGGCGAGGTTGTTGTATAGCGAACCATTTCGCCTCCGGTATTTCCGGCTGCCAATGCTTTTTGATTGTGCTTAAGTTCGTTAAGTTTCTGATAGAATGTGAAGTATTCGTTGCGAGGCTCAAATTCGGGTGCTTTGTCTTTGGTGAAGAATTCAAACGCACGGTTCATACCGGTTTCCTGACCTGTATAGATAAGAGGCATACCGGGGAGTGTGTATGAAAGAACGGCAAACGCATCGGTCAAGTTGCCGAGACGCTGGAATTCGGTACCTTCCCATGAGTTGAGGTCGTGGTTGGTGATCATATTCATTAAATATGTGTCGCCGGGATAGGTCTGAGCCTGTTCAGCAAGCAGAGAATCGATTGCCGCACAATTCAAAACGGGATATTTGTGGTCGTTGAATGTGTTTTGACCTGAAGTTGCAGCGATTGCGTTGAAAACATCTTTCATAGGCCAGTTGTAACCCATGTTGAAGGCGTTTTTCTGAAGTTCGGGTTTAGAGGCTTCAGCGAGCATGAAAACGCCACCGGTTTTGAGTGAATCAAGCACGGGACGAGCTTCATCCCAGTAGTCAGTCGGAACTTCGCCTGCTACGTCGCAACGGAATCCGTCAACATCCATTTCGGTCACCCAGAAGCTCAACGCGTCGGTCATAGCCTTGCGAGTTTCGGGGTTTGAATAGTCGAGTTTGTAAACGTCGGTCCAGTCGTAGGGTCCGTACATTTTGCCTGAATCGTTGAGTGCGTAGTAATCGGGATGCTGTTCTACCCAGGGGTTGTCACAGCCGGTGTGGTTGGGAACCCAGTCGATGATTACTTTGAAACCTTCTTTGTGAGCTTTGTCAACGAACTGGCGGAACTGTTCGGGAGTACCGAGTTCGGGGTTTACACCTTTATAATCGCGAACGGCATAATAGCTGCCGAGTTCGCCTTTACGATTCATTTCAGAAATCGGGTGAACGGGCATGAGCCAAAGAATGTCAACGCCGAGTTCTTTCAAACGGGGTAACTCTTTTTCGAGAGCTTCGAGGTTGCCATGGTCGGTCATCTGACGCCAGTTAACTTCATAAATCACCGCATTACGGCTCCATTCGGGTTGGGCAAGAGAGGTGACATTTTGGTCAGAGGCTTCATTTTTAGCTGATTGGCTACATCCAAAAAGCGATGCCATCATAGTGGCAACTGCTGAGAAAATAAAAATTTTACGCATTCGGTTAATAGATTTAAATGTATTATATATTTGGTTATTATCAATCAAAAAGCGACATCTGTGGGTCGAGAAGGGTGAACGACATTCGGTGGATTGGCGAGGTTCCGGTCTCGGCGATTGCGCGTCGATGGTCGCGGGTTGGATAACCCTTGTTCCGATCCCAGCCATATTGAGGATATTCCTCAGCCATTTTCACCATATAGTCGTCGCGGTAGGTCTTGGCAAGGATTGACGCCGCCGCTATGTTTGCATACCGTCCGTCTCCTTTTACAAAAGTCTTCCATTCGGTTGTGCCGTAGGGTTTGAAGCGGTTGCCGTCAACAATAATGCGACCGGGGCGAATTTTTAGTTTGTCGAGTGCACGGTGCATCGCCAATATCGACGCATTGAGAATATTTATCTCGTCGATTTCAGCTGCATCGACACTCGCAACCGCCCATGCGACCGCCTCGCGCTCGATTATCTCACGGAGTTCCACACGATGTTTCTCACTCAACTTTTTTGAATCGTTCAACAGGTCGTTAGAAAAATCATCGGGCAAAATTACAGCTGCCGCAAAAACCGGACCGGCAAGACAACCGCGTCCTGCTTCATCGGTTCCGGCTTCATAACACCCCGGACGGTCACATGCCGGCAACATTATACGAGACGTGACTGAGGTGTGAATTCAGCTTTGATGGAATCAACCACATTTACTATATAGTCGCCCATCTTTTCAATATCAGAAACCAAGTCCATGTAATAGATACCCGACTGGTATTCATATTGCTTGTCGTTGATATTCTCAACATTGCCGTTTCTGAGAACGTTACGCAGGTTGTTGATTTCACGCTCTTTGTTGTAGCTTGCATTGATATCAGCTACGCGAACATCTTCGATGTTGTTGAGCAGGAGCAACATATTTGACATTGCTGCATCAACAAGATCAAACATCGCATCAAGATTGTGATAGATATTATCGGTAAATTCAGTCTTTGACTGTTGTTTGCGCAACAATATTTTTCCGACACCCATACAGCAATCAGCTATGCTCTCCATTTCTGACACGATATGAAGCATACCGGCGATATGACGTTTACCTTCGTTTGAAAGACGTCCTTCGGCACATCGGTTAAGATAGTGGGCGATCTCGATTTCCATGCGGTCAGAAATATCCTCATATTTCTCAAGCCGTGAATATAGTTTCACAAAGTCTTCTGATTCTTCATGAGTATGTACCAGATCGCGCGCCATCGTCAACATTCGTTGAACTCGCTCGCCAAACACATATAGTTCTTTCTCAGCCTGAGTGATGTTAAGTTCTGATGCCGACATGATACCTGCCGAGATAAATTTGAGCTGGAACTCTTCATCTTCACGATGTTTGGCAGGAACCATCCATTCTACAATCTTAACATAATACCCTGTCAACCAAATCATTATCGAAAGGTTAACCAAGTTGAATACGGTGTGGAACATTGACAACCCGAATGACACGCTGATTTGCATCTGCAAAACCTTGGCGAGTGTCGCATGTCCCTGCGGGAGCGAACCATCAAACAGGTGATTATAGATGTCGGGCTGTGTAGCTTCAAGGTTTGTCACGAATTGATAGAGTGATTCGGGGTCGCCCTGACCAATTGACTCGGTAATCCAGCAGTTGAGATGAACAAACGGATAGAACACGGCGAGTGTCCAGATTGTACCGAGCAAGTTGAACAGCAGGTGACCCATTGCAGTTCGTTTTGCCGCCACATTTCCACTCATTGACGCCAGAAGCGGTGTTACTGTTGTACCGATGTTTGAACCGAGCACCAATGCACAGGCAAGGTCAAATGTTATCCATCCTTTACTACACATAATCAAGGTGATGGCAAAAGTCGCCGCTGATGATTGAATTATCATAGTCACCACAACGCCCACGAGAGTGAATATCAACACCGATCCAAATCCCATTGATGTATAACGCTGTAAGAACGCAAACATTTCGGGGTTGCTCTGGAGATCGGGGACATATTTGCTGATGAGATCGAGTCCCATAAACAAAAATGCAAAACCAATCATGAATTCACCGATAGACTTGGTGCGACTCTTCTTGGCAAACAACAGCGGTATCGCTAAGCCGATTAATGGTAATGCAAATGCCGATATATCAACTTTAAAACCAAACAGGGCAATAATCCATGCCGTAAATGTTGTTCCGACGTTCGCACCCATAATCACAGCCATTGACTGTGCAAGGGTCATAAGGCCGGCATTCACAAAGCTGACTACCATTACGGTTGATGCCGACGAACTCTGGATTAATGCTGTGATGAAAAACCCTGTTAATGTTCCGGTAAAGCGATTACGCGTCATTGCACCAAGGATATTACGCAAGCGGTCTCCTGCCGCCTTCTGCAATCCTTCGCTCATTACCTTCATTCCGTAAAGGAACAAACCTACGGCACCTAAAAGTCCAAGTAGGTCTAAGATACTGTAATTCATTTAGTTTTGCTAATTTTATATTTCAATTCAAAGCCGGGTAGCCATTTTCCCGATCTCGATAATTGGAAACGTGACATTCAAATCTTAAATGTGATTTTAAATTATGCTACAAATTTAAGCAAAATTTCTTTTAAATCAACATCTATATTCAAAAAGATAGACAGCCGAAAGTCTAATTGACTTTCGGCTGTCCCCAAATCATAAACTAAATTTAAATGAAAAAATTTGAACTTACTTAACTGTGGCGGCTGCACCCTGAACAGCTTGCTCAACCTCGTTAACGATAGTGTTCAACTCATTTTCAACAATATTAACTGTTTGAGTTGCGTTGGTTGCGGTTGTCTTGGCAGTCTTTTGTTTGGGTTGCTTCTGAGCTTTTTGCTGAGCCTCTTGCTGAGCCTGTTTTGCAGCTTGTTGTTTAGCCTGCTTTTCATCCTGAGGCTTAGGTTGCTTTTCAGGCTTTTGCTGTGCTTGTTTGGCATCCTGTTGCTTAGGCTGCTGCTTCTGAACTTTTTGTTTAGCCTCTTGCTGAGCTTGTCTTGCGGCTTGCTGTTTAGCTTGTTTTTCGTTTTGTGGCTTAACCTGCTTTTCAGCCTTCTGTTTTACATTCGGCTGATCTTGCTGATTAGCTTCCTGCTGGCTTTGTGTAGCATTCTGCTTTTTAGAAGCCTTCTGAGGTTTCTGTTTAGCATTTCCGTCAGCCTGACCTTCAGCTTTAGCGGCTCTTGACTGTTCTTTAGCGGCGGCACGGGCAGCCTGTTGTTTAGCTCTTATCTCTTTTGCGGCTTGAGCGCGTTGTGCGGCCATAGCACGAGCTTCCTGTGCACGTTGTGTGGCAAGAGCTTTTGCTTCCTGAGGATTCTTTGGAGTATTATATGATCTTGCAGCCTGTTGCTGATCTTTAGCAGTCTGACCGCCTGACTTCATATATTTATGTTTGTTATACTCTGATGCCGAAAGGGTTTCTGCGAGTTTGGTCTCACGGGCGTTATCCTCTTCAACACGGGCTTTTGCTTTGTTCACTTTAGATCTTGCCTTAGCAATTTCGGCAATTTCGCGAGCTTCTTCAGCTTTAGCGAGTGCAAGGTGAATCTGATATTTAGCATCAATCAAATAAGCCTTGAATTCCAAAGTTTTTGATTTCACTTTTGCAACCTGAGTCTTTGGATCCATGATGTTGTCGTAGAGTGAAACACCGCTGACGCTTCGTGTGGAGACAGTGTCGATTTGTACTTCAACCATTGACAACGCCGCATCGGTAACATTACCACGGAGAGCGTGCAAATTGAGAAGGTTGGCTCTTGACATGTGGATGATATTGAAGTTGAGAACACCGGTTTCGCCACCGATTTCAGCTTCTGATTCGTCTGTCATATCGAGCACTACATATTCGCTATAGATTGAATCTACTTTGATTATTGATGCATCGTATGCGTCAAATCTGACGTGACCTACAAAGTCGGCGCGACTCTTAACAAGAGCGAGTGAATCTTTCTTAGCCTTTTCTTCAGCCTTGGCTGCTTCTTTTTCAGCTTTAGCAGCTTCTTTCGCCTTACTGTCGATTGAGTCGTTAGCTTCGCTCTTCTTTGATTTCTTAGACTTGGATGCTTTTTCGTCACCTCCCGAAATCGAGTCGTTTGACTCTCCTTTCTTCGACTTCTTGCCCTTGACTTTTCCGGCTTTCCCGTCTGCTGAAGTTGAGTCGTTAGCTACTGTCAATGAATCTACAGCTTCACCTTTCTTAGCCTTTTTAGACTTTGATTTTTCAGCCTTGGGTTCGTCTGACGAATCATCTTTTTTCGATTTTTTAGACTTAGACTTTTTGCTGTCGTCTGAAATCGAATCAACGTCTTCGTTTTTCTTAGACTTTTTGCCTTTCTTTACTTTTTTACCTTTGACGTGAGCAGAGTCAGACATCATTGAGTCCATAGCGGCAGAGTCGATTTCTATTCTGTTCCAAACAGCGATGAGTGTATCCACGTCAAACACTGATGAATCTTTCAATGTAACGATTAATCCTTCAACCTTCAATGACATTGAGCAGAACTTAGCCGAACCTGTCATAATGATCTTTTCAGGCGCGGGCGCGATAATTGTAACAACTACCACACTTTCAGTACTGTCTTGACGATTGAATTTATTCTTTTGCTGGATACTGTCGTTTTTCAATACACTGTCAGCCCACTCGCTGATGTGAATTGAACTGTCGTTTTTAGCAAAGCCTTTTACCTTACGAGAAAGAAACTTAGAGCTGTCGTTACTTGCGCTGTCTTTCTTAGCTTTGGGAGCTTTCACCTTTTTAGGTTTAGCTTTCAAGCTGTCGTTTTTAGCGTTAACTTTTGCGCTGTCAACTTTTCCGGCTTTAGCTTTCTTGTCTTTTTCGGCTTTTGCAGCTTCTTTTGCCGCCGCTTTTTCTTTAGCTTTAGCGATATTTTGAGCTGCTATGTCACCTTTGGCAACTTTTTCCTTACCTTTCTTCTTATCTTTTACAACAGTATCAGCAGCCGCTTCCAAAAGTTTCAAACTGTCTTTTTCAGCCTTCATTACCGCCTTAAGACTGTCTTTCTCCATTTTTTCCATAATTTTGAGAGTCTTGAGGCTATCTTTTTCAGCCAATTTCTGAGCTTTAACAGCCAAGATACTGTCATTTCTCAAACTATCAACTCTGAGAATACTGTCGATTCTCGCCATACGAGCCATGCGAGCTAAACTATCTCCCTTGTCGATAGTCAAGCCTTTTGGCAAACTAACAGTCAGTTTACCCTTTTCGGTTTGCACAATAACCTTATCCACAATATTGTCGGGGCCCTTAATCTGTACTCTGCGGGTTGTATCAGCCGAATCAGTTTGAATAAAATTGACAAATATACCTGACGAAATTTCGAGCTTGTCAAAACTATCGACAGACATAGTCTTTGTCACAATATTTTCTGACGGTTTTATTGTCTCGGGTTGAGCTGAGCCTTTGTTCTCCATAGCAGAGAATGCACACCCAATCAGAGCCGCAAAGAAAAGAAATGTGTAAACTAAAAATTTCATATAATCTAGATTTTATTATTTTAGTTTTAGACGCGATTGGTTTTTCTGATGTAATACAATCTAATAATATAAGGAGTTAGTCAGTGGTTAGAGGCAGCAAGTGCCATCAGGGTACTTTTCGGTTGCAAAGTTACACAAATTTTCAATTTTTCTAAATTTTTACCCGATTTTTTCGCATTTTATTTGTAATTATTTTATAAAAAATCAACATTTGAAGTATTATCACTCCAAAAAGCAAAAAAATAGCCGATAGTCAATCCTCGACTCTCGGCTACATTGAAATCAAAGTATTATATGTCTTTATGGGTTATTTTGTTGATTTATTATTCACCTTTGAATAACCTGATGCATGCAAATTCTTGTTTTTGATATTTGTTTGCGCATTTGAAGCACCAGTTGCATCTACACTGCCGTTATCCACTACCAAATTGGCAAGTTTGGCGGTTGATGCACCTGACAATTCGAGTTTTAGCGTATTCAAGCTACCTGACATATCTGCTGTTGATGCGCCGGACAACTCAATAGAACTCTTTTCACCCGAGAAGTTCTTAACTTTCACTGTTGAAGCTCCACTCAAATCAATGTCAGTCTTGGTAGCCACAAGGTTTTCAACCTTGAAAACCGATGCGCCCGAAAGATCTATCGATAAATTCTTGGTGTTCAATGATGGAGCCGAGAAACTTGATGCACCCGACAATTCAACTTCACTAAGTGTCGGGGATGTAATCTCAACAGTAACATTTTTATCTTTAATCCCGTGAAAACGGATATTGGTGTTCTTTTTATATTTAATTGTCAACTCTCCGTTTTTATTGCTTATGTCAAGCCGGTCAATCAAATTATCCGGTCCGTTGGCAACTACTTTTGTTTCACCCGCCGACTGAATGAATTTGACCGCAATCGCCGATGACACATCGAGTTCGTTAAACGTGCCAACTGTGAAATTTTTACTGATAATGTTTGATGATGGAGTGATTGTCTCTGTCTTATCGCTTGGTTTAAAAGAATATGCAGCGATGGCGATGAGAAGCAAAGCTGCGTAACCTAAATATTTCATATCTTAAATTTTGTAGGGGTTATATATTCATTTGACGCATAAAGGTACTCAAAAGTTACACGACATAGTGTTAAGATGTGTTAAAAAAAGAAAGCAGCCGGGCTATAAGCCGGGTTATGTAGGGCGATGACATACCATAAACCATAAAAATATCGCCCTGCCCGTCATTTATCTATGGCACATGTTGCCATGTGTCTAAAGCAGTCTACCCCCCGGCAACGGACGAGCAGTCCTTAATAGCCGGTATACTTGACCTTGCAACCCATAAGGCGTGCGGCATGACATATCACTATGTCACCCGGTGGGCTCTTACCCCACCTTTTCACCCTTACCCCTTGCAGGGCGGTTATTTTCTGTCACGTTGCCTCTGCCGTCACCGACAGCTTCCCGTTAAGAAATATGGTGCTCTTGTTGCCCGGACTTTCCTCCTGCGCGCTTGGCGCCGGCGACGAGCCGTCCGGCTGCTTTCTTCTGCAAAGTTACACATTTTTTCGGTTTACTTTGTTGTATCATTGATTTTTTAATTATCTTTGCACCGCCTTAATTATAACACCAACCTATATCCACTATATTAATGGACTATAAAGCTGTCATTCAACAAATATATAACGAGGTCAAACCGATGTGGGGCAAAGGCAAAGTTGCCAACTATATCCCCGCACTCGAAATGACCGATCCGCGACAATTCGGAATTGCCGTACAAACTCTCGATGGCGATATGTTTACCGTTGGCGATGCCGAAACCAAATTTTCTATCCAAAGTATTTCCAAAGTATTCACGTTCGCCATGGTACTACGTCATCTCGGCGACAAAATTTGGACTTCGGTCGGACGTGAACCCTCAGGTAACCCATTCAACTCATTGGTTCAGCTCGAACATGAGCAAGGCATTCCGCGCAACCCGTTCATCAATGCCGGCGCACTTGTCGTAACCGACCGTCTCATCGATCTTTATCCACGTCCCAAAGAGGCTATACTTGATTTTATCAGAAGTCTGACAGGCAATGACGACATTTATTATGACCATACGATAGCCCGTTCTGAACGCGAGCACGCCGACCGCAACATGGCACTCGCTTACTTCATGAAAAGCTTCGGCAACATTCATAACGATGTCGAGACAATTATTGATGTTTACTGCTCGCAATGTGCCATATCAATGTCGTGTGTTGACCTTGCCCATGCTTTCCGCTTTTTGGCTAACGAAGGTGTCAACCCGCTCAACAACGAAGCTATTCTGACCCAAAGTCAGGCAAAACGTCTTGGAGCAGTCATGCTCACCTGCGGTTTCTATGACGAATCGGGCGATTTTGCTTTCCGGGTCGGCATGCCCGGCAAAAGCGGTGTCGGAGGCGGAGTTGTAGCCTACATTCCCCGTAACCTTGTGATTGCAACATGGAGTCCCGAACTCGACGCCCATGGCAACTCCCTGATGGGAATCGAAACTCTCGAACGTTTCACTACCGACATCCAAAATTCAATTTTCTAACCTACATCCTTAGTAAATTTAACACATAAATAATAATGAGAAAATTTACCCTTTTAATTATCACACTTGTTGCGTCAATTTTTTCGAACGCATCAGCGCAATTGATTATTCCGGTAAAATGGGATATCGACCTCAACATGACCGGTGATAAAACCGGACAAATAGTCATGAAAGCGTCAATTCTCAACGGTTGGCACATGTATAGTAACGAGGTTGACCCGTCAGCCGGACCCACTCCCCTCTCAATCACCTTCACCACTCTCGAAGGTGCTGAACTTGTTGGAGGTTTGAACGCCGACAAAAAGGCCATATCAAAATATGACGAAATGTTCGATGCCCAACTTAGCTGGTGGACCGATAACGTCATACTTACTCAAGACTTTAAACTGACCGCCGACAACTATGACATCGCCGGTTACGTTACCTCATCAGCTTGCAACGACGAGAACTGCGTTCCCCCAAGCAAGGAACAATTCTCATTCTCAAACTCTGCTGTTGATACAGCCGAAGTTCCTGT